>NZ_JCANUC010000001.1:0-448771 GCF_059568765.1 Lacicoccus kunmingensis DSM 17847 | reverse complement strand
CACATCTTTCATTTGATGAATTTAAAAGTGTGCAATCCGTCGATGCGGCCATGAGTTTTATATTCTGCGACGCTGTCAGTCATCGCGTGATTGACATCGTAGAAGACCGAAAGCAGTCCGGACTCATTCAGTATTTCTTACGCTATGACCGGCCAGCCAGACAACAGGTGAAAACAGTGACTATTGATATGTATTCCCCTTACATCAATGTGATCCAGACCTGTTTTCCCAACGCAAAAATCATCATCGATAAGTTTCACCTGGTCCAGGCACTCCATCGTGAGGTCAATCGGACACGCATCCAGGTCATGAATCAGTAGCGGCATAAAGACCGGCCGTTATACAATAAATTTAAACGCTACTGGAAACTGCTTTTAAAACATCCAAAGGATTTGTCCCGAATCCAACATAAGAACTATCCATTATTTAAACAATGGAAATCCGACCATGGGATTGTGGCGTATTTATTGGAGGTCGATGAGACATTAAACAGTAATCATGAATATGCCCATGCATTGACGGACGCATTGAAAACCGGCAATATGGAGCGATTTAATCACTTGATTCACACATCATCGGAACACCCACTGTCCTCGGGGATGCGCAGGGTGTTGCGTACGTTTAAAAAGTACAGTCCGTATATCCAGAACACACTGGCCTATCCAACACTCACAAATGGCCCGCTGGAAGGCATCAATAACAGTATCAAAACATTAAAACGCGTGGCTTTTGGCTATCGTAACTTTGCGCATTTCAGAGATCGTATATTATTAATGACCCGGTTATACCGACCACAAATAAAAAAAGAGTCTAGCTCGCATAAAGCGAGCTAGACTCAAGGATCTCAATGCCCATCAACCTGATTTGACGTAGAGCCAAAATTTTTGTGCGACTCAAAATTACTATTATTCTGTTTCTTCAGCTTCATCCTGAAGTTCTTCTATTGTTTTAATTTCAATATTCTGCGCGTTTTCCTGTGCAATATTTTCTATTTCTTCCTCACTGTGTTCACCATTGATGTAATCCACCAGATATTCAAGTTGAGCATCATTTTCGTTGATGAATTCCCTGAGTTCAGACATCAGTTCGACTGAAGTATCTCCTGTGACATTACCGTCTGCTTCAATATCATTATCTTCCTGGAAGCTTGTGACTGCTTCAGTCAGCTGTTCATCATAAGTTTCATTGATTGTCCCGACATCATAGCCAAGCGTATCAAGTGCAACTTTTATGGAAGTAATTGTTTCGCTTTCCTGTCCTTCAGTATAGACATCATCTTCATTAATGACTTCCACTCTGTAGTAATCAGGGTTGACCAGTTCTATATCAGGTGTAATACCTTCTTCGTGGACCCAAGTCCCTTCCGGTGTCAGCCATTTGGTATTAGTGTACTTCAACATGGAATTGTCATTGAAGTTTTGTGTCTGCTGTACGACACCCTTGCCGAATGATTGTGTGCCTGCAATGACAACGTCATCAAAATGATCATTTAGCGCACCTGTAAATACTTCGGAAGCACTCGCTGAACCTTCATTGATCAAAATATATACGTTCATATCTTCTGTATTGTCATTACGACGATTTTCGGTTTCCAGTTCAACTCTCTCGCCATTGCTGTCTTCCAGCATGAGAGCCACCTCATTCTTAGCGACAAACTGATTGATTAGCGATACTGCTTCAGAAAGCAGTCCGCCCGGGTTGTACCTGAAATCGACAATGATGTCCTCGACTTCATCTTCCGATGCCTGATTGATACTTTCTTCAAATTCTTCTGTTGTGCCTTCCTGGAATCTGTTTATGCTGATATGACCGACGTTATCAATCTCTTCATAAGTAACACTTTCAATATGAATTGTATCTCTTGTGACTGTTATGTCTATCGGTTCACCTTCACCGCGAACGATTGATAATACAACATCCGTTCCCTTTTCTCCACGGATCAGCTGGACAGCTTCAGTAGTGGTCATGCCCTCTATGCTCTCACCGTCAACTGCAATGATCTGGTCTCCCGGTTCGACGCCTGCGGCCTCTGCCGGCGAGCCTCTCATAGGTGAAGTCACTACGATACGGTTGCCTTCCTGCATCACTTCTGCACCGATGCCTTCAAAATCCCCCGTGACAGTTTCCTGGAATGCTTCAGTGTCATCAACATTCATATATTCGCTGTACGGATCATCCAGGCCCTGGACCATACCTTCTATAGCGGATTCGATTAGTTCCTCATTATTGACTTCATCATAAAAGTCAGTGGAAATCGTATCATACACACTATATAACTTAGAGAATTCACTTCTCGTATCCGTGCCGACATTGACGGCCTTTTCAGAGCCCGCCTCCAGACTTAAAGCTGTGATTACACTGGAAAGTATTACAGCAGCCAATATGGTTATAATCAGCCAAAAAGGATTAATACTGATTCTTTTGGATTTATGGCTTGTTTCATTATTATTTTTATTTTCGTCCAAATTACACACACCTAACTTCTAAGAGCATAATATCTTATAGTTTATCAGTTAGTTGATAATATTAAAAGAAAAAGAACAGTGGAAAATCCACTGTTCTTTAAGAAAATATAAATTATTGAAAAATTATTCATCTGCAAATGGCAATGCCGCATCAAGGGCAACTTCAATCATTTCATTGAATGTTGTCTGTCTTTCCTCACTTGAAGTCGCTTCACCCGTCAACACGTGGTCTGAAACAGTTAAAATGGCTAAAGCTCTTGCATCAAACTTCTTACTGATTGTAAAGAGTGCGGATGATTCCATTTCAAGAGCAAGCACACCGTACTTAGCCATCATTTCCACATCGCCCTTTTCATCATAGAAAGAGTCTGCAGTGAATACGTTACCCACTTTGACTTCCAACCCTTTTTTCTTCGCTTCATTGTAGCTGGAAAGAAGTAAATCAAAGTCGGACGTCGGTGCATAATCAAAGTTACCAAACAATTTTCTGTTTTGGAAGGAGTCAGTCGATGCACTTTGTGCCAATATTACATCGCGGACTTTTACGTCTTTTTGGATTGCGCCGCACGTGCCGACACGAATAAGATTTTTAACGCCGTACTCTTCCATCAATTCATGGATATAGATTGAAATGGAAGGTACACCCATACCTGTACCCTGTACAGAGATACGTTTACCTTTATAAGTTCCTGTAAAACCTAACATGTTTCTTACTTCGTTATAGCAGGTAACGTCTTCTAGAAAATTCTCTGCAATATACTTTGCACGTAACGGGTCTCCCGGTAATAGAATTGTTTCTGCAATATCGCCTTTTTGTGCGTTAATATGAATACTCATTTTAAATCTCCTTTTGTCAATGGTTTAACCAATTTTGATAGTCTTGATAAGAATCATCAAATGCACTTAATTTTAGATCAGGGTAAGGATTTCTTTCCAAATAATCACTAAGTTGATGGTAGTCAATTTCTTGTTTGGGAAACATACTGTCTTTTCTGATATATTCACTTAAAATACCGATATCCGATTTTTCACCGGTCCGGATTTTAATATATTGATAATATGAATAATCTTTCATTAATTCACTTCAGCTTTGGCAACAACAGTCTGTGCGCCGCTGACTTCTCCTGTATCGACAATTTCGAATGACTTTAATATGTCACTGTTTGTAATGATGACAGGTGAAATGGTACTGTTTGCTTGTTTTGAAACGAGGTCCATATCAAAGCTGACAAGTTTATCTCCTACTTCGACACTGTCGCCTTCGCTGACATGGCCTGTAAAGCCTTCCCCTTCCATTGCCACGGTTTCAAGACCGATATGAATGAGTATTTCAACACCATTTGCCGTTTTAATGCCGACAGCGTGGTTCGTCGGGAAGACCTGCATGATTTCTCCGGCCGCCGGTGAAACAACTTCACCATCGGAAGGTTCAATACCAAATCCTTCTCCCATCATCTTCTCGGCGAAAACAGGGTCCGGAATATCTTCCAGCTTTACATATTTGCCGTTAAATGGACTTTTAATTTCAAGTGAACTCTCGACAGGCGAGTCATCTTTTTTCCCAAATAAATTTTTGAACATGTGAATCAACTCCTATTTAGTTATTAAAGTAATCTACGTATTCTTTATACCCTTTTTCCTCAAGTTCATTCTTAGGGATAAAAGTTACTGCCGCAGAATTAATACAATAACGTAAACCGCCGAGTTCCTCCGGTCCGTCTTCAAACACATGTCCAAGGTGACTGTCCGATTCCGTACTGCGTACCTCGGTTCTTCTCATGCCGAAGGAATCATCAAAATGTTCGGTAATATCATCAGAAGCCCCTTTAGCAAAACTTGGCCAGCCGCATGAAGAGTGGAACTTGTCTTTAGAAGTAAACAAAGGCTTTCCACTTATCTTGTCGACATAGATACCATCTTCGAAATGATCCCAATACTCATTTTGAAATGGCGGTTCAGTACCCTGTTCCTTCATTACACTATATTCTGTTGAAGTTAATTCATCAATATTTTTTCTTATACTCATTACGATTCACTCCAATGATTTTCTATAAATGCTTTACGTCCGGAACCTTTATAATATGCATTATAATGGCCCTGGTTCTTCTTGTAAAAATCCTGGTGTTCCTCTTCTGCCTCATAAAATGACTTCAGCGGCATAACAGGCGTATTGATCGGTTTATCAAAAACATTACTGTTATCCAATTCCTCTATCACTTTTTCAGCTGTTTCCTTCTGTTGTTCATCATGGTAAAGGACGGCAGGCATGTACTGGCTTCCACGGTCGCCGAATTGTCCTTCTGTATCAGTTGGATCAAATGTTTTAAAGAATATATTCAAAATCTCCTCAAAAGAAATAATATCTTCATCATAGTCAATCTGTACAACTTCTATATGGCCGGTTGTCCCTGTACTTACCTGTGCATAAGTCGGATTGTCCACTTCACCGTTTGAATAACCTGAAATGACTGAATTTACGCCATCCCATTGATCAAAAGGTTTAACGAGACACCAGAAACAGCCGCCTCCCAATGTTGCTTTTGCCAAATTATTTCACCTCAGTTTAAATTTTCAATGGAAAAATACCACGAATTATTCTGATAATCAATTTCTTCAATATCAAGTGACAGATCACTGTAGTCATCGAATAGAATTTTATCGATTATCAATGCTTTTGAATCTGTGCTGAATTCAATACCTTCCGGCAGATCAGCACTTGTTCTGATTAATGTGTACAGCATATCTTCTGTTAAAGGCAGCTGCCCTACAGAGATATCGCTGATTTCAAATATGATCGAGCTGTCGGTTATTTGCGGGTTCAGATTGAATGTCGTATCAAAGTTCATATTCAAATACTCATTCTCGGAAAAAAGCTCAATGTTGTTTTCATCAATGGAAACCGCAATCTCATTGGCTGAGTCTTCCTGTAAAAAAGAATTCAGCAAAGTTTCTACCGTGTGATTCTGTAATATCACAACATGTTCGCCTGAACTACCTTCACTTTCACCGGTATCCACCTCGTCGTAGTTACCCGATAAAAAAATATATAATGAACCCAATACAAGTATATTCAGCAACAAAAGAATAATAAATAACCATTTCCAGATATTCATGATTATTCCACTTCACAGCGTTCTTTTTAAATGCATAAATTCATGCGCATATTTATTTTTTTCGTCGACGACTCCAGGTGTGATCTCTTCAATTTCCCATTCGGTTACATCATATTGAGGGAAAAATGTATCTCCTGCGAAAGCCTCATGAATTTTAGTGATGAACATCTCATCTACAAGGTGCATCGTCTGTCTATAGACATTACTGCCACCGAAAATAAAGACCTTACCTTCCAGATTGTGAATGTCATCGATATCATGGATGATTTCGACACCATCAAATTTAAAGTCTTTATTTCGTGTCAGTACAACGTTTTTACGATTCGGTAATGGCTTCTTTAAAGTTTCCAATGTCTTACGTCCCATGACAATCGTATTGCCTTCGGTCAGGCTTTTAAGATTTTTCAAATCTGCGGGCAGATGCCAGGGCATATCACCATTGAAGCCAATTACATTTTGATTTGCATGTGCTACGATTAACGATACCATTTTATTCCTCCTGATCAGACTGCGATTGCTGCTTTGATGTATGGGTGGGATTCATAATCCACGACTTCAAAGTCTTCATATTCAATTTCAAATATAGATGCATCGCTGTTTATCTTTAATGTTGGCGGTTCAAAGCTGTCTCTTGACAGCTGTTGTTCCACAGCCTCCAAATGATTGGAGTATATATGTGCGTCACCCATAGTATGCACGAATTCGCCCGGTTCTAAACCACATTCTTTGGCAACCATCAGGAGCAAGAGGGAATAACTCGCTATATTGAACGGAACACCGAGAAATACATCTGCACTTCTTTGGTAAAGTTGCAGGCTCAGTCTGCCGTCATTGACATAGAATTGGAAAAAGGAATGACACGGCGGCAATGCCATCGTATCAATCTCGGCAGGGTTCCATGCCGTAACAATGTGTCTTCTCGAATCAGGATTGGACTTAATAGATTCGATGACGTTTTTCAACTGATCAGTCGATTGACCATCCGGACCAACCCAGTCTCTCCATTGTTTACCGTAGACATTACCAAGGTTGCCGTATTTTTCACTGAATGTGTCGTCCGTCAAAATATTTTCTTTGAACTTATCCATTTCAGCTTTATAAACTTCATTGAACGCTTCCTCCTGAAGTGCTCTGCGGCCGAAATCGGTCATATCCGGACCACTGTACTCATCAGACTCAACCCAATTTTTAAAAGCCCACTCATTCCAAATATTATTATTATATTCAAGTAAAAACTTTATATTCGTATCTCCACGTATAAACCAGATAAGCTCTGTAGCAATCATTTTAAATAAAACTTTTTTTGTAGTGAGTAAAGGGAAACCTTCCGATAAATCAAAACGCATCTGATGTCCGAAAACAGAATATGTCCCCGTCCCTGTTCGGTCATCTTTAAAAGAGCCTTCTGATTTAATCCGTTCTAACAGCTGGTGGTAGACCTTGTCAAAATTATTCATAATACCCCTCTTTTCTTTTTCACTAAACTTCTATATAATTGATTATGATAATAAAAATGATTACTTGGAGTGTTGACTCATGGAAATGATACTTTCAATTGGATTGGCCCTGATGGCAGCATGGTTCGTTTCACTGTGCATTACTGAATAAGATAAAACGATAACCAGGAATAGCGTTCCTGGTTTTTTTTATGAAATATTTTCGTCGAATGACTCTTTTATATCCATCATAATATCGTTGATATCCCGGCCTTCAATCTGCTCACGGGGCATGAAATGAACAAGGTTTTTACCTTTGAATAAGGCATATGACGGACTTGACGGTTCTTCACCGATGAATTCTCTGAGGCGCGCAGTCGCCTCTCTGTCCTGTCCTGCAAAAACCGTCGCTTTGTGATGCGGCTGCTTAGGGTTTTGCTCAGCGACCGTAACGGCAGCCGGACGAGCGAGACCGGCTGCACAGCCGCAGACACTGTTGATGACAACGAATGCTGTCTCATCTTCTTTTACAGTACCCATGAATTCATCCACCGTATCGGGTGTGGTCAAGTCTTTAAAGTCACGGTTGGTCAGTTCATCACGCATCGGCTTTGCAACTTCCTTCATGTACTCTTCATAAGGATTCAATTTATCTCTCCCTTTCCTGAATTTGTTTCCACACACTACCCATAGCTTCTTCACCTTTTTCTATGCGTGCGATGGCAATTTCTTTTTGTAATCTGACATCATACTGCGGGTCCTCCTGATATTCATACAAGTAAGGCAAGCTTTCCTTATCGCCTACTTCGTAGATAAACATAGCTGCCCGCCAGCGGACGATTGGACTTCTGTCGTCAAGCAGCGGATAGACGTCGTTCAATCCTTCTTTCAGTCCAAGATCACTGTATCCGTCCCCTGCCGTTCTTCTGACAGGTACGGCTTTATCTTCCAGCCCTTTTTTCAAATAAGGCAATGTTTCTTTATCCTCAATCATGGCAAGTAAATATACCGCTGTCCGTCTGACCTGCATTTTTTCATCCTGCAGAGCCAGTTCAAGAAGTTCGTAATCATCTTTTGTCGGGTTTTCCATATGGTCAAGCAGATTCAAGCGCTCTTTCCAATCTTCGGCATCCTTGAACTCCTGCACACTCAGTTTACGATATTGTTTAGGAGAAGGCGGTTGTTTACTTTTTGCTTCTTCGACCAACTTGGTAAGGGTCTCCTCATCAAAGAGAGCATTGATTTCTTCAATGACTTCAGTAAATACTTCATCAGGTGTACCGTAACGTGTGGAATTCTGTTCCCACTTCCGGCTCATGATGATATTATCTTCAGGCAGTGTGGCTTCTGCAACTGCATTTACGAACCTGTCATCCAGCTGTTTTCTGTGTTCTGCCCCATCATTGAGCTTAATCTGATAAGGAATCCCTTTAAAAGTCAATACCTGTACATTCACTTCACCAAAGGGAGAATTATTTATTGGTTTTTTTTTACATCGGAATCAGTGTTGTCTGAATTAAAAGTGTTTTCGATTTCAGGAATCAGTGTTTCCCAGTCAGCTTTAGGCGACTTGTCCACTGAAATGAAATTCATTGCATGAAAGACACTTGTAACATCTTCAAGTTCCAATACTCTGTTAATGAATTCAGGAGCCTCATCAGAAGCTTTTCTGTATGTTGCTGATTTCATATCCTCTTTCTCTTCACTCACAGTGATTTTCATAGTATTAGGGCTTGGTGTCGGTTCAATTCTTATAATTTCCATTTAATAAATCCTCCTATTGTAATTGATTGCCGTGGCTGCGGATTTTCAGACCGACAGAACACTGGCTGATGCAAAATTTATGTGCACTCGTGTGATTTCCGCGGTCACGGTTTAATTTTTTCAATAAACAGCCATGACAATATTTTTCTTCAAGTTGGTTGAT
Organism: Lacicoccus kunmingensis DSM 17847; assembly: GCF_059568765.1. NCBI lineage: Bacteria > Bacillati > Bacillota > Bacilli > Caryophanales > Salinicoccaceae > Lacicoccus > Lacicoccus kunmingensis. The sequence continues at coordinate 439,830 of NZ_JCANUC010000001.1, read as the reverse complement.
TTTATATAATGTTTCCTGTTTCATCTTCAACCTCCTTAATTAATTATACAGAAAAGCACGAGATAAAAAAAGAAATGACTTTCATCATTTCTTCGTGTACTTATAAAGTGCTTCTTTCGCAAGATGATCCGCTGATTTGTTTCTGTTTCTAGGCATATGGCTGACCAGAAACAGATCAAATTTCGCAGATTTTTTGCGGACACTGTTGAAATATGGTTGAAATTTTTTATTTTTAACAAAATACCTGTCAAAGCTGTCACTGATTATTTTTGAATCAGTATGTATGATAACAGATGTTATATTTAATGCAATCGCCTCATCAACAGCTTTATCCAATACTGCCCACTCCGCTTCATGGTTATCGAGCGCTCCGAGATCAAACTTGAATTCGTGTCTTGTGCCCTCATCATTGATGACTGCGGCCCCAGCAGCATAAACAGGGTTCTGCCTGGCCGCTGCATCTATATATATAAGTGCCATATTGCCCTCCTATATATTTAAAGTATGCATATATTTTTGAGTGATGCGTAAATCATGATCCACCAGTGTCTGGTCGATTTTCTCTTTATCGATAATCAGTTTGCGATGGTCTATATATTCATCATGTGAGAACTCTACATCTGTAATGATTTTGGCCAGTTTGTGAGACATCTGAAGAGACGACATATCATTCAATATTTTTGTCTGAAGGCCTTTGCTGAGTGAATCGATATTTTCAATGATGCTTTCTACATTTTTGTATTCCCTGATCAGTTTCAGCGCCGTTTTTTCACCGATGCCTTTTACTCCGTAGTAACCGTCTCCGGAATCGCCCATCAGCGCTTTGACATCGACGAACTGTTCCGGAGTGATATCATATTCATCAATAAAGTTCTGTTCGTTATAGCAATGATATTCGGTAAAGCCTTTTTTCGTGAGCCATATATCATTATTCTTTCCAAGCAGCTGCAGCAGGTCCCGGTCACCGCTGACAATGATCAGATCATCATAATTCACCGCAAGCGTCCCAATGATATCATCCGCTTCATAACCGTGTATCCCCAGCTGATAAAAGCCCATATCATGGATGATTTCTTTGACATAGTCAAATTGCGGAATCATCTCTTTGGGCGGTGCTGTCCGGTTTGCCTTGTAATCCTTGAACCATTCATTACGTATCGTCTCTTTCCCCATATCCCATGTGATGACCATATTTTCAGGCCGGGTAAGTTCAACGAGTTTCATCGTATGTCTGATGAGACCCTGGATGCCGTTTGTCGGAATGTTTTTATTGTTGACCATGAACTGGTTTCTGAAGCTTGTTGCATAAAAATGGCGGAATAGTAATGCCATGCCGTCTATTACCAAAGTTTTACTAGTCATTGAAATGAACACCTTCCAGAGTATTTGGCGATGTCTCCACTGTGTTGGAATCATCTGTAATCCATTCGGAGAAACTGCCTGTATAGACTTTAACATTGATGCCGTTATGGTTGAGCAATGTGAACATTGGTGTCGCACTCATGCCCGAGCCGCAGTAGACGATCACTTCATCAAACGCTTTAAATTTATCCAGTGCGTGATTCAATGCACCGAAGTCCAGCAGGCCGTCTTGATATATCAGGCTGTTCGGTATGTTTACCGCGCCGGGGATATGTCCCTTCTTATAATCGATTGGTTCCGTAATACCGAGATATCTGTCCTCGCTTCTGACGTCGATGAGCAGCACATTCTGCTTCATCTTCTCTTCAAGTGCTTCCATGGAATAATGGATGTCACATTTGAATACAGAATCCGCCGAATCAAATTGGATCGGCAGCTCGACGTCCGCCTGATGAAATGCCCCGGAGTACTCTTTTATGACATTTAAATCATCATTGAATAAATAAACATCATAACCATACAACATGAAAAGGTAATATAAGCGCGTATGGAAGAAGCTGTTGTAATCGGCAAACAGCAGCAGTTCATATTGACCATCAGCAGACAGTGTACTGTACAGAGCATCTATGACGCTCTGATCCGGTACAGGGTGTCTGCCTTCATTGATGCCATCAAATTTAAACATAAAGGGCATCTGTGGAACATGCACTGCACCGGTGATCCCATCTGACTGCACCAGGCGCTCAGATTCATCGAACTTATCCATTATATTCCGGCAGTCTGCAAGCACGGTCCCGGCCTTATCCAATTCGTTCAAATCTTCTTTATTAATAATAGTCATTTAATCACCCTTAATTTCAGTTAATGATTCAAGCAGTTTCTGATCTTCTTCATAATCACTTTCTTCTATTACAGGCAGCGGTTTTTTCAGCTCATCGATGATGACGGTTTTCTGCTCTGCGATATCTTTTTGAACTTTGTCTAAATACTCACCAATCAATTGCTCCATATCCGTATTAAGTCCATTGATGTCCAGTGAGCCGCTGATATGGCCGGCAAAATCGAGAAGGTTGTCCCTGAATGATTTCTGGTTATTACGGGCCTGGTAAAGCAGTTTGCCGTATTTGGCGAATTCAGATACATCGACGGAGATTTCCGGTTCATCTTCAGGCTGCCGGTTGAAGACGAGTGTGTGCGTCGTATTGGCAGCACTCAATCTTTCGTTATACTGTGTAATGTTTTGAATCATCAGTTCTTCAGCCTGACGGTAGACGGTGTTGAACACGGTACTGATTTCAATCGTCAGGAAATGTTCCAGTTCGTTTTTAAGAAGCGATTCATTTTTGACCAGATAGTTTTTATCCTGCATGTCAGAAACGGTTATCAGGCCTTTTAAATAATCGTATAATTTCAGTTCAAACCGCTTATTGATAAACGACAGCAATACATCAATCTCCTGGTGCAGATTGCTCTGAATGCTGAATGCGCTGAATGTTTCCAGGTCTGACAGTACATTCTGCCTGCCGGTTTCTATACGTGTCCGCTCAAGATCTGCATTTTCATACTGACGGATGTTGCTCTCGATGTTTAACTTCAGCTGTTGTGCCGTCTCTCTGATGGACTGGACCTGCACATTGGAAGCGAGTTTATCAGTGATGTTCAGTATGTTCTCTTTAGCTTCATCGAACATGGGGTCTTCGGAGTTGAGTGCACGCTTACTTGATACCGGGAAGATCATATTGGTGATGCCAAGAGAAATCAGAGCATTCGACATGTAGTCGATGACCTGGTTTTTATCCGCTTCACTCCGCATCAGATCCACAGCGTTAATAATGAATATGATCGGAAAATCTTCGCCTTTGATAGATTGTATATACTTTAAAAATGCTTCATCACTTCTTGAGAACACATGATTGTAATATGAGACATAGATGATGAGGTCACTGTCTGCAATAATGTTTCTCGTTTCTTTCGTGTGTCTCTGGTTGATCGAGTTGATGCCCGGCGAGTCGATCAAAGTGTATTTATCGGTAATTTCATTTTGCAGGGAGACATATGCCTTATGGACAAAAGTTGAATCTTCATCGGCACTGACTGTACTGATCAGACTGTCTGTATCTATTTCCATCTTCTTGCCGAGGTCTGATTTATATGCCTCGTACTTGTTCAAAATGCCGTCAAGGAACGGTTTGTATGTCTCCGGTACATTTTGGCGTTCTTTTTTAATCCATTTGAAATATCCTTCCACTGAATCATGGCTCTGATTGGAAAGCATTTCGAGCGTGTCGATCAGGTCCTGCTCTGTTTTGAACAGTATTTCGCTCGATTCGTTGTTATTGATTTCCGTAATTGTTGCCGTCGTCGGGTTCGGACTCATGGCAAGGTGGGCTTTATTCAGCAGAGCATTGATGAAAGTGGTCTTTCCCGCACTGAAACCGCCGAATACACTGATGTTCGCCTTGCCTTTGTCGATGCGTTCGAGCTTATCGCCAATCACTCTGTGGAAATCGCTGTAACGCATCTTATCATCCAGCTTGTCGATGACCGCATAATAATAATCGAGGTCGACCCCGCCTTCGTCGGTGAATTTAAAGTCATCCGTCAGATCTTCCTGGGTGGCGGCGTTTTCTGAAGCTGCGTCCAATTCGACTGCTTCAGTCAGGTTCAGCTTATCGATCTCATCATCCATATGAATGTAAAAATGGCGGTAGCTCGTTGTTTCTATCGAATTCTGAAGCGTCAGCAGTTTCAATATGTTTTCATATCTGTCGAGATTGTCATCCAGCTGTGACTGTTCTTTCAGTTCACCTGCATCCGATTTTTCCATCAGCGGCAGATGGGCCATGACAGCGTTCGACACATCACTGACGATGTTCGCTTTGAACTTATCCAAATAATTCAAAATGAACTGGTTGTTCAGATGGGTAATCTCTTCCTCGATCAGCAGCTCATTGTTGAATTCATATTTGAACGGGTGACCGGTCAGCCCGAGACTGCCGAAAAAACTGTTGATCGGCGCATTGATTTCAGTTTTGAATATGTTGTTTAAATTCTGCTCGATATCCGCTTTCGACTCGCGGAGCATTTCCGCTTCTTTTTTCTTTTTGCCGAACAGCCCGGGTATTTTGACTTCCCCCGCCATGAGGTTTAAGTAGTGGGTGACGGCACTTTTGACTTCATGAGGGAAGATGTAGCTGTCCCTTACAATCTTTTTTGCCGACTCTTTGACATGGGCATTTAAAGACGCTTCATCATTGTGAAGGGACTCGACTTTCGATTTCTCCATTTCCTGGTTGAGGAACTTGATATGACTTTTGACCGCTTCGATATCATGTGTGTCGATTTCTTCCAGACCGCTTTCCAAATCGGCGAATTTCTCGGCCAGGTAGTCCAACTGGCTGTTTTCAATCGTTTTTGTAATTCTGTTGAAATAATCATCCTGCAGCGCCCGCCTTTTACTTTCAAGGTCATGTATGAAAGTTTTCAACTCGCCGACCTGGTTGTACGGTGATTCATAAATGCTCGTTGTAAATATGTCATGAAGGCTGATATGCCAGTCCTTCAATGTGTTTTTTATTCTTGACAGAAAAGTGTCCATCGTAATTTCCCGGTCATCATGTTTATCAATCTGGTTGATGATCAGTATTAAAGGGATGCCCATCATCGATAATTCTTTCAATAGTGCCATGTTGTGCTCGCTCTCAACGTGGTTGTATTCCACTGTGAAGAATATGAAGTCACTGTTAAGTAAAAAACGGTTTGTGGCGTCCCTGTGGCTGTCTGTGTTGGAATCGACGCCCGGTGTATCCTGCAGTACCGTATTGTTTTTGAAATCATCATGCTGAACATCGATATTGATTGCACTGATATCGATGTCCTTAGTATTCAATGTGCGGAGTTCTTCGTAATCCTTCACCGCAACGTATTGATACTGGTTTAAAAAGGCGCTGATTTCCGTATCATCCCCGATTTGTACCGCAACAGTGTTGCTCGTTGTCGGCACGGGGGAAGACGGCAGAATATCCTGTTCCAGCAAATAATTGATCAGTGAGGATTTCCCCGCTGAATAATGGCCGATGAATGAGAAGACCAACTGGTCTTTATATGTTTTTAAAATCGCATGGTCGATTTGAGACACGAGCGTTTCGTTCTGTGATTTGAGAATCTCTTTTTTCAGTTTGTATAAAACGTTAAGTGTTTTTAATTCTTCGCTCACTGTTTACCGATTCCCCCAATATTGATAAAAAGTCGTTTCGATATAACCGTTGAACAGCTTTCTGCGCTTCGTCGCCTTTTTACCGACAATATGTTCAAATTCCTTATTGGATGTCATTAAATACACACTCATATCCTGATGTCTCGACATCAGTTCCCCGACTTTCGTATACATTGCCTCGACTTCTTTTGCTTCCCCGATACGTTCGCCGTAAGGCGGGTTCGTCACAAGCTGTACATTGTCATGGTCAATCGATAAGTCGTGAATATCCGTAATCGCAAGCTTGATATTATCCTGCAGGCCGATTTCCAGAATATTTGTTTTGGCAACTTCGATCATATGCGGGTCGATGTCTGATGCATGGATGATGACTTCTTTATCATAGAGTGCTGCCTCTTCAAGTTTCATCCGTGTCTCTTCCCACAGCTCCTCCGGAATGATATCCCAGCTTTCACTGTCAAAAGTGCGGTTTGCCCCGGGTGCGATGTTCAGCGCCATCAGTGCCGCTTCTATCGCAATGGTGCCGGAACCTGCGAATGGATCGTACAGCGGCTTCGTGCCGTCGTAATTGGCAAGTTTCAGCATGCTCGCAGCAAGCGTTTCCTTGATCGGCGCTTCGCCCTGCTCGCGTCTGTACCCTCTTTTATGCAGTGCATCCCCGCTTGTATCAATCGTGAGGACTGCGCGGTCTTTCAATATGTTGACGTCGACTTTATAGCGCGCTCCCGTTTCACTCAGTTTGCCGCTTAAGCTGAATGCATCCTTCAGATTTTCGACAATCGCTTTTTTAACGATACGTTGAACGTCCGGCACACTGTATAAAGTGGATTTGTGGGACCGCCCCGTCACCGGGAATTCCGCATCCGGCCCGAGTATGTCAGACCACGGCAGGGCCTTCGTCATTTCAAACAGATCATCGAACGTATCCACTTTGAAGTCACCGATGATGATTCTGAAGCGGTCTGCAGTGCGCATCATCAAGTTCGCTTTGACAATTGCCTCTTCATCGCCGTCAAAATATACACGGCCGTTTTCCAGTGTCGTTTCATACCCGAGTGTTTCAATTTCATTCGCCACGACTTTTTCCAGACCCATGGGGGTGTTTGCAAGCATTTTAAAATTCATAATTTATCCTCCGACTTACTGATTTATATTGCATTAGTCTCATTATATAAAATAAAAGCTCTCCATCAAAATGGAGAGCTTATCTCTAGTCCGGTATCTCTGTAAGCCATGTTCTGTCCCGCTGTGCTGCAGGCGTGTACTAGTCACACTCGCACATTGGTGATAATCATCTGTCTATATTACATCTGTAATATCTCTCATTGGGTTGAATTCCCGGCAGAGAGTGCTCCTACCTTGTTTGGATTGCTCACTCGAGGGGTTTACCGCGTTCCATCTTATTATTTTCATAATAAGCTCGTCTCTGTGGCACTTTATAGCTATTCTGACCGTATAGTGACACTTAGGTCATTTCACTGCCGTCAGCCGTTATTCACGAACTGCCCTGACTTATTGTTTCATCAGGCACGAACACTACGCCCGTCTCAGGTGCGTGTGAGCATGGACTTTCCTCTATACCTTTAAAGATATAGCGATTATCCGAGATACCGAAATTAATTTAATTTACTTTTGATTGACCAAAAACTTTCTTTTCTAAGCTTGACAATCTTTTCAAAATATCAATTTGATGATTTTGACTTTGGTTTTCCTGGGAACGGGAATTTGTTGCGACCCGTATCCTTAAATCCTCGACTTCTTTTTTCAAGCGAGCATTTTCTTCTTCCAACCGTTTTACATTATTATTCATGTCTGACATCTTTTGATAGTCACTGATGACATCATCAAGGAAGCTGTCCACTTCGATGGGTTTAAAACCTCTGACCGACTTCTCGAACTCTTTTTCAAAAATGTCTTTTGCGGACAATTTTAAAGTCGTTTCACTCATTGCCTCACCTCTTAATTATCAAACCTGGAATCAATATAGCTGTTTATCTCATCAAATTGTATTCTTTCAATATTATAAGGATTATCTTCGAGGAATTCAAGTATTTGATTATAAAGAAAACGCACTTTCGAATCGGCCGCTTCATCATAGACGATCATCGCCCCGTCCGTATTGGAAATCAGAAAGCGGTTGATGTGTTTAAACATGCCCGGGTTGCTGTATGGTTTCTTGTATATATAATCTTTGAAGTCTGCATTCGACAGCACCGACTGAAGGATAAGCTGGTCATTTTCATTGAATCGCTCATCATACTGATAAAACGGCATCAGTACCCCGAGCTTAACATCGTAGTTGTCCTTTTTCAGCTCTTGGATCTCTTCTGCAGCATACAGTTCAATGCCGGTATTGCCCTGGATGATGAACCACTCCGCCCCTTCATCTATATATTCAAGCAGTTTTGAACGGATGAAAGCTTTCAGCACTTTCACCTCATCCTGGTCCGATTTGAATATGCCCAGCTCATACGGGCGGTAGCCGCTGATCAGTATTCTCACATCAATCCCTCTTCTTTCGCATGTTTCAGCCACAGGTTGATGAATTTATACTTCTCGTAGAAATGCCTCTCGCGGAATCTGGACGTATGGCACGCCATCAGCAGTTCCATCAGTTCACCGGATGCCTTTTCCCTGGTGCTGTCGTGGAATCTTGAGTCCGTGTCGAAATTCAATATATTGGAAGCGAGATCTTTATTTTCTTCTAAAAACGGCTCAATCTCGGTTTCAAAATCAAATTCATATCCGTCCAGTGCTTTATGATATCTTTCATAAATCGTGTCCATTAGTTGAACATACGCGCTGTTAGTATGATTACTTGACAAAAATGTCACACTCCTTATAATAATTCATTGGTTTAATCGATGCTTATTAATGTATAATATTATGACATATATTATAATGAAAGGCGATGCACATGAAGTATCCGAAAGGTATTAAACCAAGACAGTACTTTAACAGCCGCAAATCAAAACCTGACAACAGAGTAAAATATGGTCAGCGTGGCATGACCCTTGAAAAGGATTTGGATATCACGAATAATTATTACTTGCAGACGTCCCGTGCGGTCATCCATAAAAAACCGACACCGGTTCAGATCGTCAATGTGGACTATCCGTCGAGAAATAAGGCAAAGATTGATGAAGCCTATTTCAAAACACCGTCGACAAGTGATTATAATGGAATTTATAAAACCAGATATATCGACTTTGAAGCTAAGGAAACGAAGAATAAAACGCGCTTTCCTTTTATAAATATCCATGCCCATCAGGTGGATCACATGAAGCAGTGTTATGAACACGGCGGAATCGTATTTCTTATTATACGCTTCTCAAGCTTCGATGAGACTTATTTGATGCCGTTCGGCATATTTTTGACACATTGGGAAAATTATCTTGACGGCGCGCGCAAATCCATTGCCTATGATGATATTAAATCAGGCAGTTACATACTTAAACAAGGTATGAATCCACGCATCGATTATTTGGCTGCGGTGGATGAAATTTATTTTCGGAATGGAGAATTTTAATGAAAGATAACTATAAACGAAGTACCGGGTCCAAACAATCCCGGGAAAAGCGTGGCAGTAAAGAGAAGATGAGTAAAAAATCAATAATCAAAAGAGTCATCATATTTACGGTGCTGATCGGTCTTGTCTTTTTAGTGCTCGGCTCAATGCTCTTTGCCTACTACGCTTCAAGGGCGCCTGCCTTCAGTGATGAAAAATTGAGGGACCCGGTGCCGGCACAGATATACGACCGCAACGATGAACTCGTCACCACGGTCTATCAAGGTCAAAAGCGTGAACTCGTCGATATAGAAGATGTGCCGGATCATGTGATTGATGCGGTACTGGCGGTCGAGGACAACCGGTTCTACGAACACGGGGCAATCGATTTCTGGAGACTCGGATCTGCGGTGCTGAGCAACGTCTTTGACGGTTTTGGTTCCGAAGGGGCGAGTACAATCACCCAGCAGGTAGTTAAAAGAACGTTTTTGACCGACGATAAGTCCCTTGAGAGAAAAGCGCAGGAGGCATATCTTGCCTACAGACTGGAACAGGAATATTCCAAAGATGAAATACTCGAAATGTACTTGAACAAAATCTATTATTCCGACGGTATTTACGGCATCAGAACAGCAAGCTTATATTATTTCGACAAGGAACTCGAAGACCTGAATCTTGCGGAGTCTGCTTACCTTGCAGGTCTGCCGCAGCTGCCGAACAGATACAATCTGTATGTCGAGGATAACCGCGGTGCCGACAGGGCACAGATAGTGCTGAGACTGATGAACGAACATGAACGCATCAGTCCGGAACAATACGAGGAAGCACAGAACCATGACTTATACTCAAACCTTGTAGACCGCAGCGATGATGAGAGAGCATCGACCGAACCCGAAGACCCGGAGTACGCTTCATACATCAACTTCATCAAAAATGAAATTTCACAGCATGACAGTTTCAGCGACAGAGATATCAGCGAATTGATGGCGAGCGGTATTCAGGTATATACGAATATGGATGCCAATGTACAGAGAAATCTCCAGGATCTGACGGACAACAGGGAATATTATTACAACCCGAAATTTCAGGATGATGCTTTTGATATCGCGTCGACTGTTTTAGATACGCAGTCAGGTGAGCTCGTGGCAATTTCCGGCGGACGTGACTACCAGGAAGTTGTCGATCATAACCAGGCGCTTGTTGCAAAAAATACAGGTTCCACGATGAAGCCGTTTCTGTCCTACGGCCCGGCGATAGAAGAACTTGAGTGGCGCACGGATCAGACCATCGATGATGAATATGAATACTCACCGGAAGGATTCGACCAGATCAGCATATATAACTACGATATGCAGGATCACGGCCAGGTGACCATGCGCAATGCACTCAGCAGAAGTTACAACGTTCCGGCGGTCAAAGCATACGAGACGGTCAAGGATGAAACGAATGACAGTACACCGGAAGAATTTTCATCGGAAGTCGGTCTGGATTATTCGAATAAAAATGACGGGGACTATGATGTGTCCTTCAACGACGTACTCGGTGGTAACCAGTCTGCTTTCAGTCCGTTGCAGATGGCTGAAGCATATTCGACGCTCGGCAACAACGGAGAGTATAATGAAGCCCATGCAGTAAGACATATTGTAACGAATGACGGAGATACAGTGGAGTTTGAACACGAATCGCACCAGGCGATGGAAGACTATACAGCCTACATGCTGACAGACATGCTGAAAGATACATTCCAGCCATACGGCAGTGCCGATTACATTTCCATGGATGGTTTGAATATTGCAGCAAAAACAGGAACGACTTCATATTCAAGAGAATTGCGTGAAGAACAGAACCTGCCGGACAATGCGGCAAAAGATGCCTGGATCGTCGGTTACACACCTGAATATACGCTGAGTGTCTGGTCAGGATTCAATACGACTAAAGACGGCGGCGAAACATCGTTTGTCGGCACAGATGAACACATTACACCGCAGTGGTTCTTCAGGGACATCATGCAGACGATCAGCACGTACAACGGACAGGACTTCGAACAGCCTGAAAGTGTCGTCAGACTGAGCAACGGGGAACTTGCCGTTCAGGGCAGCGAAGATATTGAACAGTATGAATCACAAAACAACGGGTCAAACGGATCAAACAACGGTTCGGACGACTCGAACAGCTGGAACTGGTACTGGAACAGCGATGACAATGAAAACAACAATGATACTTCTGAAGAAAATTATAATGAAGCAGAAGAGGAAACACCGGTCACCGGCGGAGAGTCAGAAGAAAGCAATGTAACCGAGGAACCGGTTCAGGAAACCGAACCGGCTGAAAACAGTGGCAACGAAGAAGAAGCGGCTGAAGAATCACAGAACAATACGGATGAAACACAAGAAGAAACCGAGCCGGAGGAGCCGGCAGAATCTGAAAGTAACGGTGACACCTCAGAAGAAGCGGAAGATGACGCAGCATAATATAAATAAAGGTCCAAACCCTGTTATTGAACAGGATTTGGACCTTTTTTCATTTCTCTGTCTTCAATTTTCTTTTCATACGTTTCTGCCCTTCTCTGCAGTCATCCAGTAAAGGACATGTCTCACACTTTGGTGTTCTTGCAAGGCAGTGGTACCGCCCAAAGAAAATCAATTGATGATGGGCTTTACTCCATCTGTCTTTTGGTATTTTCTTCATCAGTGTCTCTTCGACCTGGGTGACATTGTCTTTGTATCTTGCAATACCGAGCCTCTTGCTCACCCGTTCAACATGGGTGTCGACAGCGATTCTCGGTACATCAAATGCAACGGACAGCACGACATTCGCCGTCTTACGCCCCACACCCGCCAGACTCACAAGATCTTCGTAATTTTCAGGTACTTCCCCATCAAATTTATCTATTAGATCCCGGCATAATTTCTGGATATTTTTCGCTTTATTTCTGAACAGTCCGATTGTACGTATATCATTTTGGACTTCTTCAAGCGGCACCGCCACATAATCTTCAGGCGTCTTATACTTTTCAAACAGACTTTTCGTCACTTTATTGACGTGGTTATCCGTTGCCTGTGCCGACAACAGTACAGCGATGGTCAGTTCAAATGTATTATCGTGATTCAGTTCCGCCTCTGCATCCGGGAACATTGAGTCGATAACATCCAGCATTTCAACAGTCTTTTTACCACTAATCATCCAAACTTTCTCCTTTCAGCCAATTTCTGATCGGCGGCCGCTCTTTTTTCGGTTCGAGCGGCGTATGATTCAGATTGTTTAATATTCTTTCAACATACTGCAGTGAAGTGATTTGATTCTTATAGGCAAGATTGACCGATTCTTTAATCATATCGACCGAATATCCGGAATCTTCCAGCCAGCTGTTCATTCTTTGAAACTCATTCGGAGACAGCGCCCTGCCGTATAAATTTTCTATGAATGAAAACAGTTCCTGAATTTGTGAGGCATCTGCTTCAGGCTTTTTTTCAAGTGACAGAAATTCTTCGAGCTTTTTATATGTAGGTTCAACACTCAACAGTTCAGAGTGCTGCTGCCCGTCGGTTTCATTATATATTTTTATAAATTCCTTAGTGAGCAGCTGCTGGATGATCATGTTGATTGACTTTGTATTCAGTGTTGTTCCTTCGATCAATTTGGTTATATCAGGCAGCGGCTGTGAATCAGTATGATGCTGCATAAGTTTAATCAGTATGATCAGCTCACTTTCATCCAGGTCAAGTTCGCTGTAATGGTCAAAGAGTATTTTATTGACCGGGAAAGTTATATTGCGTATATACTTATCAATCACAATTGAACCTTCTTTCTAATAAAGAACAGTGTGTACAATTGTATTGTTACACACTGCTCTATGTTTACATGTTTTATTAAGGATACAGGCGGTTTAACAGTCTAGGGAACGGTGAAGTTTCACGGACGTGTTGAACCCCGGATAACCATGCAACTGTTCTCTCAAGGCCGAGTCCGAATCCTGAATGCGGCACACTGCCGTATTTTCTCAAGTCCAGATACCATTCATAAGCATCGACATCCAGACCGGATGCCTCGATGCGCTGTTTTAAAGTATCGTAGTCATGAATACGTTCACTGCCGCCGATGATTTCACCATAACCTTCCGGTGCAATCAGATCTGCACACAGTACGGTACGCGGATCTTCGGGGTTTTCTTCCATGTAGAATGATTTGATGGCTTTTGGATAGTTGACAATGAATACGGGCTTGTCATAATGATTAGCGATTTCCGTTTCATGAGGCGCACCGAAGTCATCGCCCCACTCTATATCATCGAAACCTTTCTCGTGAAGCAGATCAATTGCTTCAGTATATGAGATTCTCGGGAACGGCGCCTTTATTTTCTCTAATACAGCAGTCTCCCTGCCGAGCGCTTCCAGGTCCAGTTTACAGTGTTCAAGTACATTTTGAACTACATATTCGATGTACTGTTCCTGAACTTCCAGACTGTCATCATGCTCAAAGAATGCCATCTCAGGTTCGATCATCCAGAATTCGATCAGATGACGGCGTGTTTTGGATTTTTCAGCTCTGAAAGTCGGTCCCATAGTAAATACTTTACCATGTGCCATCGCAGCAGCTTCAGCATACAGCTGACCGCTCTGGGAGAGGAAAGCATCTTCATCGAAGTATTTCGTATGGAAAAGCTCTGTCGTCCCTTCAGGTGAACTGTTCGTCAAAATTGGTGAATCTATTTTCTTAAAGCCGTTTTCAAAGAAATAGTCATGCGTGCTTTTGATTATCTGGTTTCTGATATTCATAACAGCATGCTGTTTTCTTGAACGCAGCCACAAGTGGCGGTTATCCAGTAAAAACTCAGGACCGTGCTCTTTAGGCGTAATCGGATAGCCATCAGCCTCCTGGATGATTTCTATATTGCTGACTTCCATTTCATAACCGAAAGATGAGCGGTCATCACTTTTGATAGTTCCTGTGACATACATTGATGTTTCCTGGTTGAGTCCTTTTGCGACTGCAAACAAATCTTCATCATTTGCTTTTACAACGACGCCCTGCATAAATCCGGATCCGTCTCTAAGCTGTAAAAACTGAAGTTTTCCGCTGCCTCGCTTTTGAAGGAGCCAACAGCCGATTGTTACTTCCTGTCCTTCATATTTCGGTGATTCTTTAATCGTAATCTTCATTCCTAAACTCCTTCTAATCTTTCTGTTACAAAATTTTTAATTCGTGTAATCGCTTCTGTCATGACTTCTTCACTAGTAGAATAGCTGATGCGTATATTATCTTCCAGGCCGAAAGCGGATCCCGGAACAACAGCAACATGGACATTTTCAAGCAGATCTTTGACGAAATCATCTACAGTATCATAACCCATCTTATCTGTGCACTCTTTAAAATTAGGGAACAGATAGAATGCACCTTCCGGTTTAATACAAGTGGTGTACGGAATTTCTTCAAGAAGACTGTAAGCATGGTCTCTTCTCTGTTTAAAAGTCTCATTGAATTCAGTCAGGAATGACAAATCCATTTCGTAAGCTGCCACTGCCGCCCACTGTGACGGTGTGGCCGGATTTGAAGTCGACTGGCTTGCAAGACCTGTCAGTCCCTTGATCAGAGCCTTGTCACCGCAAGCATAACCGATTCTCCAGCCTGTCATTGCGTGTGATTTACTCACACCGTTGATGACGACCGTACGTGCTTTCATATCTTCATTGATGGATGCAATCGAGTAATGTTCTGTACCGTATACTAGAACTTCATAAATTTCATCGGCAACTACAATCAGGTCATTCTCGGCAACGACTTCGGCAAGTGCTGCCAGTTCTTCTCTGGAATAGACCATACCTGTCGGGTTGTTCGGCGAATTCAGCATAAGTACTTTCCGTCTTATCTGTAATATTCTCCTTTAACAGCTCCGGAGTCAGTTTGAATGAAGTGGATTCATCCGTGTAAACAAGCACCGGCGTACCTTCTGCAAGCTTAACCTGCTCAGTGTAGCTTACCCAGTAAGGAGAAGGAATGATCACTTCATCTCCATTGTCGATCAAAGCCTGAAAAACATTATATAATACATGTTTTGCACCGGACGCGACAAATATTTCATCCTTACCGTACTGCAGCTGGTGATCTCTAAGCATCTTTTTGGATATTGCTTCTTTAAGCTCAGGAATGCCCGCTGCAGCTGTATATTTGGTTGCACCATTTTTTACAGCTTCAAATGCCTTTTCTATGATTTCATCAGGTGTGTTAAAGTCGGGTTCACCTGCGCCTAGACCAATCACATCAACACCGCTCGCTTTCAGTTCTGCAGCTTTGGCAGTGATAGCCAGTGTTTGACTCGGTGTTAAATTTTGAATGCGTTGAGAGAGTTCCATATTTCTGCTCCTTTTAATTATGTTATTTTATTTGGATATACTAATTATAAATGACTCAGGTACTGTTTGAAAGTATTGCGTGAACCTTTAACTATATTTCCTTCGGGAAAATACTTTAAAAATGCATTTCTGTATGGTTTTGACAAAATCCTGTTATCAAGCAACAGAACAAGGCCATTATCCTTTTTATTCCTTTTGACACGACCGATCATCTGTCTGAACTGGAACACCGCCTGTGGCAGGTCATCACTGTAAAAGTGTTTGAAATCATTATATTTTGGAATGGGGAAAGGCAGCTTTGACAGCATGATGCATTTATCATCCGTTCCTTCAATATTGATACCTTCACTGAAGCTTGATGTGGCCAGCAGCAAAACATTTTCCAACTGATTATACTGAAGCAGCAATTTATCGTGTGACGCTGAACGGTTCTGTCTTAACACGACAAAATCATTGAACAGCTCAACCTCTTTTGTGACTTCGTACACTTTATTGAGCAGTTCGTAGTTTGAAAAAATGACGAGCAGCTTGCTGTTGGTCTCAATCAGATACATGGACAAATAGTCTATTAATGCATACAAATATTCATCATCATTCTGATCATAAGCGGGTATATCCTCCGGAATGAACAGCTTAGTGTTATTAAAAAGTGTTTCATCTTTGATGATAGAAGTATTAAACGGCGTACTGCCAAATACATAATCCAGATGTTTAAACGAGCCTTTCACTTCCAAAGTACCTGACATCATGACCAATGACTTTACATGGTGCCCGTCATGCAGCAGCTGAAACTTCGGGTTGGTTACAAAAAATTTGACCCGCTGTATATTCCTATCATTCACCACATTATAATTTCCACTTTCAATCGCCCGGTTCAAATCATCCAGTGTCGTCTGAAAATAATGTATATGGTTATATAAAGCCTGGTACTGGTTCGTACCCCGGATGGTACCTAAAAATATAGAACAAAACTCTTTTGATCGATTAATAATAATTTGAACGCTTTTAATATTATTCGCCTGTATCGCATCAAAAAGCATATCCACATGCTGGTTAAGCTTTTCCATCAATTCTTCCAATAAATATGCGGACTTGAAATCATTGTTTTCAATATAAGAACTCAGAAGCCTGTTCTGCCTCGGCGTTCCCACCTGCCCGACGAAAAATTTCATACTTTGATAATTATATTCTGTCTGTGTACGTTGATTTAATGAATTGTTCAGCTGGTGTGCTTCATCGATGATCAGATACTTTGAATGACTCAGCAGTTCCATACAGTCCTGTATGAAATAATGGTTGGTAAAAACGACAGGCGCTTTATCCGCCTTTTCAAAAGCACGGTCAAAATAATAATGGTTATGGGTTTTACCGGTCTGTATCAGCATCGTTTTATAATATGCTTCTTCCGGGCCTTTAAGGCCGATTTCGGACAAGTCTCCTGTTTCTGTCTCCAACAGCCATGTGAGCAGCCTCATTTTAAGCAGTACAACTTCAGGATTATTGTCTTCAGTTTCGAGCAATGAACTGACAGCGTTCAAATCCAAATAATTTTCACGACCTTTTAAGTTCACATAGTCAATGTTCAAATCGAGTGCTTCCGTCAGCAGTCGCAGCTCATTATTCACCATCTGGTTCTGAAGGATCTTCCTGGATGTGGACACGAGTATCTGTTCATCATACAGGGAATAAAAACTGATGGCAGCAATTAAAAGCGCGCTTGTTTTTCCAACACCGGTATATGCTTCGATTGCCAGGTGTTCCCTGTTTTCAAAATGGCTGAATATTTCATTGGCCAGCTTAAGCTGGTCTTCCCTATGTTCAATATTTCTGTAATTCACATATTTATCATAGAGTTCACGGACAGTGACTGCCGGTACTTTATAATTGGAAAATCCTGTTTCTCTGATATAGAAGTCATTGTACAATTTTAAGCCCTTTCCGGGTTTTTCCAGATTCGATTCTGACAGCAGGCTGAATATCAGATCTGCGAGGCTGAACCTCAAGTGTTTGGAGAGGTGATACAACTGCTTCAATGTTTCACTGTTCGTCTGTTCCATCTTATCCAGCAAATATAAAAACAATTCTGCGGTGGCATAGGCATCTTCATCCGCCCTGTGGGCATTTGATAAATTTATACCTATTGTGGATGTGATTTCAGCTAATTGAAAACTGTTTTCCGCCGGTAAAAATATTTTTGACAGTTCGACTGTGTCAATCGACAGATTTGGTGAATAGTTTAAATGACATTGACTGAAATGGTTCTGCAGAAAAGCCAGGTCAAAATCGACATTATGTGCAACGAATACATAGTCATGCAGTTTATCATAAAGTTCTGCTGCGATATCTTTGAAGGCAGGTGCACCCTTCAGCATGGATTCATCGATATTTGTCAATTCTTGAATAAAAACCGAAAGATCGGTATTGTCACTTAAAAAAGTAGAATACTGATCAACGATTTTTCTGTTGTTTATAAATACGATACTCAGTTGAATGATACTGTCTTTACTTTTGTTATTACCTGTTGTTTCTAAATCCACAACAGCAAACTTCTGATTAATCATTAAATATCACCAATTTTTAAAATTCGATATCAGCACTTATGATTTTATGTATCTCACCCGATTCATCAGCCACAATTAAAAAGCCGTCATCTGTAATATCAACGGGTTTACCCATGAACGTACGATTCACTTCAGTAATTCTCATCTCACGACCGAAAATGATGGATTTGGAAACCCAGTCATCTTTAACAGCCGAAAATGAAACGGATAAAAATAAATCATAGTAATGCTCAATTTCTTTGACCAAATGATTCAAAAACAATTCGATACCAATACCTATTCTATCATTTTTAAGCAATTCACTCTCGATGGAAGTGGCATTTTGTATTTCTTTTATAACTTCTGTTTCATAAAGGTTGATACCGATGCCGCATATTATAGTCTGAATCATGCTGTTCTCACTGATGACCTCGGTTAGAAATCCACATACTTTTCTATTATCGATATATATATCATTCGGCCACTTGATACCCGCCTTCAGGTTGAATGATTTTTCTATAGCTCTTGCAATGGCCAGGGAAATGAATAAATTGAACTTGATGATTTCATTGAGATTGATATCGGGCTTTAACACTGCAGACATATATAATCCTGAACTTTTCGGTGACAGCCACTCTCTGTTGAAGCGCCCTCTGCCTTCAGTCTGCTCATTTGATACGACAATGAAAGGTTCATGTTTTTCCGTGATATTCTGAAATGCGACTTTCTGAGTCGAACCGACAGATTCACGGTAAATGATATCTGTAAATAAATTTGATTGTGAAACCATGGAAGACAGCACTGATTCATTCAGCTTATCAGACGATTCGGTCAGCATATAACCTTTATTCGTCATAGATCGCACTTTATATCCGTCTTTCTTTAAACTTTGAATGGATTTCCAGACAGCTGTCCTTGAAACACCCAGTTCATCAGCTATCTTTTGTCCGGATAAAAACTGTTCTTTATTCAATAACTTTAATACTTTCTGGTCCAATTTCAACATGTCTTTTCACCCAATTGATAATATCGCTGTGATTATTATTTATCCTTTCAAATAGTACTTCGTTTTCAATTATATTCAAGCATTCCTTTATCCAGGGACCGCTTTTCATATTATACAGCTCGATTAAATGTCTGCCATTGATCTTAAGGTCTTTCTTACTTCTGATTGTAAGTGACGGCTGTAAACTGAGCGCGTCGTCCAGTACATACATATTTTGACTTAAATCATTGTCCCGTCCCAGTTTTATAAATCTCAGTATCACGTCTTCGAGGTATTGATAAGCAATCTTTCTTGGTGACTCACCGTCTTTGACAGCCACAAACAATGATCGGCTGTTTTTCACAAAATCCTTTTCTGCATTGGAAATTTTTAAATCATTGATCCTTTCAATCAATGATTCATCTTTTATCGATTGTATGATGAGCTCATCCAAAAAGTCACCGGTTGCGGAATGCAGATAGTCCACATGATTGACATATTTAAAAAATGGAATATATTTTATCAGATCGGTCTGAACGAGCTTTTCTTTAGCCTGTTTCAACCCCGTACCGGAATATGTCTTTTTAAGCTCTGAAACGATGCGTTCGACAGAAACATTACCTACTGCATACGCGTTTTGTATCATTGAATGTTCAGTGGCTGATTCTATTGAGAAGTTCATGACGGACATGAACCGGATCGCTCTGATGATTCTGAGTGCATCTTCGCCGAATCTGTCGTCAGGTGCCCCTACAGTAATGATTTCCTTCTTCTCGATGGAATCTCTTCCAGAAAAGGGATCATGATATATCATGTCTTTTGACATTGCCATGGCATTCATGGTGAAATCCCTGCGTTCCAAATCTTCATTCAGCCGCTTGCTGAAATGGACGGAGTTCTGTCCGCTATTACCGGCAGCCGCCCCGTCCGCCCGGTATGTAGTCACTTCAAAAGGAATGTTTTCAGCCATAACGATTATCGTGCCATGTTCGATTCCGACATCGATTGTTTTCTGAAAAAGTTTTTCAACTTCGCCCGGCTTCGCGTCAGTCGTGATGTCTACATCGTGCACCGGCCTGTCCATGTAGAAATCCCTGACACAGCCGCCGACAAAATACGCTTCAAATCCATTATCGTTCAATTTCTTTATTATTGTTTCACCGATTTTGAATAATTCCATCATCATTAATCCTCTTTTAATGAAAAGTATAAGTCTTCATATTGATCGATTATATTCTCACTCTTAAATCTGGATTCGATATCATTGAGCATTCTATGCTGCATTTCTGCATACTTTCCATCGTCACTTAATAACTCCACAATATACTGTGCAGCTTTTTTAAAGTCACCGATTTCGGAAATAAAACCCGTATCCTTATGCTGAATGACTTCCCTGATACCACCGGCAGTTGAACCGATTGGTACAGCCCCGCAGTTCATAGCCTCCAATAAAGCAAGTCCAAAACTTTCCTGCTCACTTAACAGCATAAAACAATCAGACATTTTATAAAATCGCACGACATCAGACTGCTGGCCCGCAAAGATGACTTTATCAGTCAACTCAAGGTCAGTAACGAGTTGTCTCATCCGGTTCATTTCCGGTCCGTCCCCGACCAGAACAAGAACAGCGTCGATTTGTGAAACGGCAATATTAAATGCCCTGATAATATCTTCGATTCTTTTAATTGCTCTGAAATTTGAAGTATGCATAATGACTTTCGTCTCTTCATCAATGCCGTAACGATTTTTCAGCTCGCTGGCTGTCCTCGCTTTTTTGTCCATATTGAATTTATTCTCATCAATGAAGTTATAGACCGTTGTGATTTCCTTATCAGGCTTAATCAGATGATAAGTATATTTTTTCAGGCTGTTTGACACCGAAGTAGTAATATCTGATGACTCAATTCCAAATTTTATGGCGCTTGTCAAAGTCATATCATGACCAAGTACTGTAATATCAGTACCATGAAGCGTCGTAATGATTTTCACTTCGCTATTAGACATCTGTTTGGCCAGTATGCCGCAAACAGCGTGAGGTACGGCATAATGCATATGTATGATATCTAAATCATAATACTTGATCACTTCAGCAATTTTACTGGAAATTGTTATATCATAAGGCGGGTACTGGAAAACACTGTAACTGTTCACGTCTGTTTGATGGACGTATATATTTGGATGGTCGATGGTCAGTCTGAACGGCACTTTTGAAGTGATGAAGTGGACTTCATGGCCCCTTTTCGCCATTTGAATACCAAGTTCAGTTGCTATAATACCACTGCCTCCGACACCCGGGTAGCATGTAATTCCTATTTTCATATTATCACTCTCGATCTATATGGTTGATGTAATGAATAACTGCACTGGCCGTTCCTTCGTTTGTAGCGAGCGGGACATCATAGACATCTGACAGTCTAAGAAGTGCAGATACATCTGGTTCATGGGGTTGTGCTGTAAGTGGATCCCTGAAGAATATAATGACATCAATGCTGCCGTTTGCAACCATTGAGCCGATTTCCTGATCTCCGCCAAGCGGGCCAGATTTAAAACGGTGGACCTCCAGACCGGTTTCTTCCACTAACCTTTTGCCGGTGGTCCCTGTAGCATACAGATCATGCAATTTGAAAGTCTCGAGAAATTCTTCAACAAATGTTATCAGTGCTTCTTTTTTCTTATCATGTGCAATCAAAGCAATTTTCATAATGGTCCCCCAATAGTTATTATATAACTATTATAGATAAAATGTTTTGTTATGTGAAATTTTCGAAATAAAAAACACAGTTAGAATATATCTAACTGTGTTTAAACTGTCTAGCTCTGGCTTCTTGCGATTAAAATAAATCTTACAAGCTCTGCGACTGCCACTGCTGTCGCCGCTACATATGTCATAGCAGCTGCATTCAGAACTTTTTTAGCATGTCTGTACTCTTTTTCATTCACAATATTCAGTGACTCTATCTGCTTCATCGCCCGGCTGGAAGCATCAAACTCAACCGGCAGCGTCACAAGCTGGAATAGGACAGCGAAAGCCATTAAACCAATACCGGCCCATAACAGATATCCTCCGAACTCAGTATTCATACCAATTGTCAGTAACATACCCGCTATGATTAAGAAGTATGAAAAGTTACTGCCTAACTGTGCAAGAGGGAACAATGCTGATCTGAAACTTAAAAATTTATAGCCGGTTGCATGTTGTATCGCATGGCCGACTTCGTGAGCGGCAACGGCTGTGCCTGCTACACTGGGTTTATCGAAGTTGTGCGGAGAAAGACGTATTACTTTGTTTTTCGGATCATAGTGGTCACTTAGAAAACCTTGTCCTCTTTCCACTGCAACATCGTAAATACCATTTTCATGTAAAATTTCCTCTGCTACCTCTCTGCCTGTCAAACCACTTGTAGAACGTACTTTTGAATACTTGTTAAAAGTGGATTTAACGTTCATCTGGGCTAGCATTGGAACAATCATCAATACTACAAAATATATGATGATACCCATTAAATCAATTCCCTCCTATAATATCTCTTCTTATATTTTACTTTAATTTTCACTCATTCGTCAACGAATTGCTCCTCGGAACGAGCTGATAAAGCAGAACCAGAACAAGTACTGACAACCAGAAAGCAAAATAACCGATATGATCGCTGTACTGTGCCAATTGGCCATAGACCGGATACTGACCGTAAACATAGTCGATGACATCATTATGGAACAGCCATATTGCCGTAATATACAAATGTATCGGTTTTATTTCTAAATAAGGGAGGAATAAAAATGCCTGAACTGCCATGATACTGTGAGAAGCGACAAGCATCAATCCGATCCATGAGATGAACTCTGTTTCCATAAAGGTCAGTAGATTCATAGCCACGGCCCATAGACCGTATTTGATCAGCGTCGTGAATGCGAGCGCATCAATAAGTCCCCATTTTTTATTCATCAATATGAGAATGATCAATATACTTAAAAACAGAGTGGCTGTCGGGCTGTCGGGGACAAACGGCATAAAGTACCACTCGGTGTTAGAAAGTTGTCCGCCATACCAGTAATAACCGTAAATTGTTCCTATGAAATTACTGATTAGTAATAGTACCAAAAACCATTTGTTGTACATTAATTCGATTACTTTATTCATATAATCACCTAAGAAAAAAACCCCTTTTTACAAAGGGGTTTTAAAAGTTTATTCACCAGAATCCGGTGTGTTTTGAGCTTCATCGTCAGAAACTTCTTCAAGATCTGCAACAAATTCTGAAATTGCTACAATCTCATCATCAGTCAACTGATCTTCGAATGCAGGCATTACATCTCCTACACCGTTTCTTACGAACGCTTCAACAGTTGCAGCGTCATATTCAGGCTCAATAAGGTTTGGACCTGATCCGCCTGCAAGTTCACCACCGTGACAACTTGTACAGTTGGTACGTATCAGCTCGTTAAACACGGGGTCTTCAGCATCCAGGTTCGAGAATACAATCTGACCCTGAGCATCCTGTTGTTCCCAATCATGGTAAGCAACTGATTCCCATGTTGTATAGAAAATAATTGCCACTGCCACAAGCATCATTCCGCTTGCAATTGGACGTCGTTTCCAGTGACGGTCTTTCTTATTATCCAGCCAAGGTGCTAATAATAATGCGGTAAACGCGATACCTGGTATTACGATTGCACCAATAACGTTAAATGGTCCGGATGCATAAGTGTATTTTAATATTTGATAAAGAAATAGGAAGTACCAGTCCGGTAAAGGAATATATCCTGTATCAGTCGCATCAGCAACACGCTCAAGCGGTGCCGGGTGCGCAACTGTCAGACATAAAAATCCTATAAGGAACACTGCTCCTGTTATCCATTCTTTTAGAAGAAAGTCCGGGTAAAATTCTTCTGTGCGCCCGGGAAATTCTGAATAGTCGCGATTGAGCTTTGGTTTATCATATTTCTGTATTCGGGAATCTCCGACAAATGTCAGTCCTTTTCCACGTTTCATATATTTTTACCTCCCATTTCTCCTATAGTGGACCTGCGATACCTTGTCTACGTATCATGATGAAGTGAATTGCCATCAATACAAACAATGCAGCAGGCAGGAAGAATACATGTATAGCGAAGAAGCGTGTCAGTGTCTGTGCACCGATAATCGTATCATCACCAGCCAGCAGTGTCTGAATCCAATCACCGATAAACGGTACACTGCCTGCAATATCCAGTCCTACTTTAGTTGCGAATAATGCTTTCATATCCCAAGGTAATAAATATCCTGTGAAAGCAAGACCGAGAATCGTTGCGAATAATAGTACTCCGACAACCCAGTTCAACTCTCTCGGAGCTTTATAAGCACCTGTAAAGAATACTCTTAAAGTATGTAAGAACATCATTACAACAACTAAACTTGCACCCCAGTGGTGCATACCTCTGACAATCAAACCAGCTGCTACATCATGTTGAAGATAGTAAACAGAATTCCAAGCATTAACGATATCCGGTACATAATACATTGTTAGGAACATACCTGATAATATCTGAATTAATACAATGAAAAATGTCAGACCTCCAAAACAATAGACAAACGCAGAGAAGTGATAGGCAGGGTTAACATGCTCCGGCACCTCATGATCTGCCACATCTCTCCAAATAGGAGTGATATCCATGCGGTCATCTATCCAATCATAAATTCTATTGAACATTTAGTTTCCCTCCTATACTAATTCATTTGGAAATACTTGGCCTATTGTAAGAAACCCATCGGATTCGCCAACTTCAAATTGATCCAATGGCCCTGTTGGAGGAGTTCCTGGTACGTTATCTCCATTCTTCTCATATAAACCGTTATGACATGGGCAGAAGAATCTATCTGGATTATTATCATCAGCAGCCCAAGTAACCGTACAACCAAGGTGTTTACATACTGGTGAGAATGCAATAATGTTATCACCATCTTTATAAACCCAGGCAAAATCTGTTACCTCACTTGTATACCAAGCATCTTCCTGTTCAAATGTGAAATCGACCTGCATCGGTTCTTCAGTGATTTCATCAATTGTAACACTTGTCGTTATCATTGATCCTGCTGACTCATCCTGGAACAAAGGGTCCAGAGCCATTCTTCCCATTGGAAGTATCATACCAGCCGCCATAAATGATCCAACACCCATTAAGGAATAGTTCAAGAACTGACGTCTTGTAACTTTTTGCGACATTTTAATTTCCCCCCTCAAACACATGCGTTCTTTTACATTAAATATAACTAGGACATATCAATTTTAGCCTATTAAATTCCGACGGTCAATAAGCTTTCACAATTTTTCATGCTCGCTTTATGCGATAATTGTGTAAAAAGTATTCAAATTTAACTGTTCCAAATGGAAATTATGGATTTCATCACTTTTTTAACTTCGTCATTTACCAAATCAAACTTAATATCATTGGACATGTCCTGTAATGGAATCTGATTGAGTCTTATAGACTTGTAATCATCATCCAGATTCAAGTGCGTAAGTACGACAACGTTTTTAAAGCCATAGTCATACAACTGCTCATGGTACTGCTTTAAAACGCTGGTGTCAGAAAAAACAGTTGTCAATGCGGGAGTGATGAATATTCTTCCTTTGAACTGTTTTTCTAGCTGGATTGAGACCAGCTGCACCAGTTCAATATCGTTTGCATGCGATAATGCCTGTTCGTCAATATCTCCACTGACAAACGGAATGACAGCAGTATCGACAAATTCGAGCTGGTCCTTCAGATTCTTAATATCATTAAAATTGTATAACATGATTTCACCTTTCAGATGCCCTGACATTTTTGAGTTCTTCAGCTAATCTATAAAAAAGATCTCTGTCATTATTCAGCAGGGCTGCATCAATCTGTTCTTCAAGACTTTTAATCTGCTGGTGAATATGACTGTAATTGCTGTCATATTCATTATTTTTCAATTCTTCATACCGCTTATTCGGTGTGTCGAAAACAAATTCCAGAAACACCGGTTCTTTATCATTACTGTTCAGTTCGTGCAAAATGACTTCACCGTCAGTCGTCACTATCGACCCTTTTTCAAATACCAGTGTCGGACGACCGGTCGTTTTTTCGGCAATCCTCAGTTTCCGGTCTATCGTCATATCACTGAATGATACAAAATCGATGATTGTCGGATGAGCTTTTATGAAGTTCATTATCCACACGGCGACTCTGTCTTCAAAATCAAAGTGATAAAGAACATAATCTAAAAAATCACGTTTAAGGTTCTTCGTCCTCATCTATCAAACGCTCCTTTTCATCCTGCCATTTCATATTACCCGGCTCAAGCTCTGTGAGTTTGTCAAGGATGTCTCTACGCAGCGGATGTCTGATTTCGCTTAAATAATAAAAGTAATCTTCGTAAAATTCCAGTGAATCTCCTATCAACGACGACGCTTCTTTATAAAACTTCATCGCTTTTTCGTCATCTTCATTAATAGAGTATATTTTAGCGAGAAGGTATAGAGATTCACCGGACAATGCATGATAATCGAATTCTTTTATATAATTATCGATATCTTCAGTGACGTCCAGTTTTAACAGTGTCTCAAAGAGCATCAGGTATGCATCGTCATAGTCCTGATCGATATCAATCGCCTTTTCAAAATACTCCAAAGCATTTTCCGGTTGATTCGTTCTGAAATGCAGACGTCCAAGGTGGAAATACACAAGGGGGTTTTTATCATTTTCTTTCAGAGATTTCTGCATGATCTCAATTGCTTTAGGCAGATCATGCTGGGTTTCATGAATATTCATCAATAGAATATATGCATTCATATAATATGGTTCGTTGTCAAAAACTTTTTCGAGCAGCATGATCGCATTATCATATTCCTGCAATTGATATTCCAAAAGTGCCTGACGATACCAGTCATCATTTGTGAAGTTCTCCTCATCAGCTGCTTTAAAATATGCTTTTGCCTCTTCAAGGTTCAGTAGATTCATGTTGATTTCAGCCAGTCGCAGATTGATATCAATCTGGTTCACCTGTTCAATCTCCTGATTCAACATCAACTGGTAGTGTCTGTTGGCCTCCGTCAGATCTCCATCATGGAAATAAAGTTCAGCAATTGCAAAGTCGATGATCGAATCATCAGTCAGTTCCTTTGCATCAAATAATGCCTTTACGGCGATATCATTCATATTCAACTGTTGAAAGATTTCTGCTTTCAACATCATGACAGTGGCCGTCTTTTTTGAACTGTTGATTAAACTGAGTGCTTCGTCCAGACGATTATCAGTAATCATCAGATCTGTAAGGTAGGCAAGAATTTCATCATCATGCTCTGTCTGGTTGTACAGATGAACATATACCTCTTCGGCATAATTATGAAGCCCGCTTGAAATTAATGCGTCTCCCAGTATGAACAATGCATCCAGATCATCTTCTTCATGAACCTGAGACAAGTTATTGATAATGTGATTGAGTTTTTCTTCCGGGTACTCTCCCCTATTTAAAAAATCTATGGCTTGATAAATTTGTTCTTGCATTATTTATATCCTCTCATCTAGCCTGTTTTAACTTTTCCAGATCCTTCAAAAATTCAGGATAGGAAATACTGATTGCAGAAGGGTCATCAATGTTGATGTCCTTACCTGCTGCGATACCCATAACCATGAGCATCATGATAATACGGTGATCATGATATCCTTTAAAGTCATTATCGGTCAATTTCACTTTTGAAAGTGGATGAACGATAAAGCCATCATCGAATTCTTCAAATTCAATGCCGAATTTGCTCAGCTCATCTATTACAGCCCTTAAACGGTCCGTCTCTTTGAAACGCAATTCTTTGGCGTCTTTGATAACACTAGGTTTGCTTCCGAAAGCACCAAGTACCGCAAGGACCGGAATCTCATCAATCAACCTTGGAATGATATCTCCGGACAATTCATAAGAAGTTAAATTTTTAGAGTGCCTCACCCTGACGTTGCCTATCGCTTCACCTTCAGTGGAAGTTTGTTCGACTTCAATTTCAGCGTCCATCTGTCTAAATACATCGATGATGCCTGATCTGGATTCATTAAGAGAGACGTCCTCTATGAAAATATCAGAGCCTTCGGTGATCGCCGCTAGCACCATTAAAAAGGCAGCTGACGATATATCCCCCGGCACCAGAACATCTTGTGGCATTAACGTCTGGTTGCCTTGAAGCTTAACCGTCAGACCATCAACCGTGATATCCGCACCGAACTGTTCAAGCATGATTTCGGTATGGTCCCGTGATTTGAATTCCTCATGAATCACCGTTTCACCCTCTGCAAACAAACCGGCAAATAAAATCGCACTTTTTACTTGTGCACTCGCAACAGGCATCTTATATTCGATGGCGTTTAATACGCTGGGCTTTATTTTTATCGGCGGATACTTACCTTCTTTCAAGGAAATATCTGCGCCCATTTTTCCCAATGGAACGGAAACACGGTCCATCGGCCTGATGGCAATGGAGTTGTCTCCTTCCATCGTTGCGTTGATTCCAAGCCCTGAAATCAATCCCATAAGAAGCCTTGTAGTTGTTCCCGAATTACCAGTATACAGGACCTCTCCCGGTGTCTTGAAGTTTTCTGCTCCCGGTGAAGTGACCGTGATCTGCCCTTCTTCATCAATAATCTCTACACCGAGCTGAGACATGATTTCTGAAGTTCTGAACGTATCATCGCTTTCAAGAGGATATTTGATTGTAGACGTCCCTTCAGCAAGGGAAGCCATCATTAAGGCACGGTGTGTAATGGATTTATCGCCCGGTACTTGTATGTTACCGACAAATTTATGATTTAATAATGATTTCATATGGACTCCTTTATCCCGCTTAAATAATTTTCAAGCGCATTGATATTCAATTCAGTAAAATAAGGAGAAAAATCTTCATTTACTAAGACAAAACCGATTGCTTCATTTTTAGTGTTTTTCTTATCGTGTCTCATAAGGCCGATCATCTGCTCTATATCCATCTCACCCAGCAGTCCGACCGGGTAATCCAGCCCCGAAAAGTAATCATGATAATTTTTCAGGTCGAAAACTTCACTTTCAGCCGTCTGGTTGGAAATGTACATCATTGCATATAAACCGAGTATGATCGCCTGACCGTGCGGTATCTTATATTGATATTCGAGGGCATGGCCCAACGTATGGCCAAGATTCAAAAATTTTCTCGAGCTTGATTCGAACTCGTCCTGTGAGACATATTTCATTTTAGTTTTAATACCGTCAATGATGCTTCCTTCAATGGCTCCAATACTGAGACCGGCTGAAGTCTGGCGCATCAGTTCAGTGACAGCTTCTTCACTGTTTAAAAGTGCATGTTTAAAAACTTCTCCGAACCCGCTTAAAACTTCACTTTTCGGTAAAGTATTCAAGAATGCCAGGTCATAAACAACACCAACCGGGCGGTGGAATGCGCCGATCAGATTTTTACCCTGGCTTGAATTGATGGCCGTTTTACCGCCTATTGCGGAATCATGGGCCAAAATAGTCGTCGGCACCTGGATGAAGTCCACGCCTCTTAAAGTCACAGCAGCTGCAAAGCCCCCAGCATCCCCCGCTGCACCGCCGCCAATGACGACAACGAGGCTCGAGCGTTTGATGCCCTGTTCAAGCAGACTCTCAGTCAGATCGATAAATGAATTGAAAGATTTTGCTGCTTCTCCGCTGTCTATAAGAATAGGACCTTCAATATCACGCAACTGTCCTTCTTTATATTGTTCATAGACTGTTCTATCCACAATATAGAACACATCGTTATATTCAGATGTATAACGTTTCATCACTTCATTGAAAATATCATGTCCCACATGGACTGTGTAGTTATTATCAGGGTAAGTCGTTTTAAACTCTTTCATAATCAGAAGTTTTTAGCTCTGTCCTTATAGTCTTCGACAGCCTGTTTCAGTTCTTCAAAGTTATCATGTGGGAATTTATCCAATACTGCTTTTGCCATTTCAATTGCAACCATGTGCTCACAGACGATGGAGGCTGCTGGTACTGCACACGCATCACTGCGTTCTACTGTAGCTTTGAACGGTTCCTTGGAATTGATGTCAACACTCATCAATGGTTTATAAAGAGTCGGGATAGGTTTCATCACCGCACGAACAACAATCGGCATGCCTGTAGACATTCCGCCTTCAAAACCGCCGAGGTTATTCGTTTTGCGGGTATATCCTTCTTCACTGCTGTAGAGGATCTCATCCTGAACTTGTGAACCTGGTGTATGTGCCAGTTTAAAACCCATACCGAATTCCACACCTTTGAACGCATTGATGCTGATGACACTGCCTGCAATTTTAGAATCAAGCTTTCTGTCGTAATGAACATATGAACCAAGGCCGACCGGCGGGTTTTCAATGATCACTTCGACGATTCCGCCGATGGTATCCCCATTTTTCTTAGCTGTATCAATCAGTTCCTCTGTTTTCTTTGTCTGCTCCTCTGAAATCATACGTACAGAAGACTGGTTCGCACCTTCTGAGATTTCTGAGTATGAATATTCACCTTCATCTTTGACTTCACCAATTTGAGTGACACGGCTCGTCATATTTATATCGAGTGAATGCAGCAGCTCTTTACAAAGTGCTCCAACAGCGACACGTGCGGCAGTCTCTCTTGCTGACGATCTTTCAAGAACATTTCTCAAGTCACGCGCATTGTATTTAATACCGCCGACAAGGTCTGCATGTCCCGGACGCGGTTTGGTGATTACACGCTTCATTTTCTCTTCTTCTTCCGGAGTTAGCGGATCGCTGCCCATGATCGTCGTCCAGCTCTTAAAATCATCATTAGTCAATTCGATCATTATAGGACTGCCGAGAGTTTTTCCGTGACGGACGCCTGCACCGAATGTGAATGTATCCTTCTCGATTTTCATTCTGCGGCCGCGGCCATATCCGCCCTGTCTTCTTATCAATTCAGCTTCCATACGCTCTTTATCTATAGGCATGTTTGATGGAAAGCCTTCAATTATCGCAGTTAGTTTTGGACCATGTGATTCGCCTGATGTTAAAAATCTCATAATTCCACCTTCTCCTCTAAAATTATATTAAAAAAAGCTGAGTAATAACCCAGCTCCTTGTTTGTTTAGTAAATCCAGTCTTTGTTAATAAGGCTGTAGTCTAGTACATCAGCTTCATCAAAGAAAAGATTGATTTCTCTTTCAGCACTTTCAGATGAGTCTGAACCATGAATAATGTTTTTTCCAACAGTTAAACCAAAGTCGCCTCTGATAGTTCCCGGCGCTGCTTCCTGAGGGTTTGTAGAACCTACTACTAATCTTGCAGTAGAGATTACGTTCTCACCTTCCAATACCATTGCGAAAACCGGACCTGAAGTAATGAAGTCAACCAGTTCTCCGAAGAAAGGCTTGTCCTGGTGTTCCTGATAATGTGTTTTTGCAAGATCCTCAGAAACATTCATCAATTTTGCACCAGCAATTTTGAAACCTTTATTCTCAAGTCTTGAAACAATCGGCCCGATAAGATTTCTTTGTACCCCATCAGGTTTAATCATTAGAAAAGTTTTTTCCATTATTAAATCTCCTTATAAATTAGTTATGGTCTTATATTATCATTAATTAATTTTATTGTTAATTTATTTCAGACGTTTTTTCAATTTTTCTGCTATTTCGAGTAAATATCCTCTGACTGGCTGATCAATATCACTTAAATGCCCGATCGCTTTATCGTAATGTTCAGAGCTGATTTTAAGTGATTCATGAAGAACGTCTGAATTCAATATTTGTTCTATCAGTGAATCAAGCATCTCAGGATTATTTTTAAATTCTGTCAATTGCTGTCGGAATCCTTCATCTTTATCCCTCAGAAGAAGGACCGGCAAAGTATAATGGCCGTTGGCGAGATCTGAAAACTTCGGTTTGCCGAGTTCTGATTCCTCCCCGGTAAAATCCAGACAATCATCGATAATTTGAAAACTGACTCCGATATGATGTGCGAATTCAGTCAGATGTCTCATCGTTACCTCATCCAGGTGACTGGCGTAACTTCCAAGCTCGACACTAAGAACAATCAGCAGTGCAGTCTTACGATAAATTTTCTTGTAGTAGTCATCGTATGTCTGGTTTTCATTAAACTGATGATTGAACTGAAGCAGTTCCCCGCTGACAATTTGTTCTATCGCAGCGGAATATGTTTTATGAAATTCTTCATGCTCTATATCACTGACCATTTGAACAGCAGTGGATAACAGCAGATTACCTGTGTTCACTGCCTGGAAATAGCCATACTTATAGTATGCGGTCGGTTTGCCTCTTCTTAGGTCACTGTCATCAATGATATCATCATGGACTAAAGTGGCCATATGAAGCAGTTCCAGACTGGCACTCACTTTGTAGACATCATTCATCTTATCGGGATTCCCCAGCTTCCCCGCAAGAATTGATAATGTCGGACGTAACTTTTTACCGCCTGATTTATACAGGTCCAGACCGAGATCATTCGATAACACACCTTTTGGCTCTAAGTTTTCTTTGATCAGTCTGTCGACCTTCATGAAATCAGGAGCAAGATATTTTTTTATAGAGGCCATTTTCAGTCCCCATCAATCGGTTTGATTGCAAAATGACTGGCTGCTGTACCTAAAGTGTGGGGAATTATTTTAATGTTTGTAAACCCTGTAGAGTCCAGCATGTTCTTAAGCTCTTTTTTGGACAGGAATGAACTGGTGGATTCATGCAGCCATGCGTATTCATCCCTCTTCTTGGCAATGATTCCGCCAAGCACCGGCATGATTTTACCGAAATAAAGTTCAAATCCTGAATTGATCAAATTATTTTCCGGTGTGGATGTTTCTAAAATGACCAGCGTACCTCCCGGCTTCAATACACGATAAAAATCAGCGATGGCAGCACCATAATCAGGCAGGTTTCTTAAGCCGAATCCTATAGTCACATAATCAAATTGATCACCCTCAAAAGGAAGGTCCATTGCATTGCCGTGAATTAAAGAGATATTATCCATTTGTTCTGTTTTATCTTTTGCGACTTCAAGCATATTCTCGCTGAAATCGAGACCGGTAGTATCTGCCCCGCTCGCAGCAAGCTGGATTGTCCAGTCGCCTGTGCCGCAGCATACATCAAGCACATTCATGTCATCATTTAAAAACATGTGAGACATGGTTTTATTTCTCCAGAGTGTGTGCTGATTGAAACTGATGATGTTATTCATATGATCGTAATCTTTTGATATAGCGTTGAATATTTTATGTACACGTTGTTCTTTATCCATTATTGTCACCTGAACTCTTTGTTATATATGGTAAATTTTTAATATTAATGCTGTTAATATATTGATCTATCAATTGTAATAGGCTGGTATGTGCATAACCATTATCTACAAGATAAATAAGAGGTGCAAATAAAAGTCTTTTTAATTCAGCATAAGAGGGGTTTTTATCAGATGTGGCATAGGCTGATTTTATCGAAGTGATTTTTTTGGATATACTGGACACATCGTTTATCACTTTATACTCATTATGTAGTGCTAAAATTTTATAAAACTGGCTGAAAAAATAATCGCCGGTCAAAACATGCTCTTCCCTATCTGCATCCTCTGGTTCTTCATCTAAAACCTGTAAAGCTTTATTGAAAAATAAAACCGCATGGCAGATGTGAGCATCCCGAATGATATTTTCTTCATCTGTAAAGAAGGTGAAGAAAGGCTCATTATGTAATTTCAGACTGTTATTGTTCAGATCTTTTTCTATTTGTTGTATAAGAGCTTCCATGGAAAATATCACCTTATAAATTAATAGACCTAACATCAACCGTTAGGCCTAATTCATTAATTATTTTACTGCGTCTTTAAGTGCTTTACCTGCTTTGAAAGCTGGTACTTTTGAAGCTGCAATCTCAATTTCTTCACCAGATTGTGGATTGCGGCCTTTACGTGCAGCACGCTCGCGGACTTCAAAGTTACCGAAGCCGATCAGTTGCACTTTTTCACCTTTTTTTAAGGAATCTTGAATTGATTCAAATACTGCGTCAACTGCAGCACCTGATTCTTTTTTAGTAAGATCAGCTTTATCGCTGACAGCATTGATTAAATCAGTCTTGTTCATACTATTCCACCTCCCATAATGAGTATAATGATAAGTTTTATCATTATGTTTTGACTTTAACACAGTCGATTAACCACTGCAATGAATTTTATGGTTTTTTGCCAGAAAAATGGCTTTACTATGCACTTTTATGCACATTAGTCATAAAAATAGGGTCATTATTTTCATCAACTGTAATCTCAGGAGAATATATAGGAACGATTGGTGTATATTCATATAATACTTCCCGGACATCATCACCAGTTTCAAACTGCAGGTCATTGTCCTCAATGATTCTGCCGATATCTTCCCTGTAGTCGACGATGAAATTTTCCCCGCCGCTGTAGTATACATTCAGTGCACCGCCGGAAATCGGACTCGTCACTGTCGGGTTCTCTTCCAGGTTGTAAAAATCAAGATCCAGTTTATAAACGTTTGGACCGATCGTTTCTTCAAACTGGACATGGTCTCCCATGCCATTGACTCTCAGCTGCAGTGAGCGTATCTCTTCAGTGATTCTCAAATCCGCCAGTTTGACTGTCGGGTTCTCTTCAGCATCGAGAATTACAAATTGATAGTAGCCGCCGCCTTCATATGAAATCGACGGTCTTTCATCGAGATAGTCCGGTACAAGTCTGTCGAAATCCACCTGATACTCAAAGTATTCACGTGTTCCAGAAACAGTTTTAATCGGTAATAGTCCATCTGTATCTTCCTGGTACTCTTCCACAGCCTGCTGAACCATTTCAATCTGTGTTTCATCAGGCATCTGATTCGGCTGTTCGGATTCCGGATACAGACAAGCACTTAAAAATAAAACTGAAAAAAGAACTGTTAAAAATTTAAATTTATATTTCAACTTCATCTAGCTGCCTCCTAAAACAGGTATCATCAGAATAAAGGCAAGCAGTAGCAGCCCCCATGCAAAAATAGAGACAATAATGCTTATAACCCTGATTTTAATGACATAGCGTGCCACATATATCAGTACTGCAGCAACTGCCATTGACCCCATTGATATAAAAGACAACCACATAAGATCCATTGCAGATATTCCAAACATAGATTACTGATTACTCCAATCTTTATATTGTTCATGAAGAAGTTCCTTCAGACCGATTGATTCAGAAGTTTTTTCTCTCATCATCAGCTTATAAAATGCTTCATCTTCACTGATATCATCAAAAAGATACTGATGCAGAACTTTTGTTATCGGCATTTCCACACCGTAACTCTCACTTAATTCATAAGCCGCACGGGTGGTGTTCACACCTTCCACTACCATGCCCATCTTGTTCTCTGCCTCTGTCAGACTCAAACCGTCCGCAAGCATGATGCCGCATCTGAAATTACGCGAGTGATGGCTTGTTGCAGTCACAATCAGGTCGCCAATACCCGAAAGACCTAAGAAGGTCAGCGGATCGGCCCCCATTTTTGTACCGAGTCGGGCAATTTCCTGCAGCCCCCGGGTAATGATTGCCGCTCTTGCATTGTCTCCGAATTTCAGTCCGTGTAAAGTACCGACTGCAAGAGCGATGATATTCTTCAGAGCGCCTCCGATTTCAACGCCGACAAGATCTTCATTTACATATACTCTGAAGTATTTGCTCATAAATACATCCTGTATGGTGGATACGCCTTTATTATGAAGAGATGCTGTGCTGACTGTCGTCGGAGATTTCAGAGCAACCTCCTCAGCGTGGCTCGGGCCGCTCAGCACACAAATATCTTCGACGGTTTCAGGTGTTGTCTCTTGTTCGATGACTTCTGAAACCCTTAAATAGCTGTCGAGCTCCAGTCCCTTTGCCACATGGACAATAAGGACTTTTTTATTTTTCTCAATTAATATCTTTTGAATATCTTTAGTGATTTTCCTCACTGCTTTGACAGGTACTGCAATTACGAGAAGCTCTGCATGGTCCACTGCTGCCGTCAAATCATTTGTAGCCTGTAATGCTGCGGGCAGATCAATATTTTTCAAGTAATGGTGATTTGTGTGGTCTTCATTGATTTCTTTAACGACAGCTTCATTTCTGCCATACATCTGTACATCGTGATTATTATCTGTTAAGACCATTGCCAGGCTTGTACCAAAGCTTCCAGTACCTAAAACTGAAATGTTCACAAGTACACGCTCCTTTAGTTTCTTTTGCGGCTAATGATATGGATGGGTGTCCCATGGAAATCAAACGCGCGCCGCAGCTGGTTTTCCAAATATCTCTTATAGCTGAAGTGCATCAGTTCGGTATCATTGACGAACATGACGAATGTCGGCGGTCCGACACTGACCTGGGTACCGTAGAAAATATTCAGGCGGTGCCCGGTTTTGTCTGTCGGCGTCGGGTTCATGCTGACGCTGTCAACGATTACCTCATTGAGAGTACTTGATTGAACACGTTTTTTATGGGAATCATTGACCAATTTTATAAGCGGGAACAATGTTGTGAGACGTGATTTTGTTTTCGCTGATAAAAACGTCACCGGTGCGTAATCCAGGAATTGGAACTGCTGGCGGATATCATCTTCGAATTTCTTCATAGTTTTATCGTCTTTTTCTACAGCATCCCATTTATTGACTACAATGACAATTGCGCGGCCTGCTTCATGTGCAAGACCCGCAATTCGTTTATCCTGCTCTATAATGCCTTCTTCGCCATTAATGACGACAAGAACAACATCTGAACGTTCTATCGCCCGTGTTGCCCTCAGAACGGCATACTTTTCTGTAGATTCATATACTTTACCGCGCTTTCTCATACCTGCGGTATCTATCAATGTATATTCTTCATCTTCAAATTCATACTCTGTATCTATTGCATCTCTTGTTGTCCCTGCAATATCAGAAACGATAACTCTGTCTTCATTCAGTATGGCATTGATCAGACTGGATTTACCGACATTCGGTCTGCCGATAAGGGAAACCTTTACGGAATCGTCCGCCTCAAGTTCCACTTCTATATTTTTAAAGTATTCAACAGCGGCATCCAGTGCATCACCAAGTCCCAGTCCATGGGACCCTGAAACAGGATACGGGTCACCAAGACCCAGCTGATAAAAGTCATAAATTTCATTACGCATTTCAAAGTTATCTATTTTATTCACTAATAATATAGTTGGCTTTTCTGATTTTTGCAGTATGCGTGCCACATGCATATCATCGTTCGTCACACCTTCTTTACCGTTTGTAATCATCAGTATGACGTCTGCTTCTAAGATGGCAATCTCAGCCTGCATTTTAATCTGTTCTTGAAAAGGTTCATCCTTTATTTCGATACCGCCGGTATCGATAACATTAAATTCATGATTCAACCATTCACCATCCGCGTATAGTCGGTCACGAGTTACTCCAGGCGTGTCCTCCACAATCGCTTTTCTTTCTCCTATAATTCTGTTAAATAAAGTTGACTTTCCAACATTTGGACGGCCAACAACAGCAATTGTCGGTTTATACATGATTTCGCCTCCTTACTTTAAATTATTTTACCATAAAAATAAAATAAAGGGCGATTTTCATCGCCCTTTATCATCAAATGTTTTATCGGTTTATAAATCTAAATTTTTAAATTTATCACCAAACACATCACCTAATGTTGGTTGATCTTCATCAGTTTCATCTTTGTAGACTTTTGATGATTGTTCAGTTGTTTCGGTAGGTTCTGTCGTTTCTTTAATGGATAATGAAACTTTCCCGCTGTCTTCGCTCAAGGATAAGATTTTAACCTGTACTTCCTGTCCTTCATCAAGTACATCAGAAGGATGTGCGACATGGTCATGGCTGATTTCAGATACGTGAACCAAGCCCTCCACCCCGGAAGCCACTTGAACGAAAGCACCAAAGTCAACAAGTCTTTTCACAGTGCCATCAAGTGTTTCTCCGCTGTTATGTTCTTTTATGAACAACTCGAACGGGCTTTCCTGAGCCTGTTTGATAGATAAGCTGACACGCTCATTATCGATATCGACATCAAGTATTTTGACATCCACTTTATCGCCGATATTTACAGCATCTTCAACATTTTCCACTCTTTCATAGCTCAGTTCGGAAATATGAGCCAGACCATCTATAGAACCTAAATTGATGAATGCACCAAAATTAGTTGTTCTGACAACTTCACCTTCTACAATCGATCCGGTATCAAGTTTTTCAAGCTGTGTTTTGCGATCTGCTGCTTTTTCCACTTCAATGATTTTCTTGCGGTTTAAGATGACACGGTTTTTATCTTTATCAATGTCTTCAACTTTAACTTCTAAAGTCTGATCCGCAAACTGGTCTAAATCTTCTACATACTCATCTGATAAAAGTGATGCAGGAATGAAGCCTCTTACACCGACATCCACTACAAGACCGGCCTGAACAACTTCCATAACTGTACCGGAGATTGTTTCATCGTTCTCTTTGGATGCAATCAGGTCGTCATAGCTCTTATCTTCTTCCAATTTTCTGATTGAAAGGATCAGATTGTGACGCTCACTCTCATCTTCTACTTTAATAACAACAGCCTCGATTGTATCGTCTTCTGCGACAACTTCATCAGGATGTTCAATTCTCTTGTTAGTCACTTGACTGATTGGAATAATACCTTCAAAGTCACTACCATCAATATGAGCTCTAACAAATTTCTCTTCGACTTTAAACACAGTTCCGGTTACTTTGTCACCTTCGTTGAAACTGCTGACTGAAGCTTCCTGATCAGCTGATTCTTCCGAATTTGACGTTTCTCCCTGTGATTCTTCCGGTGCCGCATTCTCTTCTTCAGGAGAATTTTCTTCAACCTGTGAATTTTCTTCTTCGTTGTTCTCTTCGTTCAAGATATTATCTGTCGTCATGTGCCTGCCTCCATTACATTACTATAGACTATATACCTAACTTCTTATAAATATGCTGATTTGTCAAGTAATTGTTATGATAATAACAAATTATTAATTTCTTCTTTCAGTTCCACTGTTATATCTTTACGGTTTTTCCCCTCTGCCACCATTTCGTTGACATCCATAGGTCTGCCGAATACCAGTGTTATCCCTTTTTGACGGTTGTATTTTCCTTTGATGGCTGCTGGTACGATTTTAGCGCCGCCTTTGACTGCCATAAAACTTGCTCCCTGCTGAAGATCCTGCAGTTTACCGTCCTTGGTACGGCTGCCCTCGGGGAATATTAAAAGCATATTGCCCTCTTTCAATGCTTCGACGGATTTTTTCAGTGCCTGGCGGTCGCCTTTGCCCCGGTCCACCGGTATCGCATTCAGACGTCCGATGAGATTACCGAGAACGGGTATATTAAAAAGTTCCTTCTTTGCAAAGAAGGACATCTCCCGTTTTGTACTGATTGCAACAAGCGGCGGATCCAACTCCGACATGTGGTTGCTGCATATTAATACCGGACCGGAATCCGGTATTCTCTCTTCCCCGATGACCTTCACTTTGAATCTTGTATGATAAAATCTTTTGACAATGGCTCTAACCGTTTTGTATAACATATTACTCGACTCCTATCTTCTGCTTTGCCAGATGTAAAATATGTGCTTCGACTTCTTCTATGGATAATTCCGTAGTATCTAAAAGTACAGCATCATCCGCCTGGACAAGCGGAGAAATCTCACGATTCATATCGAGCTCGTCACGTCTGATTATCTGTGAGGTCAGCTGATCCAGATCGATATCATTCCCCCGTTCTTTTTCTTCGGCAAGACGACGCTCGGCCCTCACCCTCGGTGAGGCCTGCATGAATATTTTCAATTCAGCGTCCGGCAGAACAGTCGTGCCGATATCTCTGCCGTCCATGACCACACCTTTTTCAAGACCGATTTTTTGCTGCATGGCGACAAGGTAGCTCCTTACCGCTTCAAAACTTGAAACCTCACTGACATTAGAGGTCACCGCCTGCGATCTGATTTCATCAGTCACATCCCGGCTGTTCAAAAATACCCTGTTTGAATCTTCTCTTTTAAAAGTAATCTCAACATCATTCAGATTATTGATGATATCTTTGCCGTTTTCTATGTATAATAATGTTATTGCCCTGTACATTGCACCGGTGTCAATGTAAATGTAGTTCAATTGTTCGGCAACGCGCTTGGATATTGTACTTTTACCAGCTGCAGCCGGGCCGTCAATGGCTATATTGATTTTATTTTTCATGAGATGTATACCTACCTTGATTCATTATTCTTGTTTATTTTATCATAGATTCATACTTAAACTTAATAATAGATATGCTTTTATTAATTTTCAAATAAATACAGTTATGAGGTGCATAAACTTGAGAAACATTCTTGCGATACATACAGGCGGTACAATCAGTATGTCTGAAAGCGATGGAATCATCAGTGAGAACGAAGAAAACCCTTTGAAGATTGAAGGTCATCTGGATGATGATGTGAACATCGCAGAAATTTATCCGATTAAAAAACCATCACCGCACATCACCATCGATGACATGGATGAAATTAAAACAATCATAGAAGAAAATAAAGACCGCTATGAAGGATTCGTTATTACACATGGCACCGACACACTTGAAGAAACAGCCTTCTTTCTCGATCTGACGCTGAATATTGAACAGCCGATCATCATTACAGGCGCAATGCGTTCTTCAAACGAACTCGGCAGTGACGGCATGTATAATTATTTATCAGGATTGCGCGCGGCTTTGAGCCACGAATCCAAAGACAGAGGTGTGCTGGTAGTGTTTAATGACGAAATTCATACCGCACGCTTTGTAACAAAAACACACACATCGAATGTCGCAACTTTCCAAAGTCCGAACCACGGACCGATCGGCTTTTTAACGAAAGATAAAGTTTACTATCATCATTCCATAAAACACCAGGATAAGTACAAAACAGTCGACAGTAATATTAAAGTCGGCCTGATAAAAGCGCACGTCGGACTTGATGACACTTTCTTCAACGCCATAGTCGAGTCGGAATACGACGGTCTGATTATAGAAGCTCTCGGGCAGGGCAATCTTCCGCCAAGCGCCATGGATGGTTTGCTCGCTGTGACAGAAGCGAATATTACGACTGTTATCGTCTCCAGATCTTTTAATGGCATTGTCGGCAGTTATTATGATTATCACGGCGGCGGCTATGAACTGAAAGAAAAAGGTCTCATATTCTCAAATGGTCTGAACGGGCCGAAAGCAAGGCTCAAGTTAATGCTTGTTTTATCCAATCTGGAAAAAGATCAGATTAAACATGCATTCGAATCATAAAAAAGAAGTCCGGAACATTCCGGACTTCTTTTATTTTTTCGATTTCTTTTTTAAAATATCTTTTATTATGCGTGCGCCGTGAAAGCGGCCGTTTTCGATAACGATCATATTGGCATCATTGCCCGCTGCAATGACACCGGCAATATATAAGTCCTCGACATTCATTTCCATCGTTTCAGGATCATGTACCGGCGAAAGACCATTTTTGTATGCTTCAAGTTCAATACCCAGTGATTTTAAAAAGCGGTAATCCGGTTGATAGCCGATCATTGCAAATACAAAATCGTTTTTTATCTCGACTGTGCCGTCGTCTGTATTGAAAATAACAGCATCATCTTTTATATCAATCATATCCGCATTGAAATAATGGTCTACTTTCCCATGCTTAATGAGCGATTTCAGCTGGGGCAGTATCCATGGCTTGATGCTTTTGGAATAATCATCGCCACGATAGATGATCGTCACATGGCTTCCCGCTTTTTCAAGCTCGATAGCGGCATCGACACTGGAGTTCTTACCGCCTATGATAAGCACATGCTGATTGAAAAAAGGATGGGCTTCTTTAAAGTAATGGAACACTTTATCTTTACGTGCGCCAGGTACATCAAGTGTATTTGGTTGGCCGTAATAACCGGTCGCTACAATCAAATATTTACATGTATATTGGCCTTTTGAAGTTTCTACAGTAAAACCAGCTTCAGTCTTTCTTGAAGAAGTGACTTTTTCATAGGTATTGATGTTCAGGTCAAAGTGTTTGACCACTTCCCTGTAGTATACAAGCGCCTGGTTCCTTTTAGGTTTGTGCGCCTCGGTTATAAAAGGAAATTGCCCGATTGCCAGTTTTTCTGAGGAGGAAAAGAATGTCTGGTGTGTTGGATAGTTATAGATGGCATTTACTATGTTGCCCTCTTCAATCACAAGATATTCAATGTTATTCTGTTTCAGTTCAATGGCCGCAGCGAGACCGCACGGTCCCGCACCGACAACAATGGTTTCATAATATTTCATTTCACTGTTCCATTCATCAAGGGATTATAAGTTCCTGACCCTCGTTTATATTATTGCCGCTGATGCCGTTTGCATCACGTATTCTCTGAACATATTCTGCAGAACCGTCGCCATAGTATCTTTTGGCAATTTGAAATAAGTTATCATCACTTGTTACGACATGAGTGGCACCTACAGATTCTTCATCAGAGCTTTCTTCAGTGCTCTCTGATTCTTCTGCTGATTCATCAGACTCTGTTGACTGTTCCTGATTCTCTTCTGTCTCTTGCTCTGAATCGTCTTCAGACTGCTGTTCTTCAGCAGTGTCTTCTTCGGAACTATCCTCTGAATCTTCATTTTCTTTACCTTCAATAGCATCATCAGCAGCATCCTCCAGCATGGAGACTTCCTCATCGCTGTAGTCTGTTTCTATACTGCCGGTGGATAGATCATCTTCAGCACTGCCCGACTCCTCTGAACTTCCGCCGTCGTCACTTTGACTGTCTTCCGATTCGCCGCCTTCTTCTCTGGACTCGGCCATGCGTCTTTGCATTTCATAGCGCTGCTCATCCAAATCTTCATTTACTTCTTCCTCTTCCTGATTTTCTTCCGTGTTCTCCTCTTCGGTTGCAAGCTCCATTCCGTCATTGGACGGCCAGGAGTTGCTGATGATCAGAAATGCGAGGATAATTGTAATTGGAACAATGATGATTCCGCCGATGATCATCGGGATTAGCCCTTTTCTCTTTGATTCTTCATCTTCAGACTGTTCATCTGCAGCCGCATTATTTTGGTTTTGCGGTTTTTTTCTTAATTCATTCAATTTTTCTTTGGTGACTTTCAATTCATTATTGAACCGCTTATTATAAGTAGCGAATTTACCGGCAAAAAAGGCTTTGCCCTTATCTAAATTCTCTTTGTTGAAGTAACTTTTAAATTTATCGGAGAATTGTTTGGATTGATCATTCGTATTTTCTTTTTCTTTATATTTTGCACTGCGTTTCATTGTTGGTTTTTCTTTTTTGACATTATCATTTTTCTCTTTATTTTTACTTTTCTTTTTGGATTGTGCCGACTCTTCCTGCGAACGTTTATGTTCTATATCTTTATAAAAATCGTCTTTCATTAGACATTCTCCTCAACCTTGAATCTTACAAGTATATTATATTATTATTTGTGTGCATTTTAAAGCATTATCGGTCTAAAGTATGTTTTGTTCGAAATAAACATCCTTTATTTGAAAAAGATGGATATTCATCTTAAAATTATGAAGAAGTCTTTGTTATGAGGTGAAAGCATGTCTGTTAGAAAGTATACCATCGTTGATATGGATACATGCATTGCATGTGGAGCGTGCGGCGCCTCTGCGCCAGATATATATGATTATGATGATGACGGCATCGCATATGTTATTTTAGATGAAAATAAAGGGACAAAAGCAGTGCCCGAGGAACTGTATGATGATCTGGACGATGCATTTTACGGATGTCCGACAGATTCCATTAAAGTGGCGGAAGAGCCTTTTGACGGTGACCCTTTAAAATTTGAATAGTTAAAAGAGGCGGGGATTATCCGCCTCTTTTTTTATAATCTTTTCAGTTTTGGCAGCAGTTTTTTATAAATGATGAATGCTACCAGGCCGACGATGATTCCTTTAATGATATTGAATGGAATAATACCCGCAGTGACAATAATGCGCAGATTTTCGATTATATCTGTCTGATCGACAATCATGCCGTACAGAGGCAGAAGCACGAAATAGTTTAAAATCGAAAGCATTATCGTCAGAGAAATCGTCCCAACTATAAACCCTATAACTAAAGATTTGGTCGTTCTGCTCCGCATGTAAATAAAGAACACCGGCAGCAGTAATGAAAATGATGCAAGCAGGTTTGCAAGCGGGCCAATGGGTTCACTGGCAGCAAGCAGACCGTATATTAATATTTTTAAAATGATGATAAGCGACCCCACTGCTCCCCCGTACATCATAAACCCTATAAAAGCAGGAATATCAGATAAATCTACAGTCAGATAAGGAGGGATGAAAGGTATCGGGAACTGCAGCAGCAGCAATACAAATGAAATTGCTGAAAGTATACTGATGATGATTAATTTTCTTAAACGGTTTCTGTCCATTGGCATTCCTCTATTCCTTACTGTGATTTTTCGGCAGGGTGATATTGAATATGGTGCCCTGGCCGTACTCGCTTTTCAAATCAATCGTCCCTTCATGTCTTTTTATAATCGAAGAA
Source organism: Lacicoccus kunmingensis DSM 17847 (assembly GCF_059568765.1). Classification (NCBI taxonomy): domain Bacteria; kingdom Bacillati; phylum Bacillota; class Bacilli; order Caryophanales; family Salinicoccaceae; genus Lacicoccus; species Lacicoccus kunmingensis. The sequence continues at coordinate 395,356 of NZ_JCANUC010000001.1, read as the reverse complement.
ACGATATACAGGCCGAGACCGGTTCCGTGTTTACCGCGTGTTCTTGACTCATCGACTTTGTAAAAGCGTTCGAAAATACGGTTTTGATGCTCTTCTTTAAGACCGATTCCGGTGTCTTCGACTGAAATGATCACTTCATCCCCGGCTTCACGGACTTTCAAAGTGATTTTATCAGCAGGCTCAGTATAGCGTATTGCGTTGTCTAGCAAATTATTTATGACTTGCTCTATTTTACCATAATCAAAGTCAAATATTACACTGTCTTTTTCTGCATCGACAGTAAACTGGATTTCCTTATTGTTCATTTCATGTTTGAATTTGAAACTGACGTCATTGATCAGCATCATGAGATCATTATTTGAAATATTCAGCAGATCTGCACCGCTGTCCATTCTTGCAATGGTAATCAGTTCATTTACAAGCTTATTCATTCTGTCCGACTCATCTTTGATGATTTTCATCATTTCCTTGACTTCTTCCGGTTCGGTGACAATTTCATCCAAAATCGCTTCGGAATATCCACTAAGCATAACCATAGGTGTTTTGAGCTCGTGTGAAACATTTGCTATGAAGTCAGAACGCATCGTTTCTGTTTTGACAATCTCGGTGATATCTCTGATCAGAATGATTGCCCCATATGTTTTATTACCGCTGACTACAGCCGTGAAAGAAACCTGATAATGCTTATTAGTAATGTTCAGTCTTTCAATCTGTGAAGTTTTGGTTTCAACAATATTCAGAACACTGTCCATGAACATTTCCTTTTCATGTTCTTTTGAAGTGAGTGTCTCATAAATTGATTTGCCCTTTGCATTGCTGTAGATCAGTTCACCTTCAGTATCAAAATATAATACGCCCTCCTCCATGGAAGAGAATATTTCTTCTCTCAGGTTTTTTTCATGAAGTACTGTTTCGATATTATTTTTAATATCCTGGTTCATTTTATTGAATGCCAGCGTCAGCTCACCGATTTCATCTCTGCTGCGCACTTTCAGTGGCTTGTATTTACCCTGGGAAGTGTCATAGGCGGCAGTTTTTAATTTGGTAAGCGGCTGGGTAATTCTGTTAAGTAATAAGAATGCGAATATTGTCGTACCGATTATTAATATTCCGGTGGTAATGAACATGATCATCGTTATTGCACTGATCGACTGATTTACAGCATCCAAATCGCGGTATTTGATAATTTTTATATCTTCGTCAAAATACCTGGTTAAATTTGAAGTTTTGATCATGTACATGCTGTCATATAAATCGTCCAGGATAAACGTGGATTCAGACATATTTTCAATATTGATCCTGTTATAAATTTCCTCATCCATCGCAGACATCGGCAAAATAGATTCATTATCATAAAGGATGAGCAGGTTATCCTCCATCAGCAGGTTCGTATTGCTGGTGTCTGAGGCATTGATATCGTGTTCGGTAAGCAGCAGTTCCTCTACTCTTTCAATATCTTCCTCTAAAATGGTTTCAGTCGAATTGAAAACATAGCTTCTGAAGAAAAATATTAAAACGAGCGTTAATATAATTAAAACTGCAGTTACCATTAAAATAATGGTCAACCACAGTTTAGAAACAAGACTATTTAAAGATTTCACGATTCATTTACCTCAAACTTATAACCGATGCCCCAGACAGTATGAATCATGCGGCTTGCTTCCGGTGATACTTTGTTCAATTTCTCTCTCAAGCGTTTAACGTGTGTATCCACCGTTCTTAAGTCGCCATAGAAGTCATAATGCCAGACTTCTTTTAATAACTCTTCACGATCAAAGACCTTGTCGGGACTTTTAGCAAGAAACAGTAATAATTCATACTCTTTTGGTGTCAGGTTAACCTTATAATCATCAGCAAGGACGCGGTGTGCATCATTATCTATGACTAAATGTTCATAGACGATGACATCTTTTGCAGTTGCCTCCTGATTGATGAACGTGGTTTCAGAAGAACGTCTGAGTATTGCTTTGACACGCAGGACGACTTCTCTCGGTGAAAATGGTTTTACAATATAGTCATCTGCACCGACTTCAAAACCTTCCACACGATTATTCTCCTCACCTTTGGCAGTCAACATGATAATTGGTGTCGACTTGGAACGTCGAAGTCTGCCTGCGACCTCAATCCCATCCATCTTCGGCATCATGAGGTCGAGCAATATACAGTTATAATCATTTTCCATTGCGAGTTCAAGTGCTTCCTCGCCATTCTCTGCTTCTGTAATATCATAGCCTTCACGGACAAGATACATATTCAGCAGTTTTCTTATTCTTTCTTCGTCATCAACAATTAGAATTTTTTCAGTCATTTCAACCCTCTTTTCTAGCTATGCATATGAATGAAGTCCAGCAACAATCAAGTTTATCGCAATCAGGTTAAAGAGTATCAATATGAAACCTATGACTGCCAGCCATGCAGATTTTTCACCTTCATACCCGCGGTTCAGTCTTAAGTGCAGGAATACGGTGTAGAACATGAATGTGATGAAAGCCCATGTTTCTTTCGGGTCCCAGCCCCAGAATCTGCTCCATGCTATTTGCGCCCATATGGCTGCAAAGAAGATACCTCCAAGAGCAAACAGTGGGAAACCTATAATTACCGAACGGTATCCAATTTCATCCATCAAGTTCAGATCAGCTCTGCTTGCAAGCGGCTTGACAAAAGAAAGCAGTCGTTTTCTCAATATCAGACGCAGGATGCCGTAAACAGCAAACCCGAGTATGAGTGACCAGATTACAGTATTCAATGATTGCGAGTTTATCACCGGCGGCAGGTTGATTCCTGTATGGAAATGGTCAGCCTGTTCATATTGTTCATCGCCGAGATGTTCTACAGGTATTGCTTCGGAATAATTGACCAGGCTTGGCAGATGGTAATCTGCAACCATGGTTTCCCCGCGCTGATCGGTATACATGAATTCATCGCTGTAACCGACTGCACCTTGCATGACTAATGTCGTACCAATATAAACAAGTACGACTACAATGCCGGCCATGATCAGCTCAAGCGTACGCGCTCTCAACGATTTTTCATTTTCAGGAATTGCTTTAAGTAAATATATTAAGCCGGCAACAGCACTCATAGATAAAATACCATATGATATTGTCACCGTGATTACATGAATTGCCAGCCAGTTACTCTGCAGAGAAGGAATCAGCGGATTCACATCAGTTGAGAATAAACTGCCGTATGCAATCAGCAATAAAGAAATAGGTATTGCGAACAACCCTAAAATTTTGGATTTATAATAGTGATAGGTGATTAAATAACCTAATATCAGCATTATAGAGAACGTTGCAATGAATTCGTACATGTTGGATACCGGAGCATGTCCTGTTGCTACCCATCTTAGTATAAAATACCCAATTTGCATAATAAAAGCTACTACAGTCATAGTAATCGCAATATATTCTGACCTTTTACTTTTACTCTTAATACTTACTGCCAGTGGGATCAGCGCTACTAAAAGAATAAAGAACGCTGTGGTAATCATTCCATTACTTATTGATAACATTGTTGATTCCATAATTATTACTCCTCATCAGTGTTGACGCTCTCGTTTTGATCTTTGGCGTCTCTGTCAAAGATGTGTTCATATCCATTTTTGTCTAATATCGGATTGAGTTCTTTCTTCAATCCAAAATAGTTCTTATTCGTGTGTGCACTGATACTGAATCCATCCTCATCATTGATCCATATACGTCTATGGTTGATGTATGAACCAATGGCTAGACCGATTAAGAAGATGATGAAGCCTGTCGCTATAAATGGCAGGGTCAAATCTTTCTTAAGAGTCAGTACCGTGGCCCAATGGTTTTCATTTTCAACGAACTTGACGCTATACTCGTTATCCTCGGTGATATCGGTTGAAAGCATGACCTGGAGCAGGCTGAGTTCAGTGGATTCTCCATCAGTCACCTCAAAAACAAATGCCGGATTCGTTGCGACCGGTGTTTCAGAGATCAGAGCTCCATTTTCGTCAATTTCCACGAAGTCCGGTGCGTAGGCACGCATGTTTACTTCCATACCTTCACCAATGTCGTAATTTTGATCAGGGTTGTCCAGATTGACGGTGAACTGATCACCAATAACTTCTCCATTGCTGTCTTCAAGCTGGAAAGTCATGGATTTCATCTGCGAGTTATCATAACTGGACTGGTAAAGTTCAAACTGGTCAAAACTGTACGGGTGGTTCACACGTATGCTGTGATCTTCAATCTCCTGTAAATCCGGTGCTGATCCTATTACATCCTTGTTTTGATTTTCATAAAAAGTGATGTTCGTCTGGTAGTTGCTTGTGACTATTTCATTTGTATTTTGAAGTGTTTCATCAAAAACCGTACCTGCATTTTCATCATACGTATCTATGATGAAGTCATTATTTTCTACGTAATACTGGCCCTCCGTTTCAGGAAGCTGGACTGTCTCTCCCTCGGTGATATAGACAAGCTCATCTACATACATGCCCGGGAAGAACCTGAGCATACTGCCGAACAACAGAATGATGAGTCCGGTGTGGTTTATGTAGGGGCCCCATCTGGAAAGCCAGCCTTTTTGCAGTAAATGATGGTTGCCGTCACTTTTATGCTTGTAACCTTTTTTCTTAAGATCTTCAATGACACTTTCGGTATGTTCAGCTTTCTGCTGGTGTAGATTTAAACGTTGTCTTTTGTAAAACGTCGGATGCTTTTTAGCCCTTTGGTTTCTCAGTGACTTAAGTAACGGCAGCCCTCTGTCTATACTTGCCGCAATCAGGGATAAAGCAAGCATACCGATCAGTATGATAAACCACCATGAGGAATATAAATTATGAAAACCAAGTTCGTAATAAAGGCGGCCTAATGTACCGTAGTTATCAGTGTAATACTGTAAAGGGTCGACTCCGACCGGTATAAAGTACTCTTGTGGGAAAAGGGTCCCCACTGATGCCGATATTGCGATGATTAAAATAATCGAAACTCCGACTTTTATGGAAGTGAAAAACATCCATATTTTATCAAAAATACTTTTGGAGCGCGTTTTGGAGCGTATCGCACTGCCGTCATACCGCATAAGGTCTTTTATTTTCTTTTTATCGTAGTCACTGTTGATCATCTTTCCACAGGACTGGCACAGCTGGGTCCCGGCCGGATTCACATGACCGCAGGATTCACATTTTATTTCTTTTAGTTCCATTGAATTTCATCCTATTCCGAAGTCGATTGTTCTATAAAGTTGTAAATATCGTCAGTCGTCAGCTGATACTCCTGTTTATCAACTACCATGCCATTCTTATCTATTGCGATGGTCGTGGGCAAAGGACCGACCTGGTAAGCTTTGGTCACGTCTCTGTTACTGTCCAATGCAATTGGAAAACTTAAATTTTCATCCAGTCCGGATAAGAATTGGTTAATTTGCTGATTTCCTTCAGAAACGTTGACAGCCACAATCTCGTAGTCTTCGTGTCCCTCATTATATATTTCATTCATATCGGGCATTTCCTCACGGCATGGTTCACACCATGTTCCCCAGAAATTCAATATGACACCTTTATCCTGGTTGATTTCCGACAGCTTTAACTGTTCTCCATCTAAAGTTTCGAGCTGGAAATCCACTGCCTCGTCCCCTACTTGTACTGCCTGTGAATCAGAGGTCAGGTTAAACCATAATGTAACGCCTAATAATATGACTATACTTAAAATGATACTGATACGAAGTATATTTCTCGTTTTCTTCTTCATAAATTTCACCTACCGTAACAATTTTAGCTCTATTTATTATAGCATTCATATATTAGTACGGTTTGACAGTATTATGACAATTCATAAGTTAGCCTTTTGCATTCGCAATCAGTTTTTTCACTTCGTGCGGTTTGAGAAATCTATGATCACCTTCACTCAGATTATCCAAGTTTAAAAAGTCATATTTTATGCGAGTCAATTTGAGCACTTCAAGGTCGAAATACTCGAACATTCTGCGAACCTGGCGGTTTCGGCCTTCATGAATCGTTATGTCCAATATCATATTTCTGTCTTTTTTATCACGGATGATTTCGATGCCTGCAGGAGCGGTCATTCCATCCTCGAGACGTATTCCTTTCATCATTTCTCTCTGCTGATGTCTTTTCAGAATACCGTCCACTTTAACTCTGTATGTTTTGGTCACTTCAAATTTCGGGTGGGTCATATACTGGGTAAATTCACCATCGTTCGTCAAAAGTAAAATGCCTGAAGTGTCGTAATCAAGCCTTCCGACCGGATATATCCTTAAGTTCAGCCCTTCAAATTTTGACGTGACCGTTCTGCGGTTACTGTCATCTTCGACCGAAGATATTTCACCGGCTGGTTTATAATATAAAATGTATGTCTTCTCTTCTTTTGTTAACGGTATGCCGTCCACTTCAACTTTATCATTGTCTGTCACTTTCGTGCCGAGCTCTGTTACAACCGTGCCATTTACACTGACTCTGCCTTCGGTAATAAGAGTTTCGGCTTTACGGCGTGAAGTCACTCCGCTGTTGGCTATTGCTTTTTGTAAACGTACTTCATTTGTCATGTTCTTCCTCCTTTAAATTATTAAAGAACAGATCGATTTCTTCCTGCTCTTTAATGTCGTCCTGAGTCGGTAAGTCTTCCAGGCTTTCAAGACCAAAGACCTGCAAAAATGTTTCACCTGTGACAAAGTGCGCTGCACGTTCGTTCTCCAGGTTCTTTTTTAATATCAGATTTTTATTCATCAATGTTGAAATCGGACCGTCTGATTGCACACCGCGCAACTCTTCTATCATGGCGCGGGACGCCGGCTGGTTGTATGCAATAATGGACAACACTTCAAGTGAAGCTTGTGACAGTTTATTTTTAGGCTTATCCTGAAGTATTCTGTCGATGTATTTTTCCATATCAGCAGTTGTCTTTAAAAAGTATCGCTGATCGTGCCGGCTGATGGCCAAATGCGCCTTTTCATACTGGTCCACCTCATTATGCAGTTGCTGCTTAGTGATCGGCACATGCATGATCAGCTGTTCTTCAGTCAGTCCGACATCACCCGCGATGTACAACAGACCTTCAATTATATCTATTTTCTCCATGAATATTACTGCCTTTCGAATTGATAATCACCATCATCTGAAATGTGAATCATCATCTTATGTGATTTCACCCAGTCAAGGATGACAATAAAGACCGCCACTACCATTGGTCTCGATTCGTCGAGACTGAAAAGGTCCAGAAAGCCGAGAGATTTCTTTTCTGAAAATCTCTTGTCAATATATGACTCTGCATGTTCCCTTGAAACAACCTCCCGTCTGATTGTCACCTTCTGGGGCTGATTCAATGAAATACGCATTTTCACTTTCTGGTATGCTTCCAGCAAGTGTGATAAATTTAATGAAAGATCATCATTGTTATCATCACTTTCCTCCAGGTCATGCGGCGGTTTGATAAATGTTTTATCATTTTCCAGCTTGAGGTTGTGAAGTTCCTCAGCGTATTCTTTATAATTCTGGTATTCCAACAACTGTTCAAGCAGTTGTTCTCTTGGATCTTCATAATCCTCTTCGACCACTGCAGGTTCCGGCAACAGCATGAAGCTTTTTATTTTCAACAGTTCACTGGCCATCACTAAATATTCACTTGCTATATTTATTTCCAGGCCTTTCATCTGATTTATATATTCCATATATTGTTCCGTCAATGTTGCCATCGGAATATCATATATATCAATTTCAAGTTCTTTGATTAAGTGTAACAACAAGTCGAGAGGACCTTCAAAGATATCTAATCTAACCTCATAGGTAAGCATATTAAAACCTCAATTTTGGAGAATGATTATGGATAAAATTACTTTATTAAAATACTACAACGAATTTATTATAAAACAAGATTACTTTGAATGCCATGAAATCATGGAAGACTCATGGAAATCAAAAGAAAATTTTACTAAAAATCTTGATGAAGTGTTTTTCATTCAAGTGTCCACTGCTGAATATCACTACCGCAGGAACAACCTTTACGGTGCTAAGAAAATATATCGCCGAGCTGTGAACAGACTCCACCAAAACCCGATAGACTATAAAAAATACGGATTAAAAAGTGAAATAAAATCTCTTATCGAAAATCGTTTACATAATATTGATTATGTAAACTTCAAGCCGTTACAGCTGCCTCTCACTGATGACATGTACGAATCACTGCATTCCTTTGCCATGCTGGACGTATCATTGGAAGAGTTTTTCACCTATATAAAAGACCTTCATAAAACAAATATTATGCTGGTGGAAAAACATCGTTTAAGAGACCGCAGTGAAATAATCAAAGTCAGAAATGACAATCGTCTCAATCGACGTAAATAGTAACGACTGACTTACAAATGAAAAACTGCAGACAAACAATGATTATTTGTCCGCAGTTTTTTCATTTTTCCTATACTAAAAACACCCAGTACGATATTCCCCAAACCAATGCAAAGAGTAGTATTAAAAGAAAAACCAATTTTCTATTTTTCATATTAATTCAACTCGCCCAGCAAGCTTTTACCTTTAGACTCATACTGCACATTAAAGTTTTCTGCGATTGTTGCAGCAAGATCGTTGAAAGTATCACTGTTGCGTAAAGGACCATAGTTCAAGTCTCTCTTGGAAGTCATAAGTAATGGTACATATTCTCTGGTGTGGTCTGTTCCTGTATGTGTCGGATCGTTGCCGTGGTCTGCTGTGATAATAAGAAGATCGTCATCCTGCAGTTTAGCAGTAATTTCCGGCAGACGTTCATCGAATTCCTTTAATGCATTTGAATAGCCAGCCGGGTCTCTTCTGTGACCATAAAGTGCATCAAAGTCCACCAGGTTCAAAAATGACATGCCTTCAAAATCACGATCCATGACCTCAAGCAGTTTGTCTACCCCATCGTCGTTGCTTTTCGTTCTGACAGAGTCTGTAATGCCTGAACCTGTGAAGATGTCATTAATTTTACCGATGCCGATAACGTCCTTACTATTTTCTTCTAAAGCATTCAGCACAGTTTTGCCAAACGGTTCCAATGCATAGTCATGTCTGTTCTCTGTACGTGTGAAGTCCATTTTGTTCGTTCCGACAAATGGTCTTGCAATGACTCTGCCGACGAGGAATTCGGGATCTTTAGTCATCTCTCTGACTTTTTCACATATATCATACAGTTCTTCAAGAGGAATCACTTCTTCATGCGCTGCGATCTGAAGCACCGGATCATTTGATGTGTAAACAATCAGATCTCCGGTTTCCAGTTGATGCTCACCGTAGTCTTTAATGATTTCGGTACCACTTGCAGGGATATTCCCCACAATTCCACGGCCGGTTGCTTCCCGGATTTTATCCAATAATTCTTCAGGGAAACCTTCTGGATAGACTTTGAATGGTTTATCGATATGCAGGCCGGCGATTTCCCAATGGCCGGTCATAGTATCTTTACCCTGTGAAAGTTCTGCCATCTTACTGTAAAAAGCCTGAGTCGTTTCCGGGCAGCCGATACCTGGCAGTTTATCAATACAGCCCAGACCCAGCTTTTCCAGGTTCCCCAAAGTTACAGGAGAGTCTTCCAATAAGTGTTTGAGTGTATGGGTCCCTTCATCTCCAAATTCTTTTGCATCATGCTGTGCGCCGATGCCGACTGAATCCAATACAATTAAGTGTATTCTTTTAAACATATAATCCTACTTTCTTGGGTGAAATTGTTTATACATTTCACGAATTTTAGTGGTTGATATTTGTGTGTATATTTGAGTTGTGCTGATATCCGAGTGACCCAGCATTTCCTGGACCGCCCTTAAGTCTGCACCGTTTTCAATCAGATGCGTGGCGAAAGAATGTCTGAAAGTATGCGGTGTAATATTTTTCCTGATGCCGCTCAACAGTTCATATTTCTTTATTGTTTTCCATAGACCCTGACGTGTAAAGCCCCGCCCTCTGTTAGTAATGAAGAGATCTTCGTTGTCATCCGATTTAAGCAGTTGAGGCCTGACTTCAACAATATAATGGTCCAGCTTTTTTGCAACGAAATCAGTGATCGGAACAATTCTTTCCTTGCTGCCCTTACCGCTTACCCGGATAAAACCCATTTCAGTGTTCACATCTGCCTTTTTAATGTTGATTAATTCACTCACACGAATTCCGGAAGCATACAATACTTCCATAAGAGTGCTGTCTCTCATTCCGGCCGGTGAATTGTCCGGTGTATTGAGTAAAATTTCCATTTCCTCAATCGTCAAATACTCAGGAAGCTTCTTTCCCCCCCTGACAGCTGTCAACTTTACCGCAGGGTTCACTTCTATTATATTCTGATTGAGTAAAAACTGATGAAAATTTCTTAACGTGGATTGTGTTCTTGAGATGGTTTTTGGACTAAGCCCTTTTTCTGTAAGGTATTTAATGAACTGAATCAAAACTTCAGTGTCTACTTTATCAATAGAACGTATCTCATTGTCTGCCAGATAAGTTGAATAGTGTTTCAAATCCTGTCTGTATGAACTGAGTGAGGCTGTGCTCAGGCCTTTTTCAATTTTCAGGAAGGTGATATATTCGTCTACATATACATCAATCATTTTCCTTAATCTCCGAATTTGATGTGCACGTCCTGCATATGCCATGGAACGTCAAACGATGATCGGTGATTTTAAACTGGAAATCATTTTCAACCTTTTTCTCCACATCACCAAGCAGATCTTCTTCAATTTCTTCAACAGAACCACAGTTGATACAGACGAGATGATGATGAAAGTGTTCGGCACCCTCTTTACGGAGGTCATATCTTGAAACACCATCTCCAAAATTTATCTTATCTAATATTTTCAATTCATTAAGCAGTTCTAATGTACGATATACAGTAGCGAGCCCAATTTCAGGGTATTTATCTTTAACTTTCATGAAAACATCTTCTGCGCTCAAATGATCACTTTCATTTTCCAGTAATACCCGCAGTGTCACTTCACGCTGTGGTGTCAATTTATATCGCGCATCATGAAGGGCTTCTTTTATATGCTGTATTCTTTTTTCCACGACGCCACCTACTTTAATCTTTTATCAATACATATTATACAAAACTTTTATATGGATTAAAAGTTATTAATAATAATTATAAATAAATGCTATTCTAATTGAGAATTATAAATTTAATAATATATATTGTACAGCAATTATGGTTTTAGCATCACGAAAATGCCCTTTTTCCAGATTTTCCTTTAATGAACTGACAGGGATTTTGACAATGTCCAAAAACTCATCATTTTCAAGCGCCTGATCTTCAAATTTAATATCTTCGGCAATGTACAGATGAATCAATTCACTGGCAAATCCTGGAGCGGTATAGAATTCATAAAGCTTCCTGATATCGGTGCTGACAGCGCCAATTTCTTCTTTCAATTCTTTCTTCGCAGTTTCATCAGGTGCCTCATTCTCTTCAACCTTACCCGCCGGGATTTCTAAAATCACTTCTTCCGTCGGTGTTCTATATTGTCTGACGAAATATAAATGTCCTTCATGCATAGCAATAATTGCTACTGCCCCGTTATGATGGACAACCTCTCTTTTAGAAGTGTGCCCATTTGGAAGTAATACATCATCATGTGTCACTTTTATTATTTTACCATTAAATATTTCTGTTGAGTTGGTCACTTTCTCTCTCAAGTGATCAAATGCTTCATCATTAGTCATATGTATGCTCCTAGACTGTTTATTTTCTTAACTATACCATTAAATATATCGCTTTAAAAAGACAGTTAAAATAAAAAGATGGTGAAACTATTCAATTTTTTATTGAACTATTGATATAATTATTATATTGAATCAAATGAAGGAGTTTTTTAAGATGAAAACTATTCAATCCAATAATAATCTAGAGTTTTCTCAAGTCGCCCTGGGATGTATGAATCTGCCCCTGAAAGATGAATTAAAAACAGAGGAAATTATAGAATATGCTCTGTCTCAAAATATTAATTATTTTGATACTGCTGATTTATACCAATTTGGCAAAAATGAGGAAGTCGTCGGAAAGATTCTAAGCAGGTACCGCAGCCGCAACAATTTTACGATAGGTACCAAAGTCGGCAACGAATTCGATAAACAGCTGCAGCAGAAAACCGGCTGGAATCCAACAGCAAAATATATTAAAGAACAGGTTAAAAATTCTCTTCACAGACTGGATGTGGATAGTATAGACCTTTATCAGCTGCATGGTGGAACAATTGAGGATCCTAAAGATGAGACGATATCTGCATTCGAAGATTTGAAAGCAGAAGGAATCATCAAAAGTTACGGCCTCTCCTCCATACGGCCGAATGTCATTGATTATTTTATTAAAAACAGTAATATTGATACGTTGATGATGCAGTTTAATCCGATAGATAACAGACCGCTTGAACTGATGGACTCACTTCAAGATGTCGTGTTAATGGCGAGAGGCCCTTTGATGAAAGGGTTATTCACCCAGAAATTTGCGAAAGTGTTGCAACAGAAATTTCCTGATGGTATGTTTGGTTATTCATCCGAAGAGTTATATGTAATATTAAATGAATTCATGGAAGTCTCGGGTGATCTGAGTGCCCTGTCCTACCGTTACATCCTTGATAGTGCTGACATCATTGTGAGCGGCGTCAGCACTTTACAGCAGCTTGAGGATAATGTGGCCAGTTACAATAAGGCACTGGAAATGAACAGTGCAGACTTCACCGACATCTTTCAAAAATTAAAAATGTTAAGATATGAGGAACATAGAATATGAAAAATATAGGTATATGGATTTGGACAGGTCTCCTGTCAATTATCACTATTGTAGTCTCACTTGGTTATTATGCTTCAACTCAGACATTGTTTTTTAAACTGAGAGATGTGGAAGTCATAAAACGCAGAGAAACGAGAGCAAAAAGAATTAATCTGGATGAATTTAAAGAATTGCCGCAGGATGACAAACTCATCCCTTCAAGATTTAATTACAGTATCAATGCGATATTCGTCTATCCAAATGATACAAATAAGTGGGTGGTGCTTTGTCACGGCGTTACAGAAAATAAAGTCAGCTCCATAAAATATTTAAATATGTTTGTAGAGATGGGTTATAACTGTGTCATCTATGATGCCAGAAGACATGGCAACACTGGCGGCATCCACTCTACGTACGGATTTTACGAGAAGTACGATCTGGAAACGGTTGTCGATTACCTCCACGAACATTACGGCGCAGATATCGAGTTCGGTATTCACGGGGAGTCCATGGGGGCAGCGACTGTGCTGCTTTATGCCGGAGAGCTTTCCAACAAGGCAAAATTCTACATTTCAGATGCATCGTTTTCTAAGTTTGCAGACCAGCTGACATTCATTTTCGGGCAGTACTCCAGAATTGCATCACCATTAGTATTGCTTGTGACCAATCTGTTTTTCAGATTCAGAAGTAAATTTTCTTTATATAAAGTGTCGCCGATAAGAGTAATTGATAAAATTAAACAGCCGATATTGTTTATCCATTCTAAAAATGACAGGTTCATACCTTATCAGCAGACTATAGAGCTTTATAATAAAAAAGAGGGGCCCAAGTTCGCTTGGTACCCTACACGCGGCGGTCACGTTGAAAGTTTCAACCGCAATCAAAAAACTTATACAGAAAAAGTTACTTACTTCCTCGAGAACTATGTGGGATGGGAAGTTGAAAAAAATCATGAGCAAGATAAACATTAGAAGGCAGCTTTTTCTCAATCCCCGCAAGAAAGTCATCTTCATACCGGTTGCTTAAATGAGAAAGCAACAGATGGTTGTAACTGATATCGCTAAAATTATTCAGCACATCTGATATTTCCGAATGGAAATACTGGTGTGCTTTTTCATTCTCATTATCCAGATATGTCGCTTCATGGACAATCAGATCACTGTTATCGATCAGAGTGAAATATTCTTTGTTTGTAACAACACATGTATCACCATGTACTGATATTTTTCGACCTTTTATTTCCGGACCAATGAAATCCTCCGTACTATAAGATATTCCTTCATATTCAAAGACGGAAGAATTTTTAATGTCTGCATAGATCGGTCCGGGCTGAATGCCGATCTCTTTAAGTTTACTCGTATTTAAAGCGCCTTTTTTATTATCTTCCTTGAAAATATACAGGTAACTGTCAATCGTATGGTCCAATAAATATGCGCTGATATTAAAGCCTTCAATATTTATTTGAGAATTATGCTCTACTTCAATGATATTGAGTGGATAGTTCAATCTGGAGCTGCTGATTTCAAATGTAACAGTCAGCCATTCTTTCAATCCTTTTGGTCCATATATTGTAAGCGGGAGATTTTCGCCGCCCTGATGTGCTCTGGAAGATAAAAATCCCGGCAGACCATAAATATGATCACCGTGTAAATGAGTGATAAAAATATTTTTAACTTTTGATGGTTTTATATTAGTATGTAAAATTCGGTGCTGAAGTGCTTCGCCGGCATCTATCAGTATATACTGGTTGATTTCATCAATGACATCCAATATATAACTTTGTGTATTGCTCTTTTTTGAAGGTAAGCCTGCACCTGACCCAAGGACTGTAAACTGCATAAAATCACCTTTTTATATTGATTGCTCAATTATATCATAATTATTGTGTTTTTAAGGTGACAGTGAAATAATAATTATAAGAGAATAAGAATTATGAAGGTGGCATCAGGCAGTATGGAAACTGTTAATTTCATTGAAAAATTTATAATTTATATAGAAGATCACTTAAGAGAGCAAATAGACTATAATGAAGCACTTTATGATCTCGGTGTAGAACCAAAATCCTTTATAACCATTTTCACTTCTTTAGTCGGTATGACTCCTTATGAGTATCAGCAAAAAAGAAGAATGACTGAAATCGCTTATGAGCTATACGAAGGTCACCGCAGACTGATAGATATTGCCAAATATTATGGATATAGAAATGTAGATGAATTTAAAGATTTATACAGGCAGACAATGGGAATCTCACCCTATGAAACAGAAAGGCACATCAGACAGTTAGATTTATTAGAAAGAATCACTTTTGAAATTGTGCCCGTCGATTCACCAAAATATCCAACAAGAACTATATACATGGACAGTTTCAGAATTGTAGGTATCACACAATATTTCTCTATCAATGATTACAGCAGGGAGAAAAAACTCGCAGTTTTAAAAGAACTTGAAAAAGACGGCGTGATAGATGAATTGCTGAATTACAACACCGGTCATGTAAAAGGCATTATTTTACACGAAAGGGTCGTCAGGGATGAGATGGAGCTGATGATCGGCGTCAGTTCATTAGATGCAACACCGTTCAATGAAACTTATACCGAATCCAGTGATTTTACAATTTTTGAAGGTATGGGCAGAGCCGGTGTATTAATTGAAGATATGTATCAGTACATCTTCAGAAGATGGCGGTTTAAAATGAATAGGGACTTGAATTGCAACTTCTCAATAGAAGTGATTAAAAGTCCCTTTAACGTGGATTACTCCGAATCCAAAATACAAGTGTGGCAGTCTCTCGAATAAATAATTGAACCCCCATAATCAATGCTTTATTCCAGCATTGATTATGGGGGATTTTATTTTATCAATCCAATTGTAAATATAAATTACCATACTTATCCATCATATGTCCGGTACCTTCAATATAAATGATTGTAAACGTATTGTGATATGAGTTATTCACTTCTGTCGCATCATTATCTTTAACTTCTCCGGAAACTTTCAACTGATTCGTATCATTGACCAGCTCCATAGTATCTACGACAACCTCACTGTTATGACCGGCAACATCACCGCTTTCAACATGCGTTTCGGTTATCTGTTCATCACCGATATCGATTGTCATATAATTGAACGCCTGTATCCTTCCGTCTATAACCATGGTCCACTCACCCATGTAATCGCTTTTTGAAACATCGTAAGTATCGAATCTGCTGCTGAAGTCGGAAACGGTAAAGGGTTCCCGCTCTTTTTCTACTGTCGCTTCCACCTCGAATTCACCGTCTATACCAACTATTTCCAACCAGTTAAAATCGGAATTATATTCATACAGCGTTGTTGCATTCAATGTCAGCCAGCGCGCAGGGAATACCGGATCATTGTAGACGACACCTATATTGGACATCCCATTTAGCTGCATTAAGTATGATGGAAACTGATAACGGTGATTACCGTGAGTATTCTCGACAAAACCGTCTGCAAATCCACCCGTCTCTTTATCCATAATTCCAAAGCCGACCAAATCTGTTAAATGTCCTTCACTTTCCTCCATCTCTACGGCAGAAGCATATGAATAATTATAATCCAGGCCCGTTATGAAGTCGTTGATGTTAATCCCATAAGTATCCGTTGCCTCATTCTGAAGAAACCTTCCCAGAGTCGACACCGTATTGAACTGGTTGATTGCTTCATCGTATTTATATATAAAACGTGAAGGTGACTGCAGTCCGGTAGATGCCGTGGCTGTGGATGACATCAAATTTTCCATTATGATTTCACTGACGCGGTCGCCGTCCAGATCTATGACATCCAAAATCCTCGGTGCTGCTCCACCGTAAAAATTATATGTATATTCTGCATAAACTGCTTCTGAGTTACTGTCGAAGATCGCAAGTATATAATGACCGAGCTGAACTTCATCTTCATCAACACGAGTGTTGTTCAATATTTGAACAGTTTCATCATTGCCATCCCCGTCAATGTCTGTAATCCGCTCAAAATAATCTCTGTCTTCCTCTGAAGCTATTTCGAAGTTTTCTTCATTGACCATCTGAGCAATTTTATTCGGCTCCAGATTACTGATCAAAGATTCATCCTCTTCTGGTCCGGTAACTTCATCCTTTTTATCATCAGCGTCTTCCTCTGAAGATTCCTCATCCTGAACGTCTGACTCGTCTTCAACAGCAACATTCTCTAAATTCTCATCAACACTCTCAACTTCAGTTTCTCCCGGCTCATTCTGTTCAGTTTCCGATCGGCTGTCACTACCGACAACAACGACTTCTTTGTTTTCATCATCAGTGCCACACCGTGATAACATCAGCATTACGGCAAGCATCAATAGATATTTCATATTTCCCTCCTATAAAATAGCACCGGAGTATACTCCGGTGCAAGTCATTAAATATCCTGGAAACCTGTGATCTCAAAATCCAGTTCCTCGGAATCATATTCAAGCGTATATTGTGTAACTATTTCTGCAGGTTCATCGAGCAGATCATAATCTCTCTCGCTTTCCACATTAACCGTTATTGTACTGCCGTCACGTGAAAAATCTGAGTATTTAACGTCTGTAATAAACATGCCTTCGAATGTACCCGCATCAATGTTGGACTCAAGTGCTGCATATGCTTCTGTTTCATCACTGACATAATCTTCAATATAATCAATATCTTCAAACATATACATCGTTTCAAGAGCATAAAGATAGTTACTCAAAAATGATTCAACATTATCTTCCATATCATTTTCGAATGCTTCACGCTCTTCTTCCAGCTGTGCAGCATTACGTTCAGCTTCACCGGCATCATAAATCGCATCCGTATCAAACTCGAGCTCCACGAAGTGGACAGGAGCAGCATTTTCTGTTGAATAATCCATGCCGACTTCATCATAACTCAAATTAAGCGGCTCATTTTTACTTTCAAACGTTTCGCCTGCGTGCTCCACTGTCGCACTCACATCAAGTTCTTCTTCAAACTGATAAGGACCGACTCTGTCAGAGTAATCATTTGTGTTAACTTCAACTTCTTCTCCGCCGACAGTCACAGTAAGACTATCCTCGGAAACATCTTCATAGTACATGGAAGTCACGGATTCACTGATTGTCAGATAATAATAGCCCGGGTCTAAAACTGCCGACTCGCTATTCTGAAAATCTATATTTATAGAGGAAGGGAACTCTTTCTCATCAATAATCGCACTACCGTTAAATTGATATTTACCCGGTATCAGTTCAGCAAATTTATCACTGCCTGATGTCCACTTGTGTTCTGTTTCATCCATTGTGTAATTGAATTCATCCATATCATATGATTCTGACATATATATATTGGTCCTTGGAATCGTGAAACTGTAATCATCGAAAAGCAAATATTGAGAACCATCTTTGTTAACGGATAATAATGTATAAATACCATCAAATATGTCAGATCCCGGAGCACCATCACCCAGGGCTGTTTTCACATCCCCCACCCATGATTTGTATTTCGAAAATCCGGATACTTCGTCAACATAAGTGATATAAGCTTGAGCTTCTTCAAGTGTAATGTCATTGTCCACAGCTTTCTTCAATGCTTCAGCATCTTCCTCGGTTACGGCTTCAGCAATAGTATCCAGTTTATTATCCGGCGACAGAGCGCCTGCTATCAGGTTGTATACGATTACTATGATAATTGCGACCATAGCGAGGCCCGCTGCAAAAATGATTAGCAGTTTTTTCTTCGCCGGGTCCATCGGTTCCCTCGGTTCAGGCTGCTTTGCAGGTTCAACTTTTTCTGCAGCTGTTTCCACTTTGTGGCCACAGTGCGTACATACTTTTGCATCAGGGCGTATTTCTTCACCACAATTTTTACAGAATTTCATTTAATTTTCCTCTTTTCTACTTAAAACATCATCATGTTGTTTAATTCGTAAATAAAGTTTTCTATGAAAATACCGATTACCAACCTGCCCGTAATATAAAAAACGATGGCAGCCAGTACATAATAGACAATCAAAGCATAGAAACTGTCAAATTTCACATTATTGTTTTCAGCATATCTGAGCAGTATATAAACTGGTGTAGTGATAAATAAAAGAAACGCAATCAAACTCACTAAAAATCCAATTTCATAAAGTGTAATCAAGTTCAGTAAAGAAGCGAATACAAATAATGAAAATACAATGACCGCGGGTATAGAAAAGTCACTGAAGATCTCTTTCCAATGCTTACTCTCTCTAATAACAATAAGAATAAGCAAATATGTAATTCCGAAGAAAATGCCGAACACTATCAGCATTATGAAAATATATTCAAAAAGTGATGAAATAGGAACGACAACATCACCAAGCGCAGATCTCATCTGTATAAAAGCAATTATAGAACCAATCAACATCAGTAAGCCGACTGTACCTGCAACAATTGAAATATCATATCCACGGCCGATTGATCTTCCTGGCGACAGCACTGCATCTTTGTAAAATGAAAATACTTCAGAAAAATATGTTTTCGCTCTTTCACTGCCCTGACCTGTCGAGGCATTATAATTATTAATTTTTTCTGATTCTTTTAAATTTCTATCCTGGTTATTGTTATTAACAGTAGGGTCAGGATTACCTTCGAGGGGTTCCATCTTTGAAAGATCTTGACCGCATTCACCGCAAAACTTATCCTCTTCAAACACTTCGGCACTGCAATTAGGGCATATCATAATATTCCTCTTTATTAAAGTCATGATAAAGTATACCAGTAAAATATTTACAGGACAATATGTAAATAAAACTAATGTTTGTCTTTATATTAATAAGATATAAATTATCTGTTAATTATATATGGAGGTTGCATCTTAAACATTTAATGATGTCCATTGCATGAAGAAAGCATATAATTTCTGACAAAAAATAGCGACAATTCATGAAATATATGAATTGCCGCTCAATGAGTTTTGGATGATTATCTGATTTTAATGACTTTATGATAAGTTATATAATTTTATTTTTTCTGATGTTGAACTTTTATTATCTCAACAACTAATTCTGATGCTTTGATCAGTTCCTCAACAGGAATCCTTTCAGAAGTCGTATGAATGTTTTCGTACCCAAGTCCTAAAACTACCGTTTGAATTCCCTTGCCGTTAAAGACATTGCCGTCACTGCCGCCCCCAAGAGAGATGAAATCAGCCTTGCGGCCAATATTTTCAATAGCCTGCTGAACTGTGGCGACCACTTCTGAATCCAATTCTGCATGAAGGTGATCATACATCAGCTCAATACTGACTTCTGCCCTTCCGCCGAGGTTTTCTGCTGCGTTTTGGAACGCCTCTTTCATATGTGCTGCCTGCCGCTCCATCTTTTCAGGACTCAAGCTGCGTGCTTCTGCAAGAACATAGGCGTAATCGGCAACGATGTTCGTTGCGCTGCCGCCTTCGATCCGTCCGACATTAGCGGTTGTTTCATCATCTATTCTTCCGAGTGTCATCTGACTGACCGCTTTAGCTGCAATATTGATTGCACTGACACCTTCTTCAGGCGCTACACCGGCATGGGCTGTTTTACCATGAAGATGCGCTTCTACTTTACTTTGTGTCGGGGCTGTCGTTACAACAGTGCCGACCTTGCCAGTTGAATCTATAGCGTAGCCGAATTTACTTTTTAAGAGACTGGTATCAAAAGCTTTCGCCCCTACAAGTCCGGATTCCTCCCCGACAGTGATGACGATTTCAATGTCTCCATGCGGCATATCGTTTTCAGTGATGACGTGAAGTGCTTCTATAATTGCAGCAATCCCTGCTTTGTCGTCACTGCCCAGAATAGTTGTACCATCTGAAACGATATATTCTCCGTCAATTTGTGGTTTGATGCCGAGTCCGGGA
Source organism: Lacicoccus kunmingensis DSM 17847 (assembly GCF_059568765.1). Lineage (NCBI taxonomy): Bacteria > Bacillati > Bacillota > Bacilli > Caryophanales > Salinicoccaceae > Lacicoccus > Lacicoccus kunmingensis. The sequence goes on along the minus strand of NZ_JCANUC010000001.1, from coordinate 374,808 downwards.
GTGACGGTGTCCATATGGACTGTAAAATAAACCGGTTCGATATCCGGCTCCCCTTTTAATCTGATGAGGAGGTTCCCGGCACCGTGGCCTGTCTCTTCTGTCGTGTCATCTTCTATGACTTCGACATCAAATCGTTTGAAATAGTCTTTTAAATAATCCGCGATTTTCCTTTCATTCCCTGATTCTGAATCCACTTTTAACATTTCGAAAAATTGATTGATTAAACGGTCGTTATTCATAGCAGTTCCTTTCCGATAAATATTGATTGTCATATACGAGTGTAATATACTATTTATAGTAATTTATTTGAGGATGATATTAATGCAAAACAAGAAAGTAAGACTGTTTATTATCTGGTTTATGGTATTTCTGATTGTTATATCCGGCTTATTGTTCGGTATCAGCATGCTGACAGCTGTTTAACTAAATTAAAGAGGTCCTTATAGGACCTCTTTTTTTATACTTCTTCACAATGTTCTTCGAACCATGCCTGTAAATTTGTAATTACGCTCATCGTCTCATGACCTTCGATTTCGTGTCTTTCAATCATATCGACAACTTTGCCGTCTTTAAACAGTGCAAATGATGGTGATGACGGTAAATAATCAGGTGCTTTGTCCCGGACGTGTTCTGTAGCATCTTTATCCTGTCCTGCAAATACAGTGAGCAGCTGTGTTGGCAACTTGTCATAATTCAATGCATGTTTTGCAGCAGGACGTGCTATACCGCCGGCACAACCGCAGACAGAGTTGACCATTACAAGTGAGGTACCCTCTTTATTCAAATACTGATCAACTTCATCAGGTGTTGTCAGTTCTGTGTATCCGGACTCGCGCATTTCACTGCGGGCTGTAGTGACAATGTCGTTCATATACAAATTAAAATCCATATTGCTCATATCGAATCTCTCCTTATAAAAATAAACCTTACCATAGGATAAGGTTTATAATATTATCTTTAAATTTAGTTTATCTTTAAAAATATGCTTTGTAAAGGTTAATACACCGAAGTATGTTCAGCTGAAATCTTTTCTATTTTTTCTTTTACAGTCTTCAGGAATTGACCTGCAACAAGACCATCCAAAATTCTGTGGTCGATTGACAGACATAAGTTCACCATGTCGCGGACTGCAATCATATCATCGATGATTACCGGTTTTTTAACAATGGACTCGACTTGTAAAATTGCGGCCTGAGGATGATTGATAATCCCCATCGACTGGACAGAACCGAATGCGCCGGTATTATTGACGGTGAAAGTTCCGCCTGACATATGAGCGCTCGTCAACTTGTGTTCTCTTCCAAGAGATGCGAGTTCATTCACCTGCTTGGCTATGCCTTTAATCGTCAGTTCATCTGCATTTTTAATGACAGGCACATAAAGTTTATCGTCACTTGCTACAGCAATGGATATATTAATATCCTTATTGACAACTATTTTATCACCCTGCCACGAACTGTTCAGAATCGGATATTCTTTAAGTGTCTCTGCAACGGCTTTTACAAAGAAACTGAAGAAAGTTAAATTAAAACCTTCAGTCTCCTTGAATTTATTCTTTAACTGATTGCGCGTATTCACCAGATTCGTTGCGTCCACTTCCATCATCAGCCAGGCATGAGGGATTTCCGTAGAGGATTGGACCATCTTATTAGCTATCGCAGCCCTGACACCACTCACAGGGATTTCCTCTTCCGGCGTTACACGGGTACTTTCTTCCGTCACTGGAGAAGTTTCACTTTTCACCGGCTCAGACGTTTTTTCAGCTTTCCCTTTAGCCAATGATGGATCTTCGATTACTTTTAAAATATCTTTCTTGGTAATACGGCCGTTAAAGCCTGTGCCCTTAACTTGATTCAAATCGATATCATGCTCACCTGCAAGACGCATTACTACAGGTGAAATCCGTGCACCTTCAGGCTTTTCCACTTTTGATACTGATGTTTTTTCTTCAGCATCTTCTTCAGCCGGCTCTGATTCCGGTATCGCATCAATGGGACCTTCATCAGTATCTGTTTCTTCTTCAGACTCACCATCTGTTGTTATTGTACAGATCGGCACACCGACTTCTACCGTTTCACCTTCCTGTACGAGTATTTCACCGATAGTCCCGTCAAATACTGAAGGTACTTCGGCTGTCACTTTATCAGTGATGACTTCACATATCGGATCATACTCTTCAATCGTATCTCCCGGTGACACAAGCCATTTTTCAATCGTACCTTCAGTAACACTTTCACCAAGTTTCGGCATTTTAATTTCTGTCACTGTTTCCCCTCCTCTAGTGCTCGATCAATTCCAGCATTTTTTCTTCAATTTTCTCAGGATTCACCATGAAAAAGTCTTCCATTGGCGGTGCATATGGCATAGCCGGTACGTCGGGACCGGCTAGTCTCATAATCGGCGCATCTAAATCATATAAACAATTTTCACCGATAATGGCCGATACTTCACTCATGATGCTTCCTTCAAGATTATCTTCAGTGACCAGCAATACTTTTCCGGTCTTTTTAGCAGAAGCGATGATACTTTCCTTATCCAGAGGATAAACGGTTCTCAAATCCAGTATTTCAACATCATGGCCGTCCTTTGAAAGCCGTTCGGCGGCCTGGAGTGCATAATTGACACACAGACCGTAAGTGATGACAGTAATATCTTCACCGGAACGCTTAACATCAGCCTTTCCGATCGGCACCGTGTAATCCCCTTCCGGCACCTCTTCTTTTAGTAGTCGGTAGGCTTTCTTATGCTCAAAATAAAGTACCGGGTCATTATCTCTGATTGCAGATATCAGCAGACCTTTCGCATCGCTCGGAGTTGACGGAATAACCACCTTCAAGCCCGGCGTGGATGCGAATATGGATTCGATTGACTGTGAATGATACAGTGCGCCATGAATACCGCCGCCGAATGGTGCGCGTATGACCATCGGGCAATTCCAGTCACCGTTGGAACGATATCTGATCTTTGCGGCCTCACTGAGAATCTGGTTGGTTGCGGGCAAGATATATTCTGCGAACTGAATCTCAGCTACGGGGCGTTTCCCCATCATGGCAGCACCGATACCGGTACCCACGATATTTGATTCCGCAAGCGGTGTATCCATACACCTCATTTCACCGTACTTTTCCTGCAGACCATCTGTGACTTTGAACACTCCGCCTTTTTTACCGATGTCTTCACCAAGGATGAAAACATCATCGTCTTTCCCCATTTCAAAATCCAAAGCATTATGAATTGCCTGGAGATAAGATATTTTAGCCATTGTTTACCTCCTCGTACACATTCTTAAGCGCATCTTCCGCTTTTGGATATGGTGCAGCTTCCGCTTCTTTGGTCGCGTCTTTGATAATTACTTTCAGCTCATCTTCTATTTCCACAAACCAGGAGTCTTCAGCTATATCATTTTCAACCATGTATTTTTTCAAATGGACGATACAGTCCGCTTCTTTGTTTTTCTCGCGTTCTTCGATTGCACGGTAAGAGTCATCATCATCAGATGAATGGGCAGTCAGTCTTGTGGACATTGCTTCAATCAGCGAAGCCCCTTCTCCCTTGATGGCTCTTTCACGTGCTTTTTTCATCACTTCATAAACAGCGAACGGATCATTGCCGTCCACCCGTTCACCGTGTATGCCGTAGCCGATGGCCCTGTCTGAAAGTTTCTCAGCGGCATATTGGAGTTTCGCCGGTACACTGATTGCATATTCATTGTTTTCGATTAAACAGATGACAGGCAGTTTATGCACGCCTGCAAAGTTCAGACCTTCATGAAAATCACCCTGACTCGTCGAACCTTCTCCTAAAGTGGTCAGCGCCACTCTTTTTTCATTATCCATCTTAAATTTATATGCTGCCCCGACAGCATGGAGAACCTGAGTGGTCACTGTTGAACCTTGAGTCAAAATATTGTTCTCTTTTTTACTGAAATGACCGGGCATCTGACGGCCGCCGCTTTGGATGTCACCTTCTTTTGCAAAGGCAGATAACATCGTTTCCAGTGGTGTCATGCCAAAATGTGTGACCAGCGCCAGATCTCTGTAATAAGGACTGAGTACATCCACTTCCTTATCGAGTGCATAAGCCGCACCGACTTGGGTCGCTTCCTGCCCTTGACATGATATTACAAATGGCAGTTTCCCCGCCCTGTTCAACAGCCACATTCTTTCATCCATTTTTCTCGACAGTAACATTGTACGGTACATTTCTTTAACATCATCCGTTGTTAAGCCGACTTCTTTATGATCTCTCATGCTTTACCTCCTTAAACATGTATAGCCATTCCTTCAGCATCCAGCCCAAGTTCCATTAAAATCTCAGAAATAGACGGATGGGCATGAACACTGGTTCCGAGTTCCAATGCTGAAGCATCTAAAAATTGCGCGAGGGCAACTTCGTTTATCAATTCAGTCACTTTTGGCCCTACCAGGCTGACACCCAGTATATCCTTTGTTTCCGGATCAACCAGAATTTTTCCGAACCCATTCTTATTACCTTCGACCACAGCTTTTCCTATTGCATTCAATGGGATCTTATGTGACTTGTAAGAGACATCCCGTGCCTTTAAATCTGCTTCGGTGCGGCCGATCGACGCGACTTCCGGAGAAGTGTAGATACATCTCGGCACCTGGTTGTAATCCAGCTGGTACGGTTCACTGTCAGTCATGTGTGTCACCGCATTAATCGCTTCTTTTGAAGCGACATGAGCAAGCTGAAGATTGCCTATACAATCACCGACAGCATATATATTTTTGTCTTTGGTCTGATAATACTCATTTGTTTTAATAAAGCCATTGTCCATTTCGATTTTAGTATTGGTAATACCGATATCATCAATATTCGGACTTCTACCTATCGCCACCAGCACTTTATCAAATGTCATTTCATTATCCAAGCTGAATTTTACTGAGCGGTCCTCAAGCTTCACATTGTTTTCATCCAGGCTGACGCCGGTCTCAAAGTGAACGCCTTTGTCCGTCAGTGATTTCTTCAGCGTGCTGCTCACATCTTTATCTTCAGCCGGCAGTAAATTATCGCCCGCTTCAAGCACCGTCACTTCTGAACCAAGGTCATTTAATAAACTTGCAAACTCAAGGCCGATGACGCCGCCACCGATAATTGCAATCCTTTCAGGTATGTCCTCAAGCTCCATCATATCATCACTGGATAGGACCAGGTCATGATCAAATGGCAGGAATGGCAGTTCACGCGGTTTTGAGCCGGTGCTGATCAGTACATTCTGATTGACCAGTATTTCACTCTCGGCCTCATCGTCGTACGGATCTTCGACCGCAACCGTTCCCGCCATCGGAGAAAACAGTGAAGGACCTAAAATTCTGCCATGGCCTTCAAAGATATCTATTTTATTTTTTTTCATCAAATAATGGATGCCCTTATACATCTGGTCGACCACTTTATTTTTACTGTCAACAATATTCTTCATTTGAAAAGTCGGACTTTCACTGTCGATCCCGAACTCAGAAGCATTCTTCATGACAGATACGACTTCCGCTGATTTTAAAAATGATTTTGTCGGGATACATCCTTTGTGTAAACATGTCCCGCCCAATTTGGCGCTTTCAACCACTGCTGTTTTCATCCCGAGCTGAGAGGCTTTGATTGCTGCGACATAACCTGCTGTTCCGCCGCCTAAAACGACTAAATCATACTGATTTGCCATATGTTGTCCCCCTTAGGTATATTCTTTCAGTTCTTCTTCTCCGGTGAGTACACGGTAAGCACCTTCTGCCAGTGCCTGCATTTCTTCTTCTCCCGGATAAATTTCAATATCACCGATAAATTCAATATACGGTGTAATCAGATCGATCAGAAATTTACTGTAGGCGAGACCCCCAGTAAATAAAATACCATCGACGTCCCCTTTTAATACAGCGGCTCTGGAGCCTATTTCCTTGGCAATCTGTACACTGAGCGAGTGATATATATCAAGTGCATATTGATCACCCGCCAGTGCTTCCTGTTCTATTTCAAGGGCATCTTCTGTGCCTTTAAGCGATATGAAACCGCCCTGTTTGCTGATGATTGTACTGATGTCATCCAAAGTCAGCTGATTATCCAGTACATACTTTGCAAAAGCACGGTTTGGCAGTGCACCGCTTCTTGTCGGACTCATCGGTCCATCACCATACAGGCCGTCATTCACATCAATGACCCTGCCCTTTTCATGGGCCCCGACAGTAATACCGCCGCCCATATGAACAACAATGACGTTGACCTCAGTATAATTCCTGCCGATTTTCTTTGCAAAATTACGTGCCACTGCCTTTTGATTCAGTGCATGGAATATGGAAATTCTGTTAATACCCTTTAAACCCGTCATCCTTACTTCGTCAATCAGTTCATCGACGACTACGGGATCCGTTATCGTTGCCTCGATATCGTGTTCCTTGCCGAGGTCATGGGCAATGATGGCACTCAGGTTGGACGCATGTTCCCCGTGGGTAAAGCCTGTCAGTTCATCCACCATCAGTTTATTCACCCCGTAAGTGCCGCCATCGATCGGTTTTAACAACCCGCCTCTGGCACTTATGCTGTCCATTTGTTCAATGTCGATATTATTGTCCTCCAAAAATTCATGGATTGATTTCAACCTGAAGGGCACCTGTTCCAACAGCGGCATCCTGACCTGTGATGTCGCATGTCTTAAAGTATCACTGCTGACTCCTTTCGTATCCTCAAAGTATGCGACCTTTGTGGATGTGCTTCCTAAGTTCAATACTAATATTTTAAAAGTCATAAGCTTTTTATTATCCTTTGTGGAATTGATTCTTCTCATTCAGTGAGAATGTGCTTTTCACGCGCATCATCTGATCGATGCGGTTTTCAGCCAGACGGTCTGCAGCTTCTGCAGTGGAGATGTTGTCCTCTTTTGCAATGCTGAAGATTTTATCCATCTGATTGTATATTTCTTTGACTTTTTGAACCGCTCTTTCTTCATTGTACCCCTCAAGTTCATCTGCAACATTAACGACGCCGCCGCTGTTGACGACATAGTCCGGTGCATACACGATGCCTTTTTCAGCCAACTTTTCACTGTGCTTCACATCATCCTCAAGCTGGTTGTTCGCACTTCCGCAAATTGCCTTTACTTTCATCTGAGGAATTGTGTCGTCGTTTAAAATGCCGCCGAGTGCACATGGTGCAAATATATCAGCTTCTACACCGTATATTTCATCCAGTCCGACCGCTGTAGCGCCGTAACTTTCAACAGCACGATCGACGGCTTCCTGGTTGATATCCGTGACGACGAGTTTTGCACCTTCTTCATGCAGGTATCCGCACATCGTATAAGCAACATTGCCGACCCCCTGGACTGCGATGGTTTTCCCTTTTAACGAGTCGTCGCCAAACGCTTCTTTGGCAGTACGTTTCATCGCCATGTATACGCCAAGTGCAGTTTTAGGGCTCGGGTCTCCGCCGGAACCGTATGACTCACTGATGCCGCAGACATATGGCGTCTCCTGATAAATAAGATCCATATCCTGTACAGTGGTATTGACATCTTCAGCAGTGATGTAACGGCCGCCAAGACTGTTTATATATCTGCCCAGCGCTCTGAAGAACGCTTCTGATTTATCCTTTTTGGCATCTCCGATAATGACAGTTTTACCGCCGCCAAGATTAAGTCCTGCTGCTGCATTTTTATATGTCATCCCTCTTGCCAGTCTTAAAACGTCTGTGATGGCTTCTTCTTCAGTTTCATAATTCCACATTCTTGCACCGCCGAGTGCAGGTCCAAGAGTAGTATCATGTATACAGATGATTGCTTTCAAGCCGCTCACTTCATCGTAACAAAAAACCAGTTGCTCATAATCATTGTGTGCCATTTCTTCGAATATCATTATAAAACTCTCCTTGTATATGAATAATTAAGTTATAGATTTCATCGCCAGACATATCGAATTATATTTATCTTCCGCACTGTCGGCCCGGGAAGTTAAAACAATTGGAATTTTAGCGCCAAGAATTGTGGAGGCTACTCTCGAACCGGCAGAATAGACTAAAGACTTGTACAATATGTTTCCGGCTTCAATTTGAGGTGCGATGAGTATATCGGCATCGCCCGCGACTTCGGACCGGATTCCTTTTGTCGCCGCTGCTGTTTTAGAGACAGCCAGGTCATATTGAAGCGGCCCATCTATAAGTGCTTCATCTCCATTATAACTATTAATTATATTTTCGGCCTCTAAAGTAGTCGATATTTTAGGATTAATCTTTTCAACTGCGGAAAGTATAGCCACTTTAGGCAGTTGAATATTTAATTTTCGAGCAAAATCCACTGCATTATTTATAATTAATTTCTTCTCTTCCGTCCCCGGTGTTATGTTCATCGCAGCATCTGTGAGTAAAATTGATTTATGGTAATTCGGCAAATCAAAAACCGCAATATGACTGAGCAGTTTGCTGTCAATCAGATCGTGTTCTTTATTCAGCACCTCTTTCAAAATGGCCGAAGTGGAAATCAGACCTTTCATCAATATATTACAAGTTTTATCCGCCACCAGTTTCACTGCATATGTTGCTGCTTCCTGATCATTTTCAACATTATGTATAATAATATTTGGATGATTCAAGTATTTTCCATCTATCGACTCAATCAGTTCTCTGAGCGTCTTTTCATCATCCACGAGATGAGCGATAATTCCATATGAATCGACCAGCTTAAATACCGGACGGAGCACATCTTCGGATGCTGCGCGAGAAACTGAAAGCGCAACCATTTCAGTATTAAATTGACTGAAAATTTCATCGAATTCCATTAACTTCCTTCCCCCCTTTTATTTTTATTATACATACTCAAACCGGAAATTACACAAAAAACCCGATATGTGGAATATTAAGAATTTTTGTTGAATTGAACAAATTAATTGAACATTGTATAATGACTAGGACATTAAGATTGGGTGAGTGGAATGCAAAAAATAATAGCACTGTTAATACTGGTCATACCCGCGGTACTCGCAGGTGTGGGCGTGAAATTAATGCGTGACAGCATGTTCGGGGTCCTGAATGATCCATTTACAATGACTGCGGTGCAGTTCATTGTCGGGCTCGTTTTGTCAATCGCAGGTATATGGTTCATCGGCGGATATATTTTACACCGCGAACAAAAAAATAAACGGGCCGCAGAACGTTTCCAGAAAAAAGAAAACACAACTGTTGATAAAGATTAATCAACAGTTGTGTTTGTTTTTATTAAAGAACGGGCATTCAGGAGTGCTGCTTCTGTAACATCCTGGCCGCTCAGCATTCTTGCGATTTCATAAACATGGTCGTCATCCGTCAGATACTCAGTATTGGTGATCGTACGGCCTTTTTCACTATCCTTCGAAATATACAGATGCTGGTCGGAAATGGCTGCCGCCTGAGGGAGATGAGAAATAACAAGCACTTGCCTGCCTCTTGAAAGAATCTTCATTTTCTCTGCCATCTTCGTAGCTACCCCGCCGCTGACACCTGTATCGATTTCGTCCAGAATCAACAGTGACTGCTGATCATACTCCGTAAATATTGATTTGATGGCGAGCATTACTCTGGACATTTCACCGCCTGAAGCGACTTTATTCATCTCTTTTAACGGCTCACCTCTATTGGTGGAAATCATGAATTGAATGTCACTGTATCCCAATTGATGAAATTTGCCCTGCTTGATTTTTATCTCAAAATCAACCTCGGACATTTCCAGATCCATCAGCTCTTTTTGAATTCTGCTTTCCAAAAAGTGCTTTCGTTCATTCCTGAAATTATGAAGTGCCTTGGCATTTTGTTCCATATTATCAAGCAACGCCTCTTTTTCAGAATTCAATTTTTCAAATGAATGGGATATGTTTTCAAGCTCCTGAATATTATCATCCAACTCATCCATATATAGGATTAACTCTTCATATGTTTTATTATACTTCCGCTTTAAAAAGTTGATACTGTTCAATCTCGTCTGAATATCATTCAGTCTCTGCTCATCATAGTCCATCGAAGCAATACTTGATGTAATATGTGACTCCAGTTCCTGAATGATGAAATAACTGTCCATAATCGTAGGACCGTACTGTTTAAATTCTGAATTATATTGGGACAGGGATTCCAGCTGTTGATTCAAATCATACAATGTCCCCTGCGGGCTTCTCTCTGATGAAAGGATATCCTTTATAAACCTTAATGAATCGAATACTTTTTCAAAATTCATCAGATATTCCAGTTCTTCTTCGAGCTCACTCTCTTCATTCTCTTTCAATTCGAGTGCGGAAATTTCCTGGAATTGATGTTGATAAAGTTCCAGCGACTCAATTCTGTTACGGTCCCTGTATTCCAGTTCCTCTATCTTTTGTGTGATGGCCAGATAATCACTGTAGTCTTTCTGATAGCTGTCAAAAATAGCTTCGTTCTGAATATCCAAAAATTTGTCCAGATAAAGTATGTGCTTTCCTTTATCGAGCGCATCCTGCTGTGAAGACTGCGCAAAAATACTCACAACTTCTTCCATGATAGTACGCAGCTGGGTCAAAGTAATCATATGATTATTGATTTTTATAATACTTTTTTTGTTCTGCATTATTTCACGACGAACGATATAAAGCTCATCCTGACCAATATTAAATTGATCCAGTAAATCACTGATACGTGGTGTATCCGGAAAATCAAACACACCTTCTATCAAAGAACCTTCGGTATCATATCTTATATCATCCTGTGAAGCTCGTTTGCCATACAAGTAATTGATCGCTTCGATAATCATACTTTTACCCGCGCCCGATTCCCCTGATAATACTGTCAGGCCATTATGAAAATCGAGTTCTATATTCTCCAGTATCGCAAAGTTTTTAATATTTAAACGTAAGAGCACTTACAACACTCCTATTTATCAGATCAGATTAAATATCCGATCTCTGATTGCTTTTTGTGAATCTTCGTTACGGCAGATCAACAGGCATGTATCATCTCCGCAAATTGTTCCGATGACTTCTTCCCATTCCAGCTGGTCAATGATTGCACCGATGGATTGTGCGTTGCCGGGAAGTGTCTTCAAAACGAGGAGATTCTCAGTATAATCCAGTTTAACGAAACTATCCATCAAATACCGCCCCAATTTCTCCAAAGGATGGTACTTGCGGTCTTTTGGCAGACTGTATACATACGCCCCCGTAGGTGTCGGCACCTTTATCAGCTGAAGCTCCTTAATATCTCTTGAAACAGTTGCTTGTGTCACATTAAAATTATAATCATTGAGCATTGTTACGAGATCTTCCTGAGTTTCAATCTTATTGTTTGTAATGATCTCTCTGATCTTTATTTGTCTGATTGATTTGTTTGACATCGTTATCCCCCATATTAAAAGCATGTATATTTATACATATAATATCACAGCTCACTAAAAAAGTGCACTAAAAAAGACATTCACCTATAAAATAGATTGAATGTCTTTATCAGTAATATGATTTTTTATGCTTTTTTCATGAGTTAAATAAAGTAGGTATTCCTGGTTGCCTTTCGTTCCCTTCACTTTTGATCTGACAATCGCTTCAGGATGAAATTCCAACGCATTACATTCTTTTATTACCCGTTCAATTACATTTTTATGAGTCGTTAAAGATGTAATTATGCCGCTTTCCTCCCGTTCTTCAAGAAAACTCTCAAATTGGGGTTTAATCAGGGCAACAATTTCAAATTCGTGATCAAATAACTCACTGATATGCCTTAATATGGGAACGATTGATGTAAAAGAAACATCAATCGTCATTATACCTGGGCGGTGAATGAAATCTTTTCTTACTGTACTTTTGAAATTCGTCTGCTCTTTTACAATGACATCAGGATGCACTCTTAATTTATAATCCAGTTGGTTTGTACCGACATCCACTGCGTAAATAAGTGATGCGCCATTTTGCAGGGCACAGTCGGTGAACCCGCCGGTTGAACTCCCGATATCGACCATGACCTTACCGGCCAGTTCTATATTAAAAGACTCGATCGCATGTTTAAATTTCAGGCCCCCTCTGGAAACAAAAGGTTTGATATTTTTAAACCTGATATCTGCTTTGTCCGGACGTATCATCTCAGAAGGTTTATAAACCGGTTGGTTATTGTTCAATACTTTGCCGGCCATTATGATCCTTCTGATTTCATCTACTGTGCCGATATTGTAATTGGATTCGATAAAATCATCAATACGTACTTTTTTCATGTTTTGTTCCTACTAGTCTGACAGCCTGATCAGCAACATTGCCGGCACTTATGCCGATATCCTCAAGTAACAGGTTGACATCCCCGTGTTCGATATACTCATTATCTATACCAATTCTTTTAATTTTATTTGTATAGTGGTTATCACTCAGGAATGTAGCTATCATACTGCCGAGTCCGCCCGTCAGCATTGATTCTTCAACGACGACGAGTGGTGTTCCGGCCCGGCCGATTTTATGAAGATAGTCCTCATCAAGCGGTTTTATGAATCTTGCGTTCACCACACCTGCTTCAATACCTTTCTTCTCAAGGTAATTTGCAGCTTCTGTTGCAAGTGATACGGTCGGGCCGAATGAGATGATGTGTACCTCAGAGCCTTCCTGCAGTGTTTCCCACTCACCTACACTGAATGGTTCTCTCGGGATATTCATATCCACACCTTTTACATTGCCTCGCGGATATCTTAGGGCAACCGGTCCCTCATGACTGAAAGCGAGCTCAATCATCTGTTCAGCTTCGAATTCATCCCTTGGCATCATTAATGTCATATTCGGCAACGGCGAAATGAAACTTATATCAAAGACTCCCTGGTGGGTCTCGCCGTCCGCACCAACCAGACCGCTTCTGTCAATGCCGATGAAGACATTCAAATTTTGACGGTCTACGTCATGCAGCAGCTGGTCATATCCTCTCTGTAAAAAGGTGGAGTATATCGCAAGGTAAGGTTTCATTCCATTAGTCGCAAGTCCTGCGGACATTGTAACAGCATGCTGTTCAGCAATGCCGACATCGAAAAATTGGTTCGGCAGCTCATTTTGAAATTTTGTCAATTTACTGCCGACAGGCATTGCAGGCGTAATTGCTACAATCCTTTTATCAGCTTTCGCTTTATCCAGAACGGAGTTTGACATAAACTCACTCCAGGAAACAGTCGGTTTACTGCCGAGCACTTCACCTGTTTCAATTTTATAAGGACCGAGGCCGTGCCATGTGCCAAGTTTATCATCTTCTGCGGGATGATACCCTTTACCTTTTTTAGTAATAACATGGACGACTACCGGGCCCTTATAATCCTTGGCAGACTGCATCGCCTGTTCAAGATCTTCAAAATCATGACCGTCTACCGGGCCGATATATTTAATTCCGAGCTCCTCAAAGAAAATGCCCTCTACAACCAAATATTTCAAGCTGTCTTTTATCCGGTCGGCAACATCTCTTAACCTTGATCCGACCTGCGGCATTTTTTGAATTGCATCTTCTATATCATATTTGAATCTGTTGTAATTGGTATTTGTTCTGATTCTGCCCAGCATATTGTGCATTGCACCGACATTCGGGGCGATACTCATTTCATTATCATTCAAAATGATTGTCATGTCTGTCTTATCTGAACCAATATGGTTCAAAGCTTCCAGGGCCATTCCGCCGGTCAGCGCGCCATCCCCGATAATCGGAACGACTTGATAATCTTCTTCTTTGATATCTCTCGCTTTGGCAATGCCCATTGCTGCTGATAAGGAAGTGCTTGAGTGCCCAGCTTCCCATACATCATGTTCAGATTCCCTTAATTTAGGAAATCCGCATAAACCTTTATATTGTCTAAGTGTCTCGAATTGATCGATACGACCTGTTAAAATTTTATGAATATATGCCTGGTGTCCAACATCAAATATAAATTTATCCTCTGGTGAATTAAAATGCTTATGGAGTGCGATTGAAAGTTCGACAACTCCCAGGTTTGCACCAATGTGCCCACCGGTTTGAGAACACGATTGAATCAAGAACTCCCTGACATCCTGAGCCAGTGATTCCAACTGATTTACATTCATATTTTTCAAAAATTTTGGATCTTCAATTTTAAAAAGATTCATAATACATCCAACCTTTAAATTTACTGTTTTTAATTATAACATTACTAACAGTATCTAAGATACAATAAGTTCCGACAATTTAATTGTCTCTTACTGCAAATTTATTAAGTACATTTTCAAGTTCATCAACATTAATTACGTCACTGACAGATTCTAATTCTTTTTTGGCGAGAGAAACTCTCCTGTCCATCTGTTCCATGGCACCATCAAGTCCAAAGGTGCTGACATAAGTGACTTTATCCTTACGCGCATCGCTGCCGATATTCTTACCTGTGAGTTCAACATCACCGGTGACATCCAGAATATCATCTCTGATTTGGAAAATGATACCAAGATGATCAGCAAACTTCAAAAGATGAAACGCTGTTTTTTCATCTGCATCTGCAATGATTGTAGCAGCTTTTACAGGGGCGCTGATTAATTTACCAGTCTTGTAGCTGTGTATCTGTTCCAGCTCTTCAAATGATATTTTATTATTTTCTGCTTCTATATCAAGCATCTGTCCACCTATCATACCATTTTGGCCGGCAGATTTTGAAATCATCTGTATAAGTTCCAATTGATCAGCTGTGGATAATTTCTTATCATTGGCGATTAAATTGAAACTCTCCGTAAGCAGATTATCCCCTGCAAGTATCGCGGCAGCTTCACCAAAAATTTTATGGTTGGTTGGATTTCCTCTTCTCAGATCGTCATCATCCATTGCCGGCAAATCGTCATGTATTAGAGAGTATGTATGAATCATTTCTATCGCACCAGCTGTTTTCAACCCGGAATCAAGCGGTACACCGAAAGCATCCAGGACTGCAAAAAGCAAATACGGACGGAATCTTTTGCCGCCTGATTTAATGGAATACTTACTCGCATCCATTATAGTCTTAGAAACATGATTTTCTTCAAGGTGTGTCAATATGACATCGTCTATTTTCTTAATATGGTAATCGATATTATTCATCATTGCTGTCCTTATTCAGAGTCTCCACTTTCAACTCTGCATCTTTCAGTATTTTTTCACATTCACGGGACAGTTCTACACCTTTTTTGTATAGTTCAAGTGATTTTTCCAATGATACATCATCATTTTCCAATTCTTTAACAATACCGTCCAGCTTATTCATTTTTTCCTCAAAGGATTCAGTCTTTTGTTCACTCATCATTGTTCACCTCTATTACTTTGGATAGTATATTTCCTCTATGGAAATGGCTCATAATCATATCATCTTCTTTAATATTACCAGCATCTTTAATGACTTCATCATCTTTAGTAGTGTATGAATAACCCCGCTTCAATACAGATGTCGGACTTAATGAATCAAGCATTTCAATTTTATTCAATAAATTTCTTCTGCTGTTTTTATTGATTTGAACCATTGAATGATTTAAGTCGTCGTACAATCCCGACAGCTCGTTTTTATACACATTGATGTTCGGCATTGGAGACAGATGATTTAAACTGGATTGAATATGTTTCAATCCATATGTATGTTCTTTAAAAGATTGATTGAAGTTTGAAAATAATTTGTCCTTTTGATTAATGAGCCGCTCGGTCTGCTGATCATACAACAATGAAGGCGTCTTAAATTTATAAAAATCTGCAAGACTGCTTAACAACTGCTTCTTATATTGTATGCTCTGCATAATATCCCGTGTGAATTTCAGTTCAGTTTCTTTAAGTCGCTGGATAATGTCCTGATAGAAAGGGACGGCCAGTTCTGCAGCAGCAGTCGGAGTCGGCGCTCTTAAGTCTGAAATGTAATCCACCAGAGTTGTATCCGTTTCATGTCCCACGCCGGTTATAACAGGAGTTGTCGTGTTAAAGACCGTGAGCGCCACTTCTTTTTCATTGAAGGTCCATAAGTCTTCAATAGAACCGCCGCCGCGTGCAAGTATGATCAGATCAGCATCTAGTGTATCTGCGTATGCCAATTGATCAATCACATCATTTTTACTTTCCGAACCTTGCATAAGAGTATTTAACACTTGTAGCTTTACGAGAGGATAACGTCTTTCAAACGTTGTAATCATGTCTTTTACAGCCGCACTGGTGGCTGAACTGATCAGAACGATATTCTCAGGATATTCGGGTATCGGCTTTTTATGCGCCTGATCGAAATACCCTTTTTGCGAAAGCTCCTTTTTATCTTTTTCCAATTGTTCAAAAAGTTGGCCCACGCCGTCTATTTGGATATCTTCCGCATAAATCTGATATTGACCGGTGTTTTCAAAAATGCTGATTCTGCCGGATATCAGTACTTTCTGTCCTTCAACAGGTTCAAATGTAAGTTTGTCCGCAGCGGATTTAAACATTATACCCCGGATGACAGCACGTCCATCTTTAAGGGCAAAATATAAATGGCCGCTCGAATGCAGCTTAACATTGGATAATTCACCTGTAACAAAGACCCGTCGTAAATACGGGTCTTGGTCAAATTTATATTTTAAATATTTTGTTAAAGCTTTTACGGATAAATATTTATTGTTTTCCATCACTATTTTTCATCCATTTCTTCTAATAAATCAGGAAAGTTTTTAAGCACTCCGTTTACAAATTTATAACTGTCTTTATCGCCATATAACTTTATGATTTTAACCGCCTCATTAATTACCACTCTTGGCGGAGAATCCTGCAACAATAATTCAGATATTGCCATTCGTAAAACATTTCGTTCAGCTTTGGAGATTCTCTCCAAAGTATAGTTTTTCAAATGTTTGCTGATATTGTCATTAACATTTTCCTTGTTGTCTACATAATAACTGACAACATCTTTTATATATGGGTTGTCGTCAAGAAGATCATAAAATGCTGCTTCGTTCAGCTGCACGGCATCGTGATCTATTTGAAAGAGTATTTGAAATATTTTTTTCCGTTGTTCATGTCTGTTCATAAAAACACCAATCCATCTTTATTTAATGATATTCACAATGTGAACATTTATTTCTTTAACCTGTTGCTCCAACATAGTGTGTAAAGTTTGATTGACATTAGACTGGATGTTCTCAGCAACTTTATGAACGTTTACACCTTCTTTTAATACTACGTATGCCGATAAGATAACTTCATCGTCTTTTATATCGACACGCACACCGCGGCCGCGATATTTTTTTCCGAGCTTTTCTATATTACCACTTGCGAAATTGTTTTGTAAACTGTGTACACCCGGTGTCTCTGTCACCGCGATGCTTGTTATCACTTCTATCACTTCAGGAGAAATATTAATAACACCTAAATTGGAATTTTGTGTTGAAATCTTCACTGTCATCACCTCTTGATATTATTATAACATGATATCATTTAAGGCTAAAAAATTTGTGTTGTAATTATTGTTGATAAAGTCATCATTTTTCAATAAATTCAGGTGGAACGGTATCGTCGTATCGATGCCGCCGATAATGAACTCCCCTAGTGCACGTTTTGAAATCTGAACGACCTCTTCACGTGATTCACCGTGGACGATCAATTTTGCAATCATGGAGTCGTAATACGGGGGTATCGTATAACCGCTGTAACATGCCGTATCCATTCTGACACCAAACCCGCCGGGGGTGATGAAGTTTGTAATTTTACCAGCGGAAGGCATGAAGTTTTTAGACGGGTTCTCTGCATTGATACGATATTCGATTGCATGACCGTTGAATGTGATATCTTCCTGTTTGAAAGGAATCTCTTCCCTCATTGCGATTTTAATCTGCATTTTGACCAGGTCGATTCCGGTAATCATCTCTGTTACCGGATGCTCAACCTGTATCCTTGTATTCATTTCCATGAAATAAAATTCATCATCGTTCAAATCATATATGAACTCTATTGTTCCCGCACCGATGTAATCTATGCTTTTCGCCGCAGTCACTGCAGTATCGCCCATCGCTTTCCGTTTTTCTTCTGACAGGATGGGGCTCGGTGCCTCTTCAACAAGCTTTTGCATTCTTCTTTGTATCGTACAGTCGCGTTCGCCCAGATGAACGACGTTTCCGTGGTAGTCACCGAGCACCTGTATCTCTATATGACGGAAGTTTTCAATATACTTTTCTATATACAGGCTTTTATTGCCAAAGGCACTTTCAGCTTCCTGCTCCGTCATCTTATAATTCTGGACGAGTTCTTCTTCGTTACGAGCGACACGGATACCTTTACCGCCGCCGCCGTAGCTTGCTTTAATTATGACCGGATAGCCTACTGAAGATGCAATCTCTTTTGCATCATCCACCGACTGCACGACCCCGTCGCTTCCCGGTACCGTCGGAACGCCTGCCTTTTCCATAGTGTTCTTGGCAATGTCTTTGACGCCCATGAGCGAAATCGTTTCATACATCGGACCGATGAATATCAGATTTGATGCTTCGCACATTTCTGCAAAGTCACTGTTTTCAGCAAGGAAACCGTAACCGGGATGAATCGCATCACAGCCTGTTTTATTGGCGATGGTAATGATGCTGATCATATCCAGATAACTGTCTTTCGACAGCTTTGGTCCTATGCAGTACGATTCTGTGGCAAGTTTCCGGTGAAGGCTGTCTTTATCTGCTTCAGAATAAATACTTACGGATTCAATCCCCAGCTCACTGCATGCACGAATGATTCGTACTGCAATTTCGCCACGGTTGGCAACTAATACTTTTTTAATCATAGGACTCTGAACAATGGCTGATCGTATTCAACCATATCTCCGTCATCAACAAGAATCTCTACAATTTCACCGGAAGTTTCAGCCTGGATTTCATTGAATAGTTTCATCGCTTCCAAAATACACACTACTGAGTCATTGGACACATTGTCGCCAACTGCTATAAAAGGCTCAGACTCCGGAGAAGGCGCCTTGTAAAAAGTACCTACCATCGGCGCTTTGATCAACTTGCCTTCTTTTTCAGCCGGTTCACTTTCAGGCGCCTGACTGGTTTGCTGCGGTGCGACATTTGTAGCCTGTTTTGCAGGTACTTCCATTACTTCCCGCGGTGCTTCTTTTTTCAATTTGATATCGACGTCACCGTCTTTATAAGACAGTTCCGACAAAGATGCTTTTTCCATACGTTCAATTAATTTATCAAGATTATCAATATTCATAGCAATACTCCTTAAGGAAATTTCTTTATATAATTTTACTTCAGTGGTCATACCAATTCAAGTAAAAATAATAAAAGCAGAGAAAACTCTGCTTTTATGCTCTGGATACGTACGCACCCTCGTCTGTATTAATTACTAAAACATCACCTTGATTGACAAAAAGTGGGACCTGGATCGTTAAACCTGTCTCAAGTGTCGCTTCTTTTGTAGCACCTGTTGCAGTATCACCTTTGATGCCCGGTTCAGACTCTGTCACTTTCAGTTCAACCGTTTTCGGCAGTTGGACTCCCAGAGTTTCACCTTCATACATGATGATAGTGACATTCATATTTTCCTGTAGAAACTTCAGCTCATGTTCCAATTGGTCGGCCTGAAGCTCAACCTGGTCATAAGTATTGTTATCCATGAACACGTGGCTGTTTCCGTCCGCATATAAATATTGCATCTTTCTGTTATCAATTTGGGCTTTGCCTACTTTTTCGCCTGCTCTGAAAGTTTTTTCCTGAATCGCGCCTGATCTTAAGTTTCTAAGTTTACTGCGTACAAAAGCAGCACCCTTACCTGGCTTTACGTGCTGGAAATCTACAACCCTCCAAATACTGCCGTCTGTTTCAATTGTTAATCCTGTTTTCAAATCATTTACTGATATCACTGTATCTTCCTCCTCAAGTTTATATAATAAATAAATCTTTTGAACTGTGGGTCAGTTTTTCAAGACCTTTATCCGTTACCAGACAGTCATCTTCTATTCTGACTCCGCCTACATCGTCGACATATATACCCGGTTCGATCGTAACGCACATGTTTTCTTCAAGAATGGTTTCACTGCTTTTGGCAAGTGCCGGCCCTTCATGAACTTCAAGCCCGAAACCATGACCGAGTGAATGTCCGAAATTATCTCCGTAACCATAAGATGTGATGATATCACGCGCAACTTTATCAGCCTCTGAACCTGTCATTCCATTTTTAATATCATCCAGCGACTTCAGCTGTGATTCGAGTACTATATCATATATTTTTTCCATTTCATCGGAAACCTCGCCCACACCGAAAGAACGGGTGATATCAGAGGCGTATCCTTTGTAGTATGCACCGAAATCCAAAGTGACCATATCGCCGACTTCTATTATTTTATCCGAAGCAACGCCGTGTGGCAATGCACCGCGGTAACCGCTCGCGACAATCGTGTCAAAACTCGCACCGCTTGCTCCCAATTTGGTCATGTAACCTTCAAGTTCATTCTTGACCTGCATCTCACTAATACCCGGTTGAACATACTTTAAAATATACTCATAGGATTCATCGGCAATTTCACATGCCTTCTTGATCAGTTCCAATTCATCCGAAGTTTTATACATCCTGATTTTTTCCACTTCATTAGTCAAGGGCACAAGATCGAAGTTATCGGCAAACTTCTTGTATGTGTTGAAGTTGACATGTGCGCCTTCAAAACCGACAGTTTTTAGATTTTTTTCTTTTAGAAATTTGATGATGAAATCTATCAGACCTTTTTGCTGCAATACAAATTCAAAGTCTTCAGCCTCATTTTGAGCCTGGGCATTATATCTGAAATCCGATATTAAATATTTTTCATTTTCAGTTATGATGACCGCGCCGCTGGAACCTGTGAAATTAGAAAGGTATCTTCTGTTGTACGGGCTCATCACAAGCAGCGCATCCAGTTTTTCTCTCTTAATCAAATCATGTACTTTTTCGTATTTAATCATCTTTTCACCTCAAAATAGATTTTGCAGTTTCAAATATCCTTTTTCATTTATAAGTATGACATAACATGTTAAAATAATAAAATGATGTTAGGGAGATAAAGTATGAAAAAATCAATCTTTTTATTCACAGTAATATTCACTCTCGCTTCGTGCGGCAGCCCATCTGCTGAAGAACAGCTGTCATCTGCCGAGACCGAGAAAGAAGAATTGGAAGAATTGCTTCAAACCGAAACAGTTAAGCTGGAAAGAAACTCCATGAAGCTGGAAACATTGGAAAATGAAATCTCTCAGGCAGAGACATCACAAAATGATGACAATGTTAAACAATATATAGATATCGTTGATGAATATTCAAATTCATTAGTCGCTGAGCTGGAATCACTCAATAGCCTGATCCAGAAAGACAGTGGTTCAGACAATTACAATAATCTAAATGAGAACATCGACCCGATCATTCAAAATATCGATGACACAATCAGCACTTATGAATCCGAAGTCGGCAATCTTGAATTGAATGAAACCTTGATGAGGAAGCATACCTCACTTGATGTTGCACACGCAGACATGACCGGTGCTCTAGAACAAATAAAAACCGGTGCTGCAAACAATGATACGAAAGCTGTTAAAGAAGGCATAACAGCTTTAAACAGTATTAGTGAATTCTATTAATAGAAAGTAGCGAGGAAATGGAAAAAACTAAGTTTGGCGGTCAGGCAGTCGTCGAAGGCGTAATGTTTCAGTCCGGAAACGACATGGTCACAGCGATACGCAGAAACAATGATGAAATTGAATACTTTGAAATGAAGCGACCCCAGAAGAACTGGGTGCAAAAATTAAAGAAAATACCGATTTTACGCGGAAATGTTGCCATCATCGAGTCGAGTGTTTTCGGCATGAAGCATATGGAATACGCGACAGACCGCTATGAAAGAGATCCGGAAGATGATGTTCAGATAGAGTCCGAGAAACAGTCTGCGAACATGGCTAAAATAGTATTATCCACCGTCCTGGTCGGGATACTGTCTTTTCTTATCGGCAAATTTTTATTTACGCTCATTCCCGTTTTCGTAGCAGAACTTTTTTCAGGCATCATAACAAGCCATTTCGGACAAGTCGCTCTGGAAACCTTTTTCAAACTGCTGCTGCTTCTCGGATATATTTATGCAATTTCATTTACACCGATGATCAAGCGGCTGTTTCAGTATCACGGAGCCGAACATAAAGTCATCAATACATTCGAGTCTGATAAGGAATTAACAGTAAATAATGTACAGGAACACTCAAGGCTGCACTACAGATGCGGCAGCTCATTCATTTTATTTACAGTACTGGTCGGTTTTGTCGTTTACATGTTCGTACCTGTAGACCCTTTCTACGTTAGAATACTGAACAGAATATTATTAATACCTGTCGTTTTAGGGTTATCATTTGAAGTGCTGCAGTTGACCAATAAATTAAGGGATATCCCGGTCCTGAAGTGGCTCGGACTCCCGGGGTTATGGTTACAGTATCTGACGACAAAGCAGCCCGAGAATGACCAGGTTGAAGTGGCAATCCATTCATTCAATCAATTATTACGGAGGGATAAAGCTTGAAGAAAATTTTGCTCTACTTGTTTATAGCCGTTGCCATCATTGGGTTGATATTTAATCTTGATATGGTTATGAATATGATTCTGAGCTCTCTCATTTTCATATTGGTGCTCGGCGCTGTCCTTTACGGGATATATTACTTCTTTATACAGACACCGAGCCAGAGGAAATATAAACGGGCACTCAGAAAGTCCAGAAGAAAATACAGAAAGAAATAGTTGAAAGCATCCGGCCGGATGCTTTTTTTAATGGATGCGTATTTTACCCGGCAATGCTTCAACCATCGTCATAATACTTATTAATGCTTTTAATGCAGATTCATTTCACCATTACGAAACTTCTTCCTTCAGTTCCCTCTTTTAAATTATATAAAAGTTAATTATAATGTTAGGTGTGCATGTATTTATGAGGAGGACGAAAATTGGATACTTGGTTAATTATATTAATCGTATTAGTTGTACTCATCGCTCTGTTATTGGTCAATGGTATTCTTAACATGAGAAATGTTAAGTCATTGCCGGAAGACGAATTTAAAAAAGATATGAGAAAAGTACAATTGATCGATCTGCGGGAAAAAGAGAAATATGAACACGGTCATATTCTTGGGGCAAGAAACATACCGATGATGAACCTGTCGATTAAAATGGGTTCATTGAGAAAAGACAAACCTATCTATTTATATGACCAGACAGGCAGGCTTTCAATCCGGGCTGCCAAGATGTTGAAGAAAAAAGGATATACAGATGTATACATGCTGAAAAATGGAATCAGTAAATGGACAGGTAAAATCAAGTCTAAAAATAAATAAAAGCAATTCTCCAATGAATGGAGAATTGCTTTTTTAATTTCTGATTCAATTAGTTTTTATGAAATGGTGCCTTAACGAATTTAGCTTCTACATCTTTGTTACGTATTTTGATGATGAACTCTTTTTCAAGTTCATGGAAGTCTGTATCGACCATCGCAAAACCGATTGAACGTTTTGTAGCTGGTGACTGTGTACCACTTGTCACTACACCAACCTGGTTGCCTTCTTTGTCAAACACTTCATAGCCTGTACGTGCGATACCTTTGCCCGTAATTTCAAAGCCTTGAAGTTTACGCTTTGCGCCTTCTTCTTTTTGCTTCTGTAATACATCTTTACCGATGAAATCACCTTTGTCGACTTTTACAGCGAAGCCCATTTTTGCTTCAACCGGTGTGATTTCTTCAGTCAGATCCTGACCGTGAAGTGGCAGTCCGCCTTCAAGTCTTAAAGTATCACGTGCACCAAGACCACATTCTACAGCGCCTTCTTCTTTGAACAATTTCCAAAGTGCTACAGTATCTTCGCTCTTACAGTAGATTTCAAATCCATCTTCACCTGTATAGCCTGTTTGTGAAAGAATTACATCTTTGCCGTCAACTTTGTAATCTGTTCTGAATTGGAACATTTTGATATCGCTGATATCTTCTTCAACGTGCTTTTGAACCATTGCTCTTGCATTCGGTCCCTGTACAGCAATCTGGCCGTATTCAGGAGATACGTTCTCAACTTTTGCGTCGAAACCTTCGATTGAGTTCAACCACTCAAGGTCTTTATCAGTATTACCCGCGTTCACAACAAGGATATACTCATCTTCACCTAATTTATAAGCAACTAAATCATCGATTACTCCACCTTGTTCATTACACAGGAAAGTATAATGTGCTTTAACATCCGTGAGTTTAGTGATGTCGTTTGTAAGAACATGGTTTAGAAACTGCACAGCTTCTTTACCTGAAACTTTGATTTCACCCATGTGACTTACATCAAAGATTCCTACATCTTCTCTTACTGCATTGTGTTCCTCTTTGATGCTCGTGAATTGTACGGGCATTTCCCAACCACCAAAATCAACAAGTTTTGCACCACTTTCATGATAATATTCATTCAATGGTGTTTTCTTTAATTCAGCCATAAATTGTTTTCCTCCTTAAAATAAATGAAACAGAACAACTGATTCGTTGCCCTGTTGAGTAACCTTCAGGAAAGCGTCACAATACTGTTCTTTTGCCTGAGAGATTCACCTGTTAGGGCTTGCTCCTTCGGCGACGACTCAACGTGCTCTCCAGTATTGATCATACGCAAAATGTTGCTGTTCCAACAATATACGTCCTCATTATATCAATAAGTCGAATTGTTAGGCAAGCTTTAACATTCCTATTGTCATCAGTTGCTGCCAAGACCTTCCATTTCCAGCAGTATCGCTTCTATCTCACCTATATCCAGGCTGGCATCTACCTGATAGTTTGAAGTTTCTTCATAGAATTTCAGCCGCGAATCGTATAATGCTTTAGTAGCATCATAACCGTTTTTCAGCATCGGCCGTCCTTCATCATTTTTAACTCGTTCATATAGTAAATCAAACGGCGCTGACAGAAAATAAACATTATGATTGTTATTTTCTTTAAGAAGGTTTCTAGATTCTTCGTATGTAATGATGCCGCCGCCTGTGGAGATAACGACATCAGTGCTTTCGATCACTTCTTTCAATGACTCCCTCTCAATCTCTCTGAAGCCGCTCTCCCCGTCCGATTCGAAAATCTCAGGAATCGGTCTGCCAGCCTGTTCGACGATATAGTGGTCGAGATCTATGAATTTTTTACCTGTACTATGTGCCAGAAGTTCACCTACCGTCGTCTTACCACTGCCCATAAAACCTGTTAAAATCATATTTTCACCCTGTTCCGATTATTCTATTGATGTAATTCTCATAAATGAGTATTAAATTTGTTCTGATTTCAATCACCATCATGTACCTATTATAGAAGTGGTAATAAACAGATATCAAATAAATTAATATGATGTAGAGTGAAAAACTGATAAAGCCGTCATTGTTTAATAAGAATTTTTTCATCGAATTCTCCATCGGTTTTTATTTTAATTTTTATAAATTTCTTTTCTTCTGTAATCTCCCATGTCGTCACACCAAACAACATCGTAATAAATCCTTCTTTATTTATACTTTTTATAATTCTTGAATTATTAAGCTGATATTCTATTTTTCCGGCTTCTGTTTCAAAAGTAATCGACTTCTTATCATCTATCTCAACTTCATTAGAAGACCTCGACGTTTCAACAATGTCCATGATGAAGATGTCCCCCTCAAGATCTGTGTCTATCATTCCAAATTGTGAAAAGACGCCGAATGTTGCCGGTAAGATAAATGCAATCAGACTGATTACTGAAAGTGAAAATAGTGTTTCCAAATAAGTAAAGCCATTATTTTTTAATGCTGACGCAAAGACTTCCATCAATTTTGTCACAAATCTCACCCTGCCTCACCAAAAATTTATCATTATCTTTTTTAAAACTTTCAAAAGTTTCATAACCCGATAGTGAAATGTACACCTCTCGGTTAAATTTCAACTGTGATTGACTGGTACTGTCAAACTGCACGAGAACGAGCAGTGCAGGCAGCAGTATGTTCGTAATTATTAACAGAGTCATCAGCGATAGCAAAGAATCCACCAATAGAAACCCATCATTGTTCAATTCTGAATTGTCCTTTTTGAATTTGAAATACAAATCGAACAGCCTCCCCGCTGCAGTTTAAGATTACCGATCCAAACGCATTTGTATTACCTGATGAAAGATAGTTGAATCTTTTAAGACCACCGCTCTTCAGACTGCATGTCGTCAATTGATATTCATAAATATCTTCACGGTCCTGGGAACGGACGACTAATTTATTATTCGCGTGATCGATTAAAACAGTATGTACCTTTTCCTGATGAATACTTCTCGTCTGTGCCGCTTTAAAAAAGTATGAAATATTGCTGATTTCATTTTCTTTATCACCGCCGTTGTAGTCAGGTATCGTATTGACAGAGATAAGTAGAATGACGCTGAGCACAAAAAGTGTCAGCATCATTTCAATCATTGTGAACCCTTTAACTTCCAGTTCCTGATCCTTCTTTCTGTGCCTCTCCGTTTATAATCGTAATTTTTACGCCATTGGCACATTCTATCTGATCCGCTGTGATATATCCTTTACCAGTAAGGGCACTAATATCGGCAGGGTCTGATCCTTCATTTAATTTATAAGCCTGAATCTGGCTCTGTACCATCTTCACTTGAGCATCACATCCTGTGTCCTGAACATTTGAACTCTGAGCGGCGATATTCGGAATGATGAGTATGATCAGTACTGATATCACCAGCAGTACCAAAAGCATCTCAATCAACGTAAATCCATCTTCATTTTTAATAATTTTTTTTATAAATAGTTTTCTCATTGTAAATCTCCTTTTTAGTTTAATGTAGACATCATCTGAAAAATCGGCAGCATGATGACCAGATACAGACAGACGATCAGCACTCCCAAAATGCTGAATATAACCGGCTGTATTCTCTTGGTTAAGTTTTCGATGCGCATGATTATTTTTTCGAGAGTGTACTCACTGAAAATAACAAGCTCTTTACCTACTTCACTGTTTAACTCTCCGTGACTGATGAATACGGATAATTTTTCATCCAGTATTGGAATGTCTTTCACCGCCGCCGACATTGAGTTGCCCTGGTTGAGTTTCTGTTCTATTTTAATTGCAATGTAGTTTAAGTAGTCGCTTAAAGATTGGTTTTTGAATAGCCCGATAATCTCTTTTACTTCCAGCCCATTATTTATAAAATAGCCGAACTCTCTTGAGAACCTGTATGTGTGGTAATGGACCACATAAAATTTTAACAGCGGCACCTTAAGTAAAATTCTGACCTGCATTTCAACCGGCGCAAATTTTATTATCAGGACTATGACAACGGACAACAGAGTAAATGCTGCTATCAATCCGATAACGATGTTGGGAAGCAGCTCAAGCATGACTGTAAGTACACTGACAATCCCCTCCGCCTCAGTACCTATGGAATTGTAAAGTGACTGGAACTGCGGAATGACTGTATAATTTAAAATGATCAGCATCACGATGAAGATGCTGACCAGAAGAAGCGGATATTGTATTGACTTAATCAGTTTTGAAAAGGTCTGCCGTCTGTTATCGAGATAAAGGGCAGATTCCTTCAAGTTATTAATCATCTCCCCATGAATCTCAGCAAAGGTGACCTGGATGATAATCGATTTTCTAAAGCCGAGCATTTTTAAAATATCGCTGAGCTTTTCTCCACTATCTATAAGATGCTCTGCCTCCTCTTTTGTAGTTGTTTTTAAAACATCATACTGTTCAATTAAAAATCTCAAAGCATCATACATGGTAAAACCATTTTCCATCAATGTGCTTAGTTTTAATAAAAAGTGACCGTCATAGATACCGAGTTTATTTGAATTTTTGATTGTAATATGAAAATTCTTCATCATTTAAATGTCCTTCATTTTTAAGTGTCAGTAACTGGTGATTCAAAGTTTTGTAATTCACCTGTCTGTCAAGCAAATAATCATTGATGTCAGCAGCAGTTAAATATTCATAAATGATAAAACTTTTCGACTTCGTATGGATTATTCTCTGGTTCACTATTAATGAGATACTTTGTTTAAGTTCCTCATCATATAAATCAAAATCTTTCAGCCGGCTGATTGTGCTCACAGCAGACTTACTGTGAAAAGTACTGAATACAAGATGTCCTGATAAACTCGCACGAATGAGTTCTCTCGCAATGGTTTTGTCCCTTATCTCACCAAACATTAAAACATCCGGATCACATCTCAAAGCTCCTCTTAACAAAGGTTCATAAGATATATTGGCCTTATCGTTGATTTCCACCTGTACCATGCCATCAATTTCATATTCGATTGGATCTTCTATACTTATGATCTGTCTCGAACCTTCCTTTACAACTTCATTGATCAGGTTGGACATCAATGTGGATTTTCCTGAGCCTGTCGGTCCCGTAAACAGAATCAGACCTTGTGACAGCTCCATATAATCTTTAAAAAAATCAAATTCCTTATTATTTATGAATAATGATTTGGCAGGTCGCTTATCCAGTGCATCCAGTATTCTGATCACTACGACTTCATCCATCAGTGTTATCGGCAATGTACTGACTCTTAAAGCAAAATCCTCATTGTTAACTTTTAAAGTTGTTTTTCCACTCTGAGGGATTTTATGTTCATTAATATCAAGTTCAGCGATAAATTTTAAGAAATTCACTAATCGCTTAAACTCTTCTTTTGATATTTCCTGAAAATCAGTCATCTTGCCTTTACGCCGAAATTTAATTCTGCCACACTCGCTTTCGAGTATAATATGAATATCAGTGGCATTAATTTCCTGTGCATTTTCTAAAATGGTTATAATTTTATTTTTCATTATTTTCCCTCCTACTATATATAATCCTAAAAACTGCGATTTTGATTTTTTCTGACTTAATTTCACACTTTTTGGATTTCTGTATATATAAAACGGAAGTATTACAGTATAATGTAATTTATTACCATGAAATTTAATATAAAGCCTATTTACTTTAAGAAATAGATTATCTATAATTAGTAGTGATGAAATGTTTATAAATATTTACTTCGATGAAAGGACTGGTCCGATGGATAAGGTATTTAAAACTTTAGGTTTCTGGACAGCGATGTTTAGTATTCTGTTCTATGTGGGCGACATGATGGAAATGACATTATTCTTCCTTGCTCAAACAGGATTCTTCGTCTTACTTGGATATATGAAATTGACTGAGAGAATGTATATGTATGTTTTTGCAGCATATTTAGTATTCTTCTTCGTTGGATTTACATACTACACAACGTTTATAATGGAGCCGGCATTCGGCTAAAAAACAAAGAAGTTCAAACCGAAAGGTTTGAACTTCTTTTGTTTGAATTTAAAATATATAAGGATTTGTCTGCTTTTCATTCTCAATGGAAGTCGCGTTTCCGTGACCCGGATAAACTGTCGTCCCGTCATCCAGTTTAAACAGTTTATTTTTAATCGAGTTCATCAGCACATCGAAGCTGCCTTCAAGCAAATCCGTCCGGCCCACGCCTCCGTTAAAGAGCACATCGCCGGAAAATATTTTCTGTTCTTCCTTAAAATAAAAGCTTAAGCTGCCCGGTGAGTGCCCCGGTGTGTGAAAGATTTCAAAGTTAAAGCTGTGGACGGAATAATCACCCTCCTGAAGAATGACAGGTTCAATATCACTTTCAATCGGTTTTATTCCCATGGATACACGTTTAATTGACATATTCAAATTTGGATCGCCGATCCAATCCTTCTCTTCACTGGCCATATAGACCTGTGTATCATATTTCCTCTGTACTTCATCAAGTGCCCCTATATGATCATAATGAGCATGTGTCAGCAGGATACCTGCTACCGGCAGGTTAATCTCTTCGACAGCTCCGATGATTACTTCTGCTTCTGCGGCAGGATCGATAATCAGCACTTCTTCTCCGTTGGATATTATATAACAGTTTGTCCCAAGCATCCCCAACGTTAAAGTTTTTACATTCATTCAATCACTCCTAAAAATTCTTCTAGACAAGGTCCAATATTAATTATACAATAATAATGAGCTTAAAGAGAAATATGGGGGGTTTAGATAACATGCCTTTCTTAGATACAGGTGAACTATTTGAAATTGGCGGTGTTACGATTCGCATCGGTATCAATGCTTTAGCATTATTAATGATTATTGTTACTGCCTTTTCAATCTGGGGCATCGTAGGCGCACTTAGAGCAAGAAATTTATTGGCTGTAATCATGAGTATTGGTGCAACTCTTACATTTGGCTTCTTTACGGTGGCCACAATACTTACATACGGCTATCCGGAACTCGGAGCTTAAATTGTAAACTATAGAGATTAGGATTTCCTAATCTCTTTTTTATATTTATTAAGAGGAGAGAATGTTATGAGATATGTATTTATTACAGGGACTTCCAGAGGCCTGGGAAATGCATTGCTGGAAATGTTTCAGGAAGACCGGATCATCAGCATTTCGCGCAGTAAAGTGGAAACAGATTATCCCTTGTACAAAGAATTTTATATTGATTTTCTTGATGAGAAAAAACTTGAAAGTTCTGTGCAGGAAATTTTTGAATCAGTAGATGTTGAACCCGGTGACGATGTATTTTTCATCAATAACGCGGGCGTAATTGATCCGGTAAGTTCAGTTGCGAATATTAAAGCAGAAGAGTTTCTTAACAACTATAAAGTGAACGTTCTCGCCCCGGCATTATTTATGAAAGGCTTTGTAAACAAGTTTAAAGACCATCAGGGCGCCAAGCGTATACTTACAGTATCAAGCGGCGCAGCGTTGAATCCGACGGAAGGATGGGCCGCCTACTGCAGTTCCAAGGCTGCTGTAAACATGGTCAGTGATGTTCTGAGGCTTGAAATGGACCGTTTGAAGTATCCGATTTTCAGTGCAACGTTCCGCCCGGGAGTAATCGATACGGATATGCAGAGCAACATCAGATCATCTGAAGAGAATGAATTCCCCGATGTGGAACGTTTTAAAAAGTTCAAAGAAACAAATAAACTATATAATAAGAAAACAGTCGCATATGTTTTAAAAAGAGTAATAACCTCTGACAATTTTGCTTTCAGCGAAAGCTTCAGTATCAGCGACTTCTTATAAAAAAATAAAAGTAACAGCTGACAGCTGTTACTTTTTATATTGAGAAACTATTTTGGCCGCTCCGTAAATGCCTGCATCATTTCCGAGAGATGCAAATACGATGTCAGTACTGTCTACAGCAGGCGGAAATGTATGATTGCGGAACTGCTTCAATACTCTGGAACGAAGGAATTCGCCGGCCTGACTGAGACCCCCGCCTAAAATAATATGGGAAGGGTTGAGTGTCGCTGCGATATTGCTGATTCCAATCCCAAGATATGAAGTCATTTTATCCACCAGATATAAACTGAGCGGGTCCCCTTTTTCCGCATTTTCAAAAACCGCTTTGGCATTCAGGGAATCAGAGGATATCATACCGTCCAGTGCAGATTGCCGGTATTCATTCTGATATTTCTTTGCAAGATTCTTCAATCCAAGCGTCGAAGCGACGGATTCAAGACAACCTGTGCCCCCGCAATTGCATTTGAGATTTTCTTCAACCGCCACTTTAATGTGGCCGATTTCACCGGCTGAGCCACCTGTACCGTGGACAAGCAGACTGTTTACAATCACACCGCCGCCGACACCGGTACCAAGTGTGAACATGACGACATCTTCTTTGTTTTGCCCAGCGCCGAATGCCTGTTCACCTAAAGTAGCCAAATTTGCATCATTATCGACAATCGTCGGCACTCCGCTGATTGCTTCAAAGTCTTTCTTTATATCTTTATGACCATGCCAGTTTAAATTGATGGCACCATTCACTATGCCCGCTTCAAAATCAACCGGGCCCGGCACACCTAGACCTGCACCTGTACACTCATCGAGGGATAAGTTATGCACTGACAATTTTTCTTTAAATGAAAGATGAATATCTTTCAGTATATTGGCGCCTTCATCAGTGGTATCCGTCGATATCTGCCATTTTTCAATTAATTTCAAAGATGAATCAAATAAACCCAGTTTACAGGTAGTCCCCCCTATATCCGCCGCTAAAATCATTTTTCCTCATCCATCCTTTTGTTGATTATTAATATGCTGTTCAAATATTCCTCTTTACTGATCAATCCATTTCTGTGAAGCTCCTGAATTTCCATCTTCATCAGTTCCAGCCGATTGATCATATCTCTATCATAAACATAGCTTCCAAACCTCAGCAGTATGTCATTTATATATGTCAGATCTTTATTCAACTTCATCTAACTCCTCAATGATGAGCTCAAGATCAGGATCGTCCACATCACCGTTATATTGATTGACGACAGCCCTCATATCATCAAACTGCTGATTTTTACGTAATTCAATCAGCCTGTGTTTAACAATAACGTCATTCTGCTGGTCCATTTGGAAACTCAGGTCATAATACTCATCAGCCTTTTCATGTTCCCCTGCGTGCTGATATAGTGATCCAAGAGCATAATAAGTAAGCCCCGTCTCTTTATTCATTGCGAAGGTCTGATTCACCATATCCAGCGCACTCTCATAATTGCCATCCTCAATCGCATTCAACACCTCTGTCTCCATCGCCTGCGGCTCCCCTTCTTCAGGGGGCTGGATGAAGAACAAAGGCAGGACCGCTACGATGACAAAAGCGGCGATTGAGCCGAAATACCATTTCTTCAGTAATTTATTCGGATTGAAAATTAATCCGAGAAGCAGACCAAAGATCAGACCCCCGATATGTGCATAATGATTTACATTGCTGAAAAGTGAAGATAAGACAGCAATGACAATAAAAATCAAGGCAACCTGAAAAAGCAATTTATAGTTGAGTTTCTTATTCAGCATCAGATGGACTATGATAATACCGAGTAGACCGTAAATCGCACCGCTGGCTCCGAGTGAAACCGCATCCTGAAGAAACATCAGTGAAAATAGACTGCTGAGCATCCCGGTCAGTATATAAGCTGCGAGCAGATGCCATTTACTGTAGAGTGATTCTACAAACTTGCCAAGTACATATAATGCGGTGATATTGAACAGAAAGTGCTCCACGCCGCTGTGCAGGAAAGTGCTTGTCAGCAACCTGTAATAATCACCATTGGCAACCGCATGATAGCTGACTGCCAGATTATCGGTAATCTGTAATGAACTCTGGATGTACAGATAGAATAAATTCAACAGAAATATGACCAGGTTCACCGCGATGAGCATATATGTCATCGGAGTGTACTTAGTCAAATGTGTTTCGAGCGGGTGATTGGCCATCACCTTTTTAGCATAATAATTATTGCTTTTATTTGATTTTTGATTCATTTCCATTCTGTAAAAAGGATGGCTGATCAAACCTGTAAAACTGGTCAATCCTTTATGGGAAATCTTCAATCTGTCGTTTTTATCCTTTTCTTTAAATGGCTCGGCTGTTTTATAATAGCTTTTGACACTCTTAATATTGAAGCCGGCCATTCTTGAAAATTCATCGTGTCTGTTAAAGATATTATCCGACAGCAGTTTTCTTCTTTCTTCTGACAGTGGCTCCGGGTTAATGAGCATTACCGACTGTTTCTTTTTATTCTTCAGCCAGATGATTTTATTATAATCATCATAGTTAAAAAAAGAATAGTCGGTAAACCGTATCACTTCATAAGCTGGTTTCCATATATCAGACATAAGTCAACGCCCTGCTTCAGCATCTAATTTTCTGGTTGGTGTAATAATATAGTCTACAGGAACGTCATGAGATTCATGTTCGACAGTGCCGAACTGCTCATCAAAAATCACCGAAACTTTCTGTCCTTCGAAATCTGCAAGGAATTTATCATAATATCCACCGCCGTAGCCGATGCGGTAACCTTGCTCATCAAAGACAAGACCCGGTACAACCACGAGTTGAAAATCGTTTGTCTTTACAGTTGTAGGCGGTATTCTGATCCCCTTTTTATCCTTTAAAATATCTTCCATATTTGTGAATGGATAAAAATTCATCACTTTTGCTTTATAATCAACGACCGGGTTGTATACCTTTATGCCGTCTTCAAGCAATGTGGATATAATGCCGTCCGTATCCATTTCATGCGGCATTGATAACACAATGCCGACTGATGTAAAGTTGTTCACCTTGATATAGTTTAACAATTCTTCTTTAAGTATATTTTCTTGTTCCTTTTTGTAATCTTCATCCAGTTCAGATAAAGTGTTGATCATATTCTTACGAGATTCTTTTTTAGACATTTGCTGTCCCTACTTTCTTCTTTTATACCTCAAGTATCAATATACATAAGTTTATAACAAAATAAAAGTATCCCTAAGGATACTTTTATTCGAAACTAATCTATTTTCTCGATCTTTTCACCAGTTATTACAAAGTATACGTGCTCAGAAATGTTCTTCACATGGTCCCCTATTCTCTCCAGATACTTCGCACATAACTGACTCTGTCCTGATACAAACAAGTCACTGTCTTCAAATATATCAGAGGTCGTTACGTGTACAAACAGGCTGTCAATATCTTCATCCCGCTCATATACTTCTTTACATAAGGAGGTGTCCTGATCGATATAGGCTGTGTAGACATCTTTAAGCATCAGTGATGCCAGCTGTTCCATTGTTCTCAAACGGAGCAGTAATTTTTCATTAGTGATTTTAACACGTTTTCTTACCTCTGCTAAGTTACTGATGTTATCACTGATTCTTTCTAAGTCGTAAGCAATTTTAATACTTGAGATGATAATTCTCGTATCGGTTGCGACAGGCGCCTGTGTCGTTATTAAAGTCACTGCCTGTGTATTTATATTATACTCTTTTCTGTTCGCTTCAACATCTCCTGAGACCAACTCTCTTGCAGGTTCAATGTCATTCATGCTCAGCAAATTTGTTACGCCCTGCAGGCGGTCGTAGCAAAGTTCCCCCAAATCAATGACTTCATTGACCAGTGATTGTAATTCACCGGTAAACTTTTCCCTGTAGGACATACTTATCCAAACCTGCCGGATACATAGTCTTCGGTTCTCTGATCACGCGGATTTTCGAAGATGACTTTTGTTTCATCGTGTTCAACGACGTAACCTTGGTAAAAGAAAGCAGTTGTATCCGATACTCTTGCAGCCTGCTGCATATTGTGCGTTACTACAACGATGCTGTAGTCCTTTTTCAACTGCTGCATCAAATCTTCCACTTTAGTAGTCGAAATCGGGTCAAGTGCACTTGTCGGTTCGTCCATTAAAATGACATCAGGCTCTGTAGCAAGTGCTCTTGCAATACATATACGCTGCTGCTGACCGCCGGATAAGCCAAGTGCATTTTCATGCAGACGGTCTTTTACTTCATCCCATATTGCTGCGTCACGCAAACTCTTTTCAACAACTTCATCAAGTATCTTCTTTTTACGGATACCATGAACACGTGGTCCGTAAGCAACATTGTCATAAATTGACTTAGGGAATGGGTTTGGTTTTTGAAAAACCATACCGACCTTTGTTCTCAATTCTTCTACTGTGAATTTTTTTTCGAATATATCTTGATCACGGTAAAGAATTTCACCTTCGGTTCTAACGATTGGTACAAGTTCGACCATGCGGTTCAGCGCTTTTACAAATGTTGATTTACCACAACCTGATGGTCCGATAATTGCTGAAATTTCATTTTTATTGAAAGTCAGATTGATATCCTGCAGCGCATGATTATCTCCATACCATAAATTAAAATTGTTTGTTTTAAATATAGGTTCTCTGATGATTTCATTTTTAGTTTCACCTTGAGTTGTATCCTCCAAAGTAGCAGTCTCTACAGGTTTTGTGATTACATTTCTTTCTTTTATATTAGTCATGATTTATACCTCCAAATTAATATCGAATCGAGAATTTATTACGGATGAATATTGCTATAGAGTTCATTAACAACAAAATGACAAGCAGTACTATGATTCCGGCAGCAGCCAGATATTGGAACTCTTCCTGCGGCATTTTGATCCATGCATAAATCTGCATCGGCATCGCCTGGAAGGAATCCAGAACACTGTCAGGTGTAACTAGCAAAGTTGTCGGCACACCGATGACAACAAGTGGTGCTGTTTCACCTATCGCCCGTGATACCGCAAGTATGATGCCTGTGATGATACCAGGGATTGCGGCCGGTAAAATAATACGTGACACTGTCTGCCATTTTGTGGCGCCCATACCTATCGATGCTTCACGCACTGTTGACGGCACTGAACGAATCGACTCCTGGGAAGATACGACAATTACCGGCAGAATCATCAGCGCAAGTGTCAAACCTGCAGCGAGAACTGAGTTACCCATGGCCATCGCCCGGACGAACATGGCCAGACCTAACAGTCCAAATACTACCGACGGCACACCTGCCAAGTTTGAAATGTTAATTTTTATAAATTCAGTCACTTTGTTTTGAGGTGCATATTCTTCCAAGTAGAGTGCGGTTGCGACTGATACGAAAATTGCTACAGGTACAGTGACAATCATCAGCCATACTGACCCGATGATTGCTCCGTAAAAGCCTGCATCTTCAACTCGGGAGGAACTGAAATTTGATAAGAAATCCAAGTTTAAAAATCCTATTGCATCACTGAGAGTATCAA
Organism: Lacicoccus kunmingensis DSM 17847; assembly: GCF_059568765.1. Taxonomy (NCBI): domain Bacteria; kingdom Bacillati; phylum Bacillota; class Bacilli; order Caryophanales; family Salinicoccaceae; genus Lacicoccus; species Lacicoccus kunmingensis. The sequence continues at coordinate 338,293 of NZ_JCANUC010000001.1, read as the reverse complement.
CGATTAATGTCACCAGTACGACTAAACCAATCATTGTACATAAAAAGAACAACCATTTCATTGCCTTATTGAATGTCAGCCGTCCAGAGCGTTTTTTGGCAATCAGATTTTTATCTATAAGCTGCATTTAATATTCCTCCCTAAATCTTTTAGATACCCATTGGGAAATGATATTCATCGCAAATGTAAAGATGAATAATGTCATGCCCACTGCAAACAGACTGAAGTATAAAGATGATCCGTACGCTGCATCACCTGAAGTGATCTGAACAATAAAACCGGTCATTGTCTGCAGTGAGGATGTGATGTCCATGCTCGCGTTCGGTGTACTTCCTGCAGCGATGGAAACTATCATCGTCTCGCCGATTGCTCTGGAAACTGCCAGGACCACCGAGGCGATAATTCCGGAAACTGCAGCCGGCAGGACAACTTTAAATGTTGTTTCCAATTTTGTCGCACCAAGTCCCAGTGACCCTTCACGAGTTGAGTTTGGCACTGAACTCATTGCATCTTCACTTAAACTTGCAATCATCGGGATGATCATAATGCCGACCACAATACCCGCACTAATCGCATTATATAAAGATATGCCGCTGTACAATGATTGCAGTAAAGGCGTTACAAAGTTAATAGCGAAAAAGCCGTATACAACTGTCGGAATACCTGCTAATACTTCAAGTATCGGTTTAATAATTTTTCGTGCTCGTTCTGATGCATATTCACTTAAGTAAATTGCAGCACCCAAACCGATAGGCACAGCAAACGCTGTAGCGATGACAACAACTTTCAATGTACCCATCACAAGTGCCCATATGCCAAACTCTGGCTCTGAACTATATGGCTGCCACGTAGCTGAAGTAAAGAATCCTGTAAATGATTCTCTGCTGAAAAACTCCAGAGATTGTGAAATCAAAGTGTAAAGGATGCCGATGGTCGCTAAAACAGAAATAGAAGTGATGATTAATAGTAAGACAGGAATCAGTTTTTCAAAACCAGCGCCCTTATTTGATTTATTTTTTTCAATCATTTCCTGAATATTATAATTGCTCATGATTAGCCTCGCTTTCAGTGAAAAAGGACGGGCATGGTCCCCCGTCCATTGATACTATACTGTATTATTTTTAGTTGCCTGTATTTGGCAATTTATCATATTGTTCCTGCTGAGCATCCGCTTCAAGTGGAACATATCCAACCGCTTCAGCAGCTTCTCCTGAGTTTACGATTACATACTCAAAGAAAGTATGAAGTGTTTCATTATTTTCAAGAGCTTCGTTACTTACATAAGAATAAAGTGGACGAGCGAGTGGATATTCAAAAGACATAACGTTTTCGCTTGTCGGCTCCACTGCTTCTTCATTATCTGGTCCCTGAACCGGAACTGCTTTTAACGTATCCTGGTTTTCAAGGTAGAAAGCATAACCGAAGAATCCGATTGAATTAGGATCACCTACTACAGATGAAACCACCTGGTTAGTGTCCTGAATCAGCTGACCTTCTACACCTTCTTCGTCCATGACTTCTTCATTGAAGAAATCATGCGTACCGTGTGACTGGTCCGGGCCGTATGCTGTGATAGGCTCATCCGGGAAATCTTCACGTACATCTGACCAGCTTGAAGCTTCACCACTGTAAATAGTGTTAAGTTCTTCAAAAGTCAATGAGTCAACGAAATCATTTTCCTGATTGACAGCTACAGTCAACCCGTCAGTTGCGATTAAAATCTCACTGTACTCGAGATTTGCATCTTCAAGCTGCTGTTCTTCTTCTTCAGCAATGCCGCGTGATGCGTTAGCAAATTGGGCTGATTCATCAATTAATGCACTGAATCCGGAACCTGTTCCGTTACCGCCAAGTTCAACCGGTATGCCATAATCTGCGTTAAAGTCTTCAACCAATACGTTTAAAATCGGGAACACTGTAGATGAACCTTCACCAACAATCTGTTCATCATCTTCGTTAACATCACCTGTTACAGCAAGGTCACTGCCGCTTGATGCGTTCTCATCTTCAGAACCCTCTTCTTCAGTTGAAGTGTCCTCTTCTGTCGATTCTTCTTCAGAACCTTCTTCTGTTGACTTTTCTTCAGCTGAAGCATCTTCCTCTGTAGACTCTTCTGTAGAAGCATCATCTCCCGATTCTTCTGCAGACTCCTCAGACCCGCCACCGCCGCAGGCAGCAAGAATGAACATCAAGCTCATAAGTAAAGCTGATAAAAACAAGCTCTTCTTCATACTATAATTCCTCCAATGTCAATGTAGTAACTGGTGTTACATATATACAATAACGGTTGAATGTAAATGTGTAATTAACTAATTGTAAAGATTGTGTAAAGTTCAAAAAGCATGAAAAAAACCTTTTAGAATTTCTTCTAAAAGGTTAGTATTCGCCGTATTCAAGTTGTGGATAGAACCAATCTGTATCGTAATTGAACGGTGCCTCTTCATCATGGCCATATTCAAGTTCGTAAAATTTATTGATGACATCCGCCCCGAAATACTGTGCGGGGAAGAAAGGTATTGTATATGGCATATTAGGGAATATTACAGAAAATGCCATATCCGGGTCATCGTATGGTGCGTATCCCAGATAAGTCTGGTTAAATACATCCGTACCGTCTTTGTAAGTCTCCGCTGTTCCGGTTTTACCGGCAGCTTTCGGTTCCAGTTCATGATAGGCATCCCAGCCTGTACCATATCTGTCCGTCGACTGATCATGAGTATTGAATACATCATAAAAGCCGTTTTGCACCTGATCCCATTCCTCACTCGTAATGTCCACAGTATTCAGCACTGTAGGATTAAATGATTTCAGCACAGGACCTTCTTCATTCGTATTGCTGCCTCGGACCTCTTTTGCCAGGTTCAGTTTCATTCTTTCCCCTCTTGTGGCAATGGTGGACACATATTGGCTTAATTGCAATGCAGAGTAAGTGTCATACTGCCCGATTGACAAGTATAAGTAATTACTTGCAGGATACTGTCCAAAGTCAGGTGACAGCCCGGTCGCTTCATTCGGCAGATCAATTCCAGTGGAAACACCGAGTCCGAATTGATTCATGCCATTCCTGAGCGTTTGACCCGCTTCAGTAATATCGTGCGGCAATGACATATTGTCTGCATATTCCATACCCGCGAGACGAAGCGCTGTTTTGTACATGTAGACGTTGGACGATACCATGAGCGCTTCCTGGTCATCTATCGGAATTTGTGAATTTCGGTTGAAGAATGATGTTCTTGGATTATTATCGCCGCTGAAATTAAGCGGTTCGTCCAGCATGACTTCACCGGCTTCAAGAACATCCTCCTGATAACCTGTGATGATTGTCGCCGCTTTGGTAGAAGATCCCGGCACAAATGTGGAAGTCAGTGTTCCGTAATGATAATCCACGATATCGCCATCATCATCGATTTGTTTCCCTACCATAGCAAGGACGTCCCCGTTATCCGGGTCCTGTACCGCCAGCAGCACAGTATCCAGATGTTCCGGAATGATTGTATAATCTATATCACCGCTGACTTCATTTCTTTCATTGATTTCTTCTGCCATCTCTCTGAGTGAAGTTAAATGATGCTCTGCAAGTTCTTCCAGTTCAATCTGCAGTTCTATATCAATGGATAAATAAAGATCATCTCCAGGCTTGCCGTTCTCTACAGTTTCCTGACTGATAATCCGTCCGGATTTATCCGTGGAATACTTAACCTGCTCTTTCTCTCCCTGGAGAACATCTTCATACTGATATTCCAGGTAAGTTTTACCGACTCTGTCATTTCTAGAATATCCTCTTGATAAATAGTCTTCCAGGAGCTCTCTCGGCAGCCCCTCGTCAGGTGAAGAGATTTCACCGAATATGGTTTTTAAAGTGCCGTCATAAGGGTAATGCCTGTCCCAGTCCATACCTGTGGAAATACCTTCAAGTTCTTCGAGTGCCGAGTTGACACTTGCAAACTCTTCTTCTGATACATCCTCATTTTTGATGACGACCGGGTTCAACTCCGGTGCGTTCGCCATTTCGACATAGATACCTAAAGTATTCAAGTCCTCGTCTGTTAATATACTTTCTACAAATTCTTCATCTGCTCTATTATAAAATTCTTCATTAAAATCTGAACGGCTGATATTGCCATCTTCCAATAAAGTGAACTCATCGCTCATCAAAGAATTCATCTCCTCGGGATAGTTGTTGATGATGAAGTCCTGCTTATCCCTTAATGAAATCGAATCGACATCCATTTGTATGTACTCGCTCAGTTCAATAGCAACATCCATAATCTGCGAAGTATTCATATTTCGGTGCCTTGTAAAATAGATGGCCGGTTTGGATTCATTACCTACGAGCAGATTACCATTGCGGTCGTAAATTTCACCACGCGGCACACTTTGGTTTATTTCTACATATTGTGCGTTTTCAATTTCTTCCTGATATTCGTCACCCTGGACGATCTGAAGATAACCCAGCCTCAAAATAAGCAGCAGGCACAAAATGAATATAACTACGATTACAAGATTGATTCTGCTTTTTAACGTTTGTCTGTTAATTGCTTCAAGGCTCTTAACTTTTGCTCTTTTCAATAGACTTCATTCCTTAACCCATAAAAAATACTAACGTTATTTTATCATAGCAGAGAATTTATAGATATAAAAAAGACGGGAACGAAGTCCCGTCTTTTTATTAAAAATCATTATTTTGCATTTTTGTAAAGTTCGTTTACTTTGTCCCAGTTAACAACGTTCCAGAATGCTTTAAGGTATTCAGGACGCTTGTTTTGATACTTGAGGTAATACGCATGCTCCCATACGTCCACGCCAAGAATTGGTGTTTTACCATCAGTGATCGGGTTATCCTGGTTTGGAGTTCCTACAACTTCAAGTTCTCCGTTATTAACAACTAACCAAGCCCAGCCTGAACCAAATTGGCCAGCACCTGCTGCTTCAAATTTTTCTTTGAATGCATCCACTGAACCGAATTTAGCTTCGATTGCATCTTTTACTTCTCCATTTGCTTCAGAAGCATCAGGAGTTAACATTTGCCAGAACAGTGAGTGGTTGTAGTGTCCACCACCGTTGTTGCGAACTGCAGTTTTGATATCTTCAGGTACTGAGTTTAAATCTTTGATCACTTCTTCGATATCTTTAGATTCTAAGTCCGTGCCTTTCACTGCATCGTTCAACTTAGTGACATAAGTGTTGTGGTGCTTAGAATGGTGAATTTCCATAGTTTCTTTGTCAATGTGTGGTTCCAATGCATCGTATGCATAAGGTAATTCTGGTAGTTCAAAAGCCATAGTTAATTCGCCTCCAATAAGATTTTACATATTAAATATAACAATTCAGTGATAGAATAACAAATGAATTGTTTACCTTACTGGTATTATCATACCTTTGTATGAATGGTCTTAAACATTATGATTAAACAATACCGCTTTGATATAATAAAAAGATAAATTTAATAAAGCGAAGTAGTTACATTTCACGTTTAAATTTAGTATAATAACAAATGATTTAAGAAAGTATTTATATTAAGGAGTTTGGATATGTCTGAAATTATACATCGTACTAAAACACGACAGGTAAAAGTCGGCGACTTGACTATTGGCGGTGAAGACCAGATTGTCATTCAAAGTATGACAACGACGAAAACACATGATGTGGAAGCTACAGTTGCGGAAATACACCGTTTAGAAGAAGCCGGATGTCAGATTGTTCGAGTGGCATGCCCGAAAGAAGAGGATGCTTTAGCAATTCCTGAAATTAAAAAACAGATTAATATACCTCTAGTTGTAGATATACATTTTGATTATAAGCTCGCACTACTTGCTGTTGAGGGCGGCGCGGATAAAATCCGTATCAACCCTGGTAACATTGGGCGCCGTGAGCGCGTTGAAGAAGTTGTAAAAGCATGTAAAGCAAAAGGAATACCAATCCGTATCGGAGTCAACGCAGGAAGTCTTGAAAGACACATCATAGAGAAACACGGTTTCCCTACTGCTGACGGCATGGTGGAAAGTGCACTGCACCACATTAAGATACTTGAAGATCTTGATTTCCACGATATCATCGTTTCGATGAAAGCGTCCGATGTCAATCTTGCAATCGAAGCATATACAAAAGCGGCTAAAGCATTTGATTACCCACTGCACTTAGGTATAACAGAAAGTGGAACATTATTTGCCGGAACTGTTAAAAGTGCTGCGGGACTCGGCGCAATCATTTCACAAGGCATGGGGAACACGCTCAGAATTTCATTGTCAGCCGACCCTGTTGAAGAAGTGAAAGTTGCAAAAGAACTGTTGAAATCATACGGTCTTGCAAGTAATGCAGCGACACTGATCGCCTGCCCTACATGCGGACGTATAGAAATAGACTTGATTTCGATTGCCAACGAAGTTGAAGAGTACATCTCAAAAATCCAGGCACCGATCAAAGTTGCTGTACTTGGCTGTGCGGTCAACGGGCCGGGTGAAGCACGCGAAGCTGATATCGGCATTGCCGGCGGACGCGATGAAGGACTGCTCTTCATGCACGGTGAAACGGTCAGAAAAGTACCGGAAGAAACAATGGTTGATGAGCTTAAGAAAGAAATTGATATTTTAGCAGAAGCACACTATGAAAAAGAACGTAAAGCTAAAGAAGAAGCTGCAAGTAAATAAGACACAAAAGAAGGGATATTCCAAATGGAATATCCCTTCTTTTTATTTGCATACGGCACAGAGGCCGTAAAGCTCCACTTTATGATTTGTAATTTCCACATCTTCAAGTTCACTCTGCCACGTTTCCACCGGACAGTAGTGTATTACTTTGGTGTCCCCGCATTCTTCGCAGATGAAATGATGGTGGTGATGATCCGAACACGAAATTTTGAACTGCATCTCACCTTCGAAGTTGGTATTCTCCAAAACCTCAATTTCCTTTAAAGTATAAAGATTGCGGTAAATGGTATCGTAACTTAAAGTCGGATAGATTTTATGAAGCTGTTCCTGCACTTCTTTAGCACTTAAATAACGATCTTCTTTTAAAAATAATTCAATCATCGTCATTCTTTTTTCGGTTATTTTTAAACCATGATCTCTCAATCTGGTTTTATACTTCTTGAGCTCTGCTGCCATTTCTACTCACCCCTAATCGATTTAAAAAGATTGTTCCGAGCAAGATTAATATTGAGACTAAAACAATTGTACCGCCTGGAGAAATATTCAAGTGGAAACTTAGGAATAAACCGATGATTACAGCTATTTCACCAAAGATCACACTGACAATCATCAGTTGCCTGAAACTTGAAGTTATCCTCATAGCACTTGCTACAGGCAATGTCATCAGTGCGCTGACGAGCAGTATGCCGACAATTCGCATCGATGCACTGATGACCAGTGCCACGACAATGATGAAAGCAACATAAATCCATTTATTTATGTTCATGACATTTGCATACTCTTCATCAAATGAGACCATGAACAGCTCTTTATACAGAAAAAATATGAACAGGATGACTATGACGCCGATGCTGGCGATCAACAGCAGGTCATTGATGCTCACAGCACTGATACTGCCGAATAAATATCCGAACAGATCTTGATTAAATCCATCTGCCAATGATAGGAAAACGATACCTACCGCGATACCGAGGCTCATTATGATTGGAATCGCAAGTTCCTGGTAGTGTTTATATACAGACCTCAGCCGTTCGATTCCGAGCGCACCCATTATTGAAAATATAATTCCTGTAATTAATGGATTGATAGTGAAAGTAAATATAGATGACAGATAGACACCGAATGCGATGCCACCGAGAGTAACGTGACTTAACGCATCAGCGATCAAAGATAATCTTCTGATCACTATGAAAGTTCCAACCAGCGGAGCAATCAGTCCGGCGATAACACCGCTGATGAATGAATATCTGATAAATTCGTACTCAAACAGGGCTTGAATCATACACAGCACTCCCTATCGTGGTCATGACTGACGAGCTGCAGAGGAAAACCGTATATCTTGGACAGCTCAGCTTCTCCAAGGTTTTTGAATTCATGATTGGTTCCATGGAAATGCAGGTGGCCATTCAGACAGGCGACTTCATTCGCATGATCTACGACTACACCGATATCATGTGTCACTAACAGTATCGTGACGGACTGCTCTTTCAATTTTAAAAGAACATCGTAAAACTCTTTGACATGCTGGTTGTCGATACCGACTGTCGGTTCATCCAATACCAGTATTGAAGGCTGATTGATCAAGGCTCTCGCAATGAATACACGCTGGGTCTGACCACCGGATAATGAGGAAATATTTTTATCTTTCAGTTCTTGTATGTCCAGCAGTTCAAGTACTTCTTCCAACCGTTTTTTATCTTTCCGCGAAAACCTGTTGAACAGTCCTTTTTGTTTTGTCAGCCCGCTCAAAATCACTTCACTGACAGAAGCCGGAAAACCTTTGGCAAAACTGTTCGATTTTTGAGATACATAGCCGATTTCCTGCCAGCTCGCGTATTTCTGATAATTATCCCCTTTTATATAGATCTCGCCATCCTGAGGCTTGATCACACCGAGAATCAATTTGATTAATGTGGTTTTCCCCGAGCCGTTCGGTCCGACCAGAGCAACGAAGTCGCCTTTATCAATCTTTAAATTAATATTTTTCAGCGCCGGTGTATGTTCTAGTTTATCTTTATAAGTATATGAAATATTCTTTAATTCAAAGATTGGTTCAGACATTTATTTCGCTCCTTTAAAAATATAATCAATTTATTATAAAGTAATCATTACGATTTGTAAATAGGAATGGTTACGAAAAAAGCCACAGTATGTACTGTGGCTTTTAACTATTCCACTTCAGCCATTAAAGGGTTAATGTCTGTAAGCAGATTCGGATTAAATTTACCGTCTTTAATCATCTCAATTTCATGTTTATATGGTGCTTTTTTATTTTTCTTATCCGTACCGACAAACGGTGTTTCCAAAATCTTCGGTACATTTTTCAGTTCCGGATGATTGATGATATATGTCAGTGTATCAAAACCGATATGCCCGAAGCCGATATTCTCATGACGGTCTTTGTGTGCACCGACTGGGTTTTTCGAGTCATTCACATGGACGACCTTGATACGGTCAAGGCCGATAATCTTATCGAACTTTTCCAGGACACCATCGAAGTCATTAACGATGTCATAACCTGCGTCATGGACGTGACATGTATCAAAGCAGACGCTTAAACGTTCATTATTTTCCACACCATCTATAATTTGTGCAAGTTCTTCGAAGCTGCGCCCGATTTCAGTGCCTTTGCCGGCCATCGTTTCAAGTGCAATCTGTACATCATTATCGTTGCCGAATGTTTCATTCAAGCCTTTTATAATGGATTCAATCCCTTTGTCCGCTCCGGCGCCTACATGGCTTCCAGGGTGCAGAACAATCTGATTGGAACCTAAATGCTCAGTCCGGACGATCTCTTCCTGAAGGAATTCCACGCCGTGGTCGAATACTCCATCGCGAACAGTATTTGCAATATTGATGATGTAAGGTGCATGAACAACAATATTCGACATCCCATGTTCTTTCATATGCGCCTGGCCCGCTTCAATATTCAGGTCCTCAATCTTTTTTCTTCTTGTATTCTGCGGAGCACCTGTATATATCATAAAAGTATTTGCTCCAAAGCTTGCAGCTGATTCGCTTGCAGCTTCCAACATTTTTTTACCACTCATCGATACATGTGATCCTATTAACATAATACCATCCTTAAAAATTTATTTTTTTCTTCTTTTTGATTTTGAATACTTGCGTCTCTCCTGCTGCTTTAAATCATTCAGTTCTTTTGACATCTTCTTCTTATAGCCCGGTTTTACTTTCTTGGGCTTTCTTACTTTGTAGTTTAAGTTTTGTGCCACATTCTTTTCGACTTTCTTCCTGCTGACACGGGATGTTCTGGATTTTACAGGTTTTAATTCACCCTGTCTGACATCCTCATCCTCAAAATGGTAGCCTTTCTTCTCAAGCTGGTCGATTAAATAGTTTTCATCAGGCGTATATATTGTGATCGCGACACCTTCATACTGTCCGCGTCCGACACGTCCGACTCTGTGTGTAAAGAACTCAATGTCTTTCGGGATATCGAAGTTGATGACGTGAGAGGCGCCGTCTATATCCAGTCCGCGGGCAGCAAGGTCACTTGCGATCACCCATTCATACTTTAAATCCCGTATATTTTTTATTTCTTTTGTTCTCTCACGCGGCTTCAGTCCGCCATGAAAGATACCAATATTCATATTATGCTCTCTCAGGTAATCATACAAGTCGTCTGCTCTTGCTTTTGAATTGGCAAAAATGATACCGATATACGGGTTGATCACCTCAGTCAATTCTTTGACTTTGCCCATCTTATCATCACCTTTGACAGGTACAAGTGAATATTTAATGGAAGCCTTATTTTTAGGCTGGTCAATGACTATCGTTTCAACATTGCCGATGTACTTTTCCAGGAATTGCTGAAGCATCTCCGGAATTGTCGCTGAAAACACTAAGAACTGTGCTTCCCGGTGAAGCGTGTTGGCAAGCATATCCACATCATCCAGGAAACCGAGATCAATCATCAGATCCGCTTCGTCAATGACGATGGTTTTAGACTCATGGACTTTGAGCGCACCCTCTTTCATCAGTTCATTGACCCTGGTCGGTGTGCCGATAATAATCTGAGGAGATTTCTTGGCCTTTTCAGCATCTTTATTGAAATCGGTCCCTCCGATGAACAGGTTTGTCTTAATATCTTTATAATTTCCAATCATTTCATTGGTCATCTGAAACAGTTGGCTTGCAAGTTCTCTTGTGGGTGCTAGAATTATAGATTGAGTCGAGTGTTTATCAACATCAATACTTTCAAGGATCGGCAGGATGAATGCATGTGATTTTCCGCTCCCGGTCTCACTCATCGCAACCACGTTCTCACCTCTTTGGACTTTTGGAATAACCCTTTCCTGAACTAAAGTCGGATGAGTAAAGTTTATAGATTTTATTGCATCGAGCAAATTATCATCAAAGTTAAATCTTTTAAATGCGTGACTCATGATATCACCTTTTCATTATTAAATTCGAATTCAATTATAACTGAAAAGCGCGTTACATGCTATAATGTAATTTCGGACTTCATGATGATTTTAATTATAAACGATATTAGATATAATGATTATTGAGGAGGAATGGACTCTATGGATATTATAAAGATTACACCAAGAGGTTATTGTTATGGTGTTGTTGATGCTATGGTCATCGCAAGAAATGCTGCGATGGACAAATCATTACCGAGACCATTATATATATTAGGGATGATCGTGCATAACAAACATGTCACAGATGCTTTTGAAGAGGATGGCATTGTAACATTGGATGGGCCAAACAGGTTGGAGATTTTAGAGAATATAAATGAAGGTACTGTAATCTTCACAGCTCATGGTGTATCTCCTGAAGTTAAAAAGCGTGCAAAAGAAAAAGGTTTGACTTGCATAGACGCCACATGTCCTGACGTTCAGGTAACACACGAGTTAATCCGCAGCAAAACTGAAAAAGGCTATGATGTCGTTTATATTGGTAAAAAAGGACACCCGGAACCTGAAGGTGCAGTCGGTGTAAACCCTGATCACGTACACCTGGTCGAAACGATGGATGATATTGAGGAACTACCTGAAGTTCTCCACGATAGAAAGCTCATCGTTACAAACCAGACGACAATGAGCCAGTGGGATGTCGGCCATCTGATGGACGAGTTGAAAGTGAAGTATACGCACATTGAAGTACAGCAGGAAATCTGTATGGCAACACAAGTCCGTCAGGAAGCTGTTGCAGAACAGGCAGATCAGGCTGAACTTCTAATAGTTGTCGGCGACCCTAAGAGTAATAACTCGAACAGACTGACACAAGTTTCAAAAGAAATTGCACACACCAACGCCTACAGAATCAGTTCTTTAAGTGAATTGAAGACTGAATGGCTGCACGGAATCAATTCAGTAGCAGTTACGGCAGGTGCCTCAACCCCTACTCCAATAGTCAGAGAAGTCATCGAGTACTTGAACCAGTACAACGAAGAATTGACTGACCAGCCGGTTTCATCTGTACCAAAAGATAAGATTCTTCCAAAAATCAAGAAACCGAAACCAGTTAAAATAATGGATTAAAATAAAGAAAACCGTGACTCACGGTTTAACATAACTTTAAAAAAGACGATGCATCCTGCGATTGGCTGCATCGTCTTTTTATATTCATGAGTAACCATCTTTCACAAGATTAGAATAACCCGGATAAATGAAAATACATTATACTTGAGGATAAAACAGATCATTTAACAAGGGGGACGCTGTAAAATGGAAAAGTCAGAACAAATCGTAAGACAGTACTTTAAAGCTTATGAAGCAGGCGACAGGCAGATGATTGAACAATTGTTGAGCAACGACTTTCGGTTCAGCAGCCCATATGATAATCGTATAGACAAAAATCTTTATATGAAAATATGCTGGCCGCCACATGCCAATTTCAGTCATTATGATTTTAAAACAATCCTGAGTGACGGAGATGATGTGATGCTCAGATATGAATGTGAAACAGAACATTTCGGGAGATTGAAAAATGCAGAATATTTCAGGTTGAAAGATGGGATGATTGTAGAGATAGTCGTATATTTCGGGGATGCGGCGCAATAATAACAGAATAATCCATATATCAGTTTATTATATTATTAAAGCCGGGGCACGGGCCCCGGCTGGATTATCTTATCATTCAGTGTTGAAATGGATTTGTATTCACTTTACTTGAAATGACTGTAATATCGATATGCTTTCTAATTAAATCTTCAAGGCCTTCAGTCATGAAGATTTCAAGATAATGTCCTGCGTCAATAACATTCCTGCCGAGAAGTTTTGCATCATATGCTTCATGATACTTTACGTCACCGGTGATCAGAACATCGACACCTGCTTTGAAAGCTTCATTTGCATAGCTCATGCCGGAGCCGCCGATAATCCCGACTGCTGATATAATATCATCATTTCCTTTAACAACATTTACAATAGGCGCATCCATTTTATCTTCCAGAATTTTAATTAAAGAATCTAAAGTATCATTATAATCAAATTTAATACCCAATCCTTTGTTCGGGACATTGTTTATAGTAAAAATATCAAATGCCGGTTCTTCATATGGATGAACCTCAAGCAGTGTATCGATTACTTTATTCTGCTCTTCGGAATCAAATACCGCTTCGACAATATACTCATCAACAATTTCTAATTCGTTGTTTGTTCCGATATGCGGGTTGGCATTTTCGTTTGGTCTGAACTGCCCTGTCACCGGGTATTCGAAGAAACACTCGCTGTAATCGCCCTGATTACCGACACCGCCCTCATACAAGCCTTTTTTCAAATCTTCTTTATCTTCTTTTGGTATGTTCACTCGCAGTTTTTTCAGTTCATACTTTTTCGGTATTAAAATCTCAGTATCTGTAAAACTCAAAGCTTCAGCAATCATATGACTGACACCATTTGGCTGATGATCCAAATTTGTATGCATTGTTATAAGATTAATATCATTTTTAATCAGTTTTTTTATGATTTTGCCATAAAAATTATCAGTTACACTGGTCACTTTTGGAAAAATGAGCGGATGATGTGAAATGATTGTGTTTACATTATTTTCGACTGCTTCATCGACTGTCGCAAGTGAACAATCCAGTGCAGTCAGTACACCTGTAACTTCTGCTTCGTTATCCCCGACCAGAAGACCGGTGTTGTCCCATTCTTCACTATCCTTAAACGGCGCAATTTCATTCAACTTCTTCATCAGTTCATTAACCTTCATCATTAAGCACCTCTTCCAGCAATTTGATTTTTGATTTCACTTCTTCCTTTTTATCAATACTCTTATCACTGTTAATACCATTATATATCTTGACCATATGATCATGTTCCCATTCTACCTTGCCGATGAAATCATCATCACGTACCGAAAGGTTTACTGGGCCAAACGTCAATTCCTTCTCTGTCAAATCCACTTTTTCACCATCATAATCGAAGACTATGACTTCATAATAACGCTTGCCGATTTTCAATACTTTTTCATGCGTGATTTTGTAATCTAAATCGGTAACGGTTTTCCTTATGGGATGCGTGTAGTTATTTGCCTGAAGCACCAGTCGCGGATGACCGCTCACATTGTCGAACCCTTCTTTTATTATACTCGCAATCAGCGGGCCGCCCATGCCGCAAATCGTAATTGTATCCACCGTATCCTCTGTTGACAAAACTTTTAAACCATCTCCGAGCCTCGCCTCAATTTTATCAGTCATACGATACACATCAATATTTTTCAGCGTTGAATGATATGGCCCTTCTACCACTTCACCGCAAATTGCACTTTTTACTATATTGTTCTGAATCGAGTATATAGGGAGATACGCATGATCCGAACCGATATCCACCATCTTATCTCCAATTATATAATTCGACACATATTGTAAACGTTCATCAATCATCATTACCATCCTCTAAAATAAAAACCTCCACATCTGTGGAGGTTTCGTTATTAATTATTGTTCTGAGAAAAACTCGTAAAGTGCAGTCAGTTCCTCACCGCTTACTTGACTTTCGTCAAATGCCGGCATTGAACCTTGGCCGTTTCTTACGATATCAGTGAACTCGTCTTCACCAAGACTGGTTCCTGCAAGTGCTGGTCCCATACCTCCTGAGAAGTCTTCACCGTGACATGATGCACAGCTGTTTTGAGCAATGCCTTCTGCGTCTACATCGCCGGATGATGCACCTTCTTCTGAGCCTTCTTCGCCGCCGCCTTCTTCTGAACCTTCTTCAGTCGCAACGTCTTCTCCTTCTTCTTCCTGGTTTGCACCTTGTGAAGATAGTAAGAAAACAAGACCCACACCTAAAAAGATGATAAGTAAAAATGGTATAATCGGATTCTTATTCAAATGTTGACCCTCCCTTATATAAATGCATATACAATTATAATTGTATATTAAAAATACATAATGTCAAAATGATTTTAGTTATAATATTACACCTTTAATATCAACTTAATCCATAAAATCCTTTAACCGTTTACTTCTGCTTGGATGACGCAGTTTTCTAAGTGCTTTTGCTTCGATTTGACGTATTCTTTCTCTGGTCACACCGAACACTTTTCCGACCTCTTCCAATGTTCTTGTACGGCCATCGTCTAGTCCGAAACGCAGTCTTAAGACATTCTCTTCCCGATCAGTCAGTGTATCGAGAACATCTTCCAACTGTTCTTTCAATAACTCATAAGCAGCATGATCTGACGGACTTTGAGCTTCCTGGTCTTCTATAAAGTCTCCAAGGTGGCTGTCATCCTCTTCACCGATAGGTGTTTCAAGGGACACAGGCTCCTGAGAAATTTTAAGAATTTCACGAACTTTATCGGCAGGCAGGTCCATTTCTTCCCCGATTTCTTCCGGAATCGGCTCACGGCCCAAGTCCTGCAGTAACTGGCGCTGTATTCTTATAAGTTTGTTTATTGTTTCAACCATGTGAACCGGAATACGTATCGTTCTAGCCTGGTCGGCAATGGCTCTTGTGATTGCCTGACGGATCCACCATGTAGCATAAGTTGAGAATTTGAATCCTTTTGTGAAGTCGAATTTTTCAACAGCTTTGATAAGACCCATATTACCTTCCTGAATCAGGTCCAGGAACAGCATACCGCGTCCGACATACCTTTTAGCGATACTGACAACCAGTCTCAGGTTGGCTTCGGCTAAGCGGCTTTTGGCAAATTCATCGCCCTGCTCTATTTTCTTGGCAAGTTCGACTTCTTCTTTTGCACTCAAAAGATCCACGCGGCCGATTTCTTTTAAATACATGCGTACCGGGTCGTTGATTTTAACCCCCGGCGGTGCACTCATATCATGCAGATTCAGCTTTTCATCTGTATCTGTTGCATCTTTTTCATTTATTAATTGTATATCATTTTCATTCAATTCATCAAAAAACTCATCCATTGTATCCGCATCTAATTCGAAATTAGATAATTTGTCTGCAATTTCCTCGTGTGATAAATGTCCTTCTTTTTTCCCTTTTTCAAGGAGTGCCTGTTTCACTTGTTCAACAGAAGTAAACAACTCTTCATCTTTAGTCTCAGTTGCTCCAACTTTATTTTCAGACATAAATGTACCTCCTAATTATATTGACTAACTTTTATATCTGCTGTTAATCTCCAACAATTGCTGCATTATACTGGCCTGCAGATCAATATCATTATTCGCTTCGGCCTCAGCAAGTTGTGCAAATAATAATTTTTTCTCCTTGTTACTATTTCTTTTACCACTTAAATCATCGAGGTAATCATCTATTTCATCCCGGGAGACATCACTTTGAATCTTCAAATTATCAATATTAATTACAACTTCTAATAATTCATTCGGTATCTGCTGGATAAAGGATGATACTTCAAATGTGTCATGGTCGTCAAAATAATTGCATAACCCTTTAAATATACCATAATACTGCTGTGAAGTTAATACTTCTGCATCTATTTGCTCTCTGCAATATTCAAAAAGGCTCTTATCATTTATCAGTGCTTTTAAAAAATAGCGTTCTTTTTTCTCACGTATGGAAAGTCTTTCAACCTGTTGTATATTACTTTCCCTTTTTACAGGAGTTCTAACAGGAAGTTTACTTTCTATCTGAGATTTATCTATATTATACCTTTCACTGATATGCAAGATTAATCTTGCCCGTATTGCATCATCAGTGACATACTTCATTGCATCTATCAGTGTATTGAGGTTTTGGGAATAAGCAAGATCGTTATGCATACTTTCATTTAAAAGCTTTTCGGATAAAAAGTGTACATAATGCCGCTTCTCGTTTTTAACAAGATCACGGAACGCCTCTTCTCCATTTTCAACAATAAACTCATCAGGATCCATCCCTTTCGGCAGCTGGATGACAAATGTATTCAGTCCATGTTTCAGCAACTGCTCACCGATGCTCATCGTCGCCTTGGAACCTGCATTATCTCCATCAAACATCAAGGTGACATTCGACGCCAATCTATCCAGAAGATTGATATTTTCATCACTTAAGGCTGTACCCATAAGCCCTACAATATTTTCTACATTGACTGACTTCACCTTTAAAACATCAAGGTGACCTTCCATCAGTATGACTTCATCCTGCTGCCTGATTGATTTTCTCGCATCACTCAAATTAAATAATAAATGACGCTTCTGGAATACTTTTGTTTCCGGTGTATTTAAATACTTCGGCTCAGACCCGTCTATGCTTCTTGCAGTAAAACCGATGACATAGTCCTGATGATTTTTAATCGGTATCATAATACGGTTTACGAAACGATCGTAATATGAAAAGTTTTCTTCATTACGGGAAAGTAAACCGGCGCTATACGCCGCTTCCTCAGTAAACCCTTTTTCCAGAATCGCATTTTTGGTAAACGAAGACATTTTCGGAGCAAGTCCTATTTTTTCTTTTTTCAGGATTTCACTGGAGAATCCTCTTTCGACCAGATAGTTTAGTGCATCTTCACCTTCATTTGTGTGGATTAATATATGATGAAAGAGATCAGCGATATGTTCATGCATCTTAATGAACTGCATATCATTGTCGTCCACTCTGCTTTCATTTGTGGCGACTTCAACACCGAGTGGTTTCCCAAGTCTTTTCACTGATTCTGAGAATGATATATTTTCAATTTCCATAAGGAATTGGAAGACGTTGCCGCCTTTTTTACACCCGAAGCAGTGGCAGATCTGCTTCTCCGGACTGACACTGAATGAGGGCGTCTTTTCATTGTGAAAAGGGCAAAGACCGACGTAGTTTCGCCCGCGTTTCTCGAGTTTTATATAACCGGAAACGAGCTCTGTAATGTCGGTCCTATCTTTAACATGTTCAATTGTCTGCTGTGGGATATTCACACGCTATCATCCTTTAATATCTATTTTACCATCTACATACTTCATTATTTCATTTGCTGTTTCTTCAATGGCTTTTTCAGATACATCGATTACAGGACAACCTATTTTTTCAATAACTGAATCAAAATAATCAAGCTCTTCCTGAATTCTTTCGTTTTTGGCATAGCTTGCCGTATCTTTCAGGCCGAGCTGAGTCAATCTCTCTTTTCTGATTTTATTCAGCGCGGAGGATTTTATTCTCAGACCTATACATTTTGAGGCAGGTATTTCAAACAGTTCTTTCGGAGGTGTAACCTCTGGTACCAGCGGCATATTCATAACCTTATATTTTTTAAGTGCAAGGAATTGTGATAATGGTGTTTTCGAAGTTCTTGATACACCAATCAGAACCATATCCGCTTTGTTGAGTCCCCCCGCATCTTTACCGTCATCATATTTGACCGCAAATTCGATTGCTTCAATCTTCTTGAAATAATCCTCATCAAGTTTATGCACACGGCCGGGTTCATAATATGGTGTTTCTTCAGTTTTACCTTCAAGTATTGACATTAAAGGGCCCATCACATCAACAGATGGTATATTTTCTTTTTTAAGTTCTTCTTTTATATAATTTCTGAATTTAGGGGTGATAATTGTATAGACGACAATCGCTTCTTTACTTTTTGCCAGATCCACCACTTCATCCACATTATCTTCCGAATCAATATACGGATATCTTATTAATACATCGGATGAACTGTCTATATTAAATTGCGCCAGCGATGCTTTAGCTACCAGCTCTCCTGTTTCACCTACAGAATCAGACGCTATGATTACTTTTATATTAGACATCCAGACACTCCTTATTCCATTAGATTAACAAATACTTTGGTGATATTTGTTTTTGTTATACGGCCGATGACAATATCTTTATCGGCATCTTTATCTATTACAGGGATCGAATCAATCTGTTTTTCAATTAACTGATTTGCTGCATAAATTAATAAATCGTTAGGATAGCATGTAGTGATATGTGGTTTCCTTGTCATAATGATACTGACAGGTGTCCGTTCGATATCATTTTTACCCATCGTGCCTTTCAACAGATCTTTTCTTGAAATAACCCCGACGAGGTCTCTGTCATCATCGATTGCATATAATGTACCTACGTCTTCCAGGAACATCTTTACAATCGCTTCATAAATGGATGTATCCTCTTTTATCACTATCGGCAAACTTTGAACGTCCCTGACTAAAATATTTCTGATTTTGCTGGTCAATACTTCAGCCGGTTCTTTTCCGGTGTAAAAATATCCGACGCGCGGACGAGCATCCAGATAACCGCTCATCGTCAAAATTGCAAGATCTGGTCTCAATGTGGCTCTTGTCAAAGACAATTGCTCTGCAATCTTGCTTCCGGTTATCGGTCCATGCTGTTTTACAATCTTCAGTATCTTTTCCTGCCTGCTGTTCAGTTCCATGGCCTCACTCCCAATAATAATAATTATAGTACATCTGATAAAATAAAGAAATACAATGAAACATTTGCACTTTCAAAGGACATTTTATATAATGTGAATTAAGCGAGTTAAGGTTGGTGTGAGCTTAACATGTTAAATGGCATATAAACGATTAAAAGATAACTGTATATTAAAAGTTGAGTGGAAACACTAATTTGGGTGGAACCGCGGGTATATACTCGTCCCAGGATAGCTGAGCTATCCTGGGACTTTTTATATGCCAAAAAATTTTAAGGAGTGTTTGATTATGGATATGGACAAAATTGTGAATTTGTCAAAAGCAAGAGGTTTTGTATTTCCAGGCAGTGAGATTTACGGCGGCCTGGCGAACACATGGGATTATGGACCACTTGGCATCGAGCTGAAAAATAACGTCAAAGCAGCATGGTGGAGAAAATTCATCCAGGAGTCACCATATAACGTAGGTGTCGATGCTGCAATTCTGATGAACCCAAAAACATGGGAAGCGTCCGGACACTTAAACAACTTCAATGACCCGATGATCGATTGTAAAGAATGTAAAAGCCGTCATCGTGCAGATAAACTCATTGAAAACGTCATTCAAAAAGAAGATGACACTTTTGTTGCAGATGGTCTTAGCTTCGATGAAATGAAAAACATCATTGAAGAGCGCAACATCGCATGTCCAAATTGCGGTGCTCAGGATTACACTGAAATCCGTCAATTCAACCTGATGTTCAAAACATTCCAGGGTGTAACAGAATCATCAACGAACGAAATTTTCTTAAGACCGGAAACGGCTCAGGGTATTTTCGTCAACTATAAAAACGTTCAGAGAACGATGCGTAAAAAACTGCCGTTCGGTATCGGTATGATCGGTAAATCGTTCCGTAATGAAATTACACCGGGGAACTTCATTTTCAGAACAAGAGAATTCGAACAGATGGAACTTGAGTTCTTCTGTAAACCGGGTACTGAAGTCGAATGGCAAAAATACTGGAAAGATTTCTGTCAGAATTGGCTGCTGACTTTAGGTCTTGCAGAAGACAACCTGCGCATGCGTGATCATGATGATGATGAGCTTTCCCACTACTCAAACGCGACGACAGATATCGAGTTCAAATTCCCATTCGGCTGGGGTGAACTGTGGGGCATTGCGAGCCGTACAAACTTCGACTTGAAACAGCATATGGAACATTCAGGTGAAGATCTGACTTACCACGATCAGGAAACAGGAGACAAGTTCATCCCGTTTGTTATTGAGCCTGCTCTGGGTCTTGACCGTGTAACACTCGCATTCATGGCTGATGCGTACGACGAGGAAGCTCTGGAAAACGGCGATTCAAGAACTGTTATGAGATTCCATCCGAGCCTTGCACCATTCAAAGCAGCAGTACTGCCGCTTTCCAAAAAGTTAAGCGACGATGCATTTAAAGTGTATGAAAAAATCGCACCTGACTTCAATATCGAATTCGACGAATCGCAGTCAATCGGTAAGAGATACCGCCGTCAGGACGAAATCGGTACACCATACTGCATCACTTTCGACTTTGATTCATTGGAAGACAACATGGTGACAGTGCGTGAAAGAGACACAATGGAACAGACAAGAATGCCGATCGATGAAGTCAATGATTTCCTGAAAGATAAAATTAAATTCTAAAAATATTTCATTCATATAAAAGCAGGTATCCGGTTTCTGTACAGAAGCCGTGATACCTGCTTTTTGAATTTTAACTCTTAAAACAATTTTCAATATCTACTGTAAATTTCATAAGCAATATAGCCGGCAAGTAAACCTAGCCCCGGCCCGAGTGCTGCAGCAGACATCATGGATATTAGCGTAAACATACTGAGGAGCAGTGCAAAAGCCAAGCCGGCAATCATTCCAAATGGAATCAAACTGTCCAAAATATCTTGATCTTTCTTTGATTGTTTTCTGCCAAGCGTACCTTTTTTAGCTTTATCAACCATTCTGAAAACCACAAATATCGCAATTCCGGCGACGATAATTAAAGGCAGCAAAATTTTCACTGTTTCAGAACTGAAATCCATACTATTCCTCCTGAGCTCCATGTAAACTTACCCTGTAATATCAAGTGATTCACGCATGCTCCGGTACATTCTCTTCTTTCCTCGACATAATCTTCGAGATGACTGGGACCACAACTGCAAAAATCCAAAATTCAGAATTGGAAATGTTGAATATATTCGAATTGGGTTCACCGACAAAGATATTCATTGCAAATATCACGGTCAGAACTGTTGTGATCATCATTGAATATATAAAAAGACTCAAGTGCCTTCCTTCAGGTTCTTCACGGTCTTTATACAATTTAGATGCCATGAAAGACCCGGCTAAAACATACAGTATAAACAGAGCAATCAGACCATACTGTACATAGCCATTCACCCATCCCAAATGATGATAAAAATCTAATATGATTGCATTCAGAACCGCAAAAAATCCCAATATCCTCATAATAGTAATGCTGAGTTTATACATCTGATCACCTCTGTATATCTTTTACAAGTTTTCTGGTCTTAAAATAAACACCCGCATATTCATCATAGATCATCTCTACAAAATGGAGCAGTGCTCTGCCGTTTTCAGGACTTGTTTTGACAGAATTGATCAAATCCAGTTTGACATTTTTCATGTAAGCTGCGAGGTATATACTTTTGTTGCCGATATTTACGGACCGCTCAAGCGTTTCCTCATTCGCACAATAATCACAGATGACACTGTGATACATAAACGAGTAATGGTTGAAAGTATTATAGTCCCTGCTGCCACAAAGTGCACATTCATCCACGTTGATTTCAATACCGTATTGCGGCATCAACTTGATTGCAGCCAGTGCAGTGACAGCATTCTTTTCATTTTCTTCCTTGTTTTCAAGCAACCTGAAACACTTCATCAACAGTTCGAAGTTTTTTGGAGTAACATCTTCATCAGTCAATATTCTCGTAACAAACTCCATTATATAGCTGCCGTACGCAAAAATATCAAAATCATCATTGATGCCTTTAAACTGTGATATGACATCAACTTCGTTCAGAGTGCCCATGCCCTTAAATCGGCTGTATGTGAACAACGCCTCTTTGAAGCCCTGCCTCAAGACGATAAAGGGGCTTTTCGTTTTATTGAAACCGCGTGCCATCAGAGGCACCATGACTCCTTCTTCATTCAAAATAGTAATAATCCGGCTAGACTCGCTATAGTTTGTCTGCCGGATCATGATACCTTTTTGCTGGTATATCATCTCATCACCTAGTATTCATCATCTTTGTATCCAAGTGACCTTATAAAGTTGGATTTATTGCGCCAGTCTTTTTGTACTTTGACCCAAAGTTCAAGATAGACTTTGTTCCCCAGTAAATTTTCTATATCCTGTCTGGCAAGCTTTCCTATTTCTTTCAACATCTTACCGCCCTTGCCGATTACCATGCCCTTTTGGGACTCACGTTCGACATAGATGACAGCCTGAACATGAATTTTATCACCTTTATCAGCTTTCATCTTTTCGACTTCGACACCGATGGCATGCGGTATTTCCTGACTCGTCAAATGCAGTGCTTTTTCACGGATGAGCTCACTGACTATGAAATGTTCGGGATGATCTGTCACCCGGTCCTCAGGGTAATACATCGGCCCTTCCGGCAGATAATTCCCAATCACTTCAAGGAGTGTCTCCACGTTATTACCTTGAAGAGCAGAAATCGGTACGACATCACTGAACTCAAGTTTGTCTTTATAGACATCGATCTGCTTCAACAGATCATCAGGATGCACCAGGTCTATTTTATTCAGCACAAGAATAATCGGTGTCCTAGTATTTTTAAGCATCTCTATGATGTATTCATCCCCTCTGCCGATTTCATCTGCAGCATTGATGATGAACAGTATTACTTCAGTTTCCTTTAATGTATTACGGGCAACCTTCATCATATGTTCGCCCAGCTGATGTTTAGGCTTGTGTATGCCAGGGGTATCAATGAATATCATCTGGGAGTCTTCAGTCGTATAGACACCCTGAACTTTATTCCTTGTTGTCTGAGGTTTATCAGACATGATCGCAATCTTCTGGCCGAGCACTTTATTCATAAAAGTGGATTTACCAACGTTCGGGCGGCCGATTATACTGATAAATCCGGATTTAAAATTATCTTCTGACATTAGTCCATATCCTTCCCTGAAAAACCGAGTGGTAATAAGTCATCTACAGTACGTTTGATGACTTCCCCCGATTTACTTGTTAAATAAACAGGCATATCATCATCACACAGTTCTTTCATCACCTGACGGCAGACACCGCAAGGGCTGGCCGGACCGTCCGCATCCGTGACGACGACAATCGCTTTGAATTTGGTGATGTTGTTAGAGTAAGCACTGACTAATGCACTCCGCTCTGCACAGATTGATGCCGGATAAGCTGCATTCTCAATGTTCGCGCCGTAAATATATTCATCATCTTCCGTTACCAGCAGCGCACCGACGTTAAATTTCGAATACGGTGTGTAGGCCCGGCTTTGTGCCTCAATGACTTCATCCAACCATTCATCTTTAAAAATTCCATCGTTCATATATGTCTCTCTCCTAAGTGAATAACTCAATTAATTTTGGTATGAAAATTATCAGCCCGGTAATGACCGCATAAAATGCTGACAGCAGTACAGCAAGTGCTGACGTATCTTTGGCATACTTTGCCAGCTCATGATAATCATCTGTTACAAGGTCTACAGTGTACTCGAGACTTGTATTTATGATTTCAGTGATCAGCACAATGAAAATTGCACTGATGATAAACAGCCACTCAACTGCATTCAGGCTGAATAAAAAACCCATTACCGTAACAGCCAGCGCAATCATCAGATGGCCTGCAAAGTGAAAATCTTTTTCAAATAACGCTTTGATACCTGCAAATGCGTATTTAAACCGCTTCATCGCTACTCATCTCTTGTTATACCAAACGCATTCAAAATCTCATCCTGTGTCTGGTTCATTTCTTTCTCATCTTCATCATTCATATGATCATATCCAAGCAAATGCAAAAAACCGTGAAGGGACAAGAAAAGTAATTCACGGCGATAGCTGTGTCCGTAATCGTCTGCCTGCTCTTTGGCACAATCTGTCGATATGATGAGATCACCGAGCGTTCTCGGCGCATCTTCATGAATCAGATTGAATTCGTCATCTTCCATTGCAAAAGAAATGACGTCGGTCACTTCATTTTTATCTCTGTACTGGTGATTGATACCGCGGATGGATTCACTATCCACAAATGACACACTGATTTCAGCATCGGCTTCAGCTTCCAATTTCTCATAGGCAAAGTTCAATAATCTATTAATCTCATTTTGCTCATCACTTGATGTATAGCTTTCATCATCTATAAAATCGACTGATAGCATAGTGCACCTCTATTCATATGCTTTAATTATTTTTGAAACAAGCGGGTGTCTGACAACGTCAGTTTCATCCATACGATTAACCGCAATGCCCTTTACTTTTTCAAGCCTTCTCACAGATTCAATCAGTCCGCTCTTAGAAGCACCCGGCAGATCAATTTGAGTTTCATCTCCCGTAACTACCATTTTCGAACCGAAACCGAGACGGGTCAAAAACATTTTCATCTGCATCTCTGTAGTGTTCTGTGCCTCATCAAGAATACAAAATGCATCATTCAGTGTACGTCCTCTCATGTAGGCAAGCGGGGCCACCTCGATAACGCCGCGCTCAATCAGACGGTCGGTCTGTTCTGTACCGAGCACCGTGTGCAGCCCGTCGTAGAGAGGTCTTAAATAAGGATCGACTTTCTCTTTCAAATCGCCGGGAAGGAAACCCAGATTTTCACCGGCTTCCACTGCCGGACGTGTCAGTACAATTCTTTTTACCTGGCCGTCACGCAGCATCTGGCATGCAAGGACAACAGCAAGGAAAGTCTTCCCTGTCCCCGCGGGGCCGATACCGAAAGTCAAATCATGCCGTCTAATATTTTCAATATACATTCTCTGCCCTGTGGTTTTTGCACGGATACCTTTTCCTTTAGTATCTTTTGCAATCACTTCATTATATAGATCTAATAAATATTCAATCGTGCCATTTTTAGCCATACTGGATGCCGATTGAACATCTCTTAAGTTTATTTTCATCCCCCGCTGGATGATTTTCAGCAGATGAATGAGCACATCTTCCGCAAGTTCGACATTTTCATCATCCGACCCACCTACTGTAATTTCATTTCCCAGTGTGTGGATTGTGACATCAAACTCGTCTTCCAAATAGGTGATATGCGCATCATTTGCCCCGATGAGTGCCTGAGCCTCTTCGAGACTATCTATACTTATTATATTAGGCATTTATAAACCCCTTTAAATTATATTGTGATTACATTAAATTTACCATTATCAAAACCCGACTGCAATGATTTCGGAAGGTAGTTTCACGTTTTAATTTGACCGTACATTACTGAATTGACGAATAAAGTTCATATGCATTTCAGGCTTAGAAAAGAAAAGTGATGGGTTCCGCCCTCTTGTTAATTAATAGCTTTCATCAAAGTATTTGCGATTGTTTTCATTCCACGGGTGTCAGGATGTGCACCCACTTTTGAATAGGTAGGCATCAGAACATTCTCTATCTCCAACGCAGCAGTCACTTCTTCCATGATTACGGCATAATCAGGTTTCAATAAATCACTTTGGATATTTATGATTCTTGTCGAGGGATTCCAATACTGCAATTCAATCATGAGCTTTGAAAAGGCACCGCCGAAAGTGTCCAGGTCAGCCTCGGTCCAGTCACTGTATTTAACAGTGCCTGCCGGCGAGTTTTTACCACTGTCATTTGTACCGCCAAAAACAATGATTACATCCGGCTTTGGTTCCAGCACCCTGCCTTGTCCCATTGTTTTATCAAATCTGCTGATGAAACTTCTGTAGCTTTCATCTGTATCACCGTTGTCGGCTTTATTACATACAGTCGCACCGCTCCAACTGTCATTCGTCATCAGTTTATTACCCGTCTGCTTTAAAAATAAATGCCACCAGGTTTGTTCAACATTCACTACCCCGGTCCCTCTGTCTGCATCATCTGAATACCAGAACTTCGCATCAGCTGGTATCCATCCTTTGAATGTTGTTATCGAGTCTCCTAAAAAACTGATGTCCAATGGTTTTGACTGTGAATGATCTGATTTGATCTCAAATTTTTTATTAACTTCATTCTTATCATTGCCTTTTAACTTTCGGATGAGACGGCCTAATTTCATATCTTCACATCACTCCCTTTTATTACTCGAAATCATACCATAAATATGAATTTGTACTTCTTATACAGTAATTTTAAACATAAAAATGAATCAGTCTCTTTTTATTTCATCCTTTAACAAATACATGCATGGGTATAATCATTTTATAACCTAGTTTTTCATATAAGTGAAAGCCTGCTTCGGTAGAACCCAATATATTTGTTTTGGTCTCGTTTTGTTCAGACTCTTTTAACATGAAGATACATAATTCCCTGGCCAGTCCCAGACCTCTATAATCTTGATCTGTATATATACGATCCAAGCAAGAGACATTGTTTTTTATTGACATGACACCGGTACACACAGGCCGGTCATCTTTAACAATGAAATAATATCTTAACTGTGCATCCTGTATTCTATCGGGATTAAACTTTTTGAAACCAAGAATGTTATTTATAGACTCTGCTTCCTCTTCTGTCCGAACTTCCTGCACTTTATATATTTTTTCTTGGAACAACTGATCTTTTCCAGAATATTTCATTAAATACTCCCTTGATCGGTATTTATATCCCAGCATTCCCATACGTTGGATCATACCATCATCATTAGAGAAAATTGTAACCCAATGTGGATAGTTGAGGGACTGTAGCTCTTTCGATGATGGATGGGAGTGACAATAATAAAAATACTCCAAATCACGTCCGTAAACTTTCTCCTGAAAATTTACGCTTTTTAGAGTGCCTGCTGTATTTACTTCAGTTAACAGAGTCTTTCGGCAATAGCTCCAGCCATTTATGAATGAAATTATAGCTTCTTCTATATTTTTATCCAATTCACACATAGCTACTCCCCTCTCTGTATGAACATTTTAATGTTTTCCATCTGAGTGATTGACAGATACACCCACACTATAAATAACGGTTGAATTAAAATTACTCGTATCCAATGATAGTAAGGGATAAGTCCATCGACACCGCCAGGTATATTTCCCGTATTGAGGGCATTATATATGTTAGCCGGCCAAATCAGAATAAAATAGAGAATGAGAATCATACCTGATGATTTATACGTCTTCTCAAATAAGAGCGTTATGGCGAACAGAAGCTCAACAACACCTGTCAGATAAACGATGGTTATCGGAAATGGAATGAACGGGGGTACCATTGCAGCAAGATTTGATGGAATAAAGAAATGACTGATGCCTATGAAACTGAGCATGGCACTCATAGAAAACCTTCCAATTTTCTGATAGGTAATGTTCACATAAAATCGTTTTAAAATGAACAATACTGTAAAACTGACTAATAAAATAAAAGTGGCCATTATTATCACCATGCTTTCCTTTTATATTCATGTCTGCAAAGTGTTTTTCATCAAATTATAAAAATCGTTAATTTCATGTGAAATATCTTCTTCTTCCAACATCCCTCGTACTCTCAGACCATATGAAAAGCTCATGAACATTTTTGCAGTAGATTGTGGGTCCAGTTCAGATTTAATCACCCCTGCTTTCTGTCCCGTTTCAACCCATGAAATAGCATTTTTAAGTGAAGCCTCATATATATTTGATAATAGTTCAATGATTACAGGATTATCTTTAAGACCTAATAAATAAATGAATATAATATTTCTCACATCATCTTTATCCGTTAAATAATCCAGGTGGCTTACTATCGCCGACAGCGGCTCATCTAATCCTGCTGTTTCTTTACTTGCCTGCTTAAAAAAACTGTCATCAACGTTAACTGAATGGTTTCGTAATATAAGACCATATAACTCCTCTTTACTCCTGACGTAATGATAGATGGCCCCTTTAGACAATCCAGAACGCCGAATGATATCCTGCAAAGTCGTTTTCTTACATCCTTTTTCCAATATTAAATGTTCTGTCGTTTCCATCAATTGTCGGAGACTCTTTGTCAGTTTAATCGGCTCAGTCATTAATATCATTCCTCTTTTTATTTTATATTACAAACCGACCGTCGGTTTGTCAAGGTGTATAGAGAAATCTTAATTGTAAATAAAAAACTTCCAGCCGGATCAGTTTTGATCACGGTTGGAAGTCTTCTATTATATCTATATTTGTTCTTTCCTTTTCAAAACCCCTAGAAGAATCGCACTGACAATCGTACCGACAAGAAGTGCCAGCAGGAACATCAGTACATTGTCACCAACACCGACTACGAAGATACCACCGTGCGGTGCCGGTATGGTTGCGCCCAGACCAAGTGCCATTGCACCCGCAACTGCCGACCCGACCATCATGGATGGAATTACACGGAGTGGATCTGCCGCAGCAAAAGGGATTGCCCCTTCGGTTATGAACGAGAGGCCCATCACCAGATTCGTCGGCCCTGATGAACGTTCTACAGGAGTGAATTTGTTTCTGAACACCACCGTTGCAAGTGCAATCGCAAGCGGTGGCACCATTCCGCCGATCATTGCAGCCGTAATCGGTTCTGGATTTCCTGCTGTCAGAGTTGCGATACTGAACGCATATGCGGCCTTGTTAATCGGACCGCCCATATCAATCGCCATCATACCGCCGAGAATCGCTCCAAGTATGACGATATTTGTGCCGCTCAAGTTTTCAAGGAATGAATTGAGTGCTTCATTCAATGCCGTTGCAGGCGGATCGATGATATAATACATGATTACACCAGTTAAAAATACGCCGAGTAATGGATAAATCAATACCGGTTTGAGGCCATCCAGTGCCTGCGGGAGTTTTTCAGTCAACTTTTTAATGGCAACCATCAAATAACCGGCAAGGAAACCTGCAACAAGACCGCCTAAAAAGCCGGAGCCCATCGTTGCTGCCATCAGACCACCGACCATGCCCGGTGCAAAACCCGGTCTGTCTGCAATGCTCATCGCTATGAAGCCTGCTAAAATCGGTACCATCAGCTCAAATGCATTGCTTCCGATGAAGTTGATCATCTCAGCTATCGGACTATAATCTGCATGATCCGGGTTTGCGGATTCTATACCCCAGAAAAAGCTGATTGCAATCAAAATACCACCGGCCACAACGAATGGCAGCATATTGGAAACACCATTCATCAAGTGTTTATAGATTGACGGTTTTCCTTTAGAGGAACTGCTCTGGCTGCTTCCTCCACCTGAACCTTCATACACTTCCCCCTGCCCATCAAGAGTGGACTGAATGAGTGCTTCCGGTCTTTTAATACCATCAGACACCGGCACTTCTAAAAGTCGTTTGCCATTAAAACGTGCCATTTCCACTTTCGTGTCAGCAGCTACGATTACGCCCGAAGCTTTCTCTATATCCGCTTCACTTAAAGGTTCTTTCACCCCGCCGGAACCGTTCGTCTCCACCTTGATATCAACATTCATCTCTTTTGCCTTGTTTTTCAATGCATCCGCAGCCATGTAGGTATGTGCAATACCCGTTGGACAGGCAGTAACTGCAACAATGTACGGTCTGTCTTCATTGCTGACGGCAGTTTCGGCTGTATCTTCCGATGGTTCCGATTCATCATAATGATCGATGGTGTTTAACACTTCATCAGCACTATCTGCTTTTAGAAGCCTTTCCTTTGCCTCAGGATTCATCAATATACCTGAAAGTTTGGCCAGTGCATCCAGATGTGTGGTCGCCTGGCCATCAGGTGCAGCAATCATAAAGAACAGATATGCATCCTGACCATCCAGTGAATCATAATCTATGCCTTCTGCACTGCGACCGAACATTATTGCAGGCTTTTTAACTTCCTCGGTCTGTGCATGGGGTATGGCGATACCGTCACCGACACCTGTTGTACTCTGTGATTCTCTTTTTTGTATCGCCGCTTCAAATTTACCGGCATCCGTAATAATACCGGCACTGTCCAGTTCATTGACCAGCTCTTTTATCACGGCATCTTTATCTTTTGCTTCTACGTTCATCTTGATGGTCTCTTTTGTCAGCAGTTCTGTAATTCTCATCTATATCACCCCGATTAAATTTTTTCGATTTTTACTTTGTCCAATAAAGAAATAATATCCTTAGATGTCGCAAGATCGCTGTTATAAGCAGTGGCGCTCCCTGCAGCCACCGCATGTTTCACCTGCTCTGTAATACCTTTGCCATGCTGGCTGATAAATCCGGCAACAGTCGAGTCACCTGCACCGACCGAATTGACAAGCTCTCCATCAGGAGGGGTCAGTTTCAAAGCATACTCTGCATTAACAAACATCGCACCGTCTCCACCCAGCGTGATCAGAACATTTTGAGCACCGCTCTCCAACAAAGCGTCGGCCGCATCTCTTATATCCTCTGATGATTTCAATGATTTTCCGGTGATCTGCTCAAGCTCGAACAAGTTGGGTTTGACCAGGTACGGGTTAAAAGGCAGTGTCGATGTCAGTTTCTCTTCTTCCGAATCTATAGAAAATGGAATTCCATTCTCATATAATTTTGCAGCCAATCTTTTGTACGCATCTTTGTGACCGCCGGGCACGCTGCCCGCAAATATCACATGGTCCTCCGGCTTGAGACTGGACAATTTTTCTTCCAAAGCTTTGAAATTATCATCTGAAATCCTGGGACCATCGGCATTAATTTCTGATTCCTGTGAAGTTTTAAGTTTTACATTGATTCTTGTATCACCCGACACTTCTATGAAATCATGTATTATATTTCTCTGTTCCAATTCAGATTTTATATAATCTCCGGTAAATCCGCCTGTGAAACCGAGTGCCGTCGTCTCAGCACCGAGTTCCTTCAAAATCCTTGATACATTGATGCCCTTTCCACCGGGGTACTTTTCAGTCAAAGAAGTGCGGTTTAACTCACCTTCTTTAAAATCATCCAGTTTCATAATATAGTCCACCGATGGGTTAAACGTCACGGTATATATCATTTACACCTCTCCTATCACGTTTGTTTCTTCTCCAATTTTTTTAACAAACTCAGACTTTAAGTCATTAGTAATGAGTGCTGCATCACCGAGCGCGGCAAATTTAACAAAGGCCGTCTTGTGAAATTTCGAAGCGTCGCCCAATATGAACTTCGCTTTGGACTGCTTCAATGCTGTCCATTTGATTGCCGCTTCCTCACCATCCGGCGTTGAATAACCATGAGCGCTATCTATGCCGTTTGTACCGATGAAGCATTTATCAAAGGACAGACTGTTCAGTTTATCTACGGCTTCTGTTCCGATAATTGCGTATGTCGTCGGTTTTACTTTACCGCCCAGCAGATATACAAGGTGACCTTCCCCGACCAGCGAACTGATCAAAGTGACACTGTTCGTCACAATCGTTAAATTCTTTTTATTGATGAAAGGCAGCATTTCATATGTACTGGTCCCGGCATCGATAAAAAGTGTATCACCATCTTCAATCAGTGCAGCCGCAGTTTTGGCAATCCGGATTTTATCCTTTAAATTCCTTACTGCTTTGTCTGTGTAACTGGCCTCACTCTCAATCCGGTCGATCGTCGCCCCGCCATGGATACGGGAAAGCAGTCCCTCATCCTCCAGGTGTGTCAGGTCACGCCGGATCGTTGCACTGCTCGTACCCGTCAGTTTTACAAAATCATTGATGGTACCGTTACCATTTTCATTTAAAAAATTTAAAATCGCTTCATATCTTTGTGTCGTTATCATATCTATCACCATCTATAGAATAATGCATTTACCAATCAAAATCAATCATAAACAATCATTTTCAATCAATAATTATAAAAAGCTGTACAGGACACACCTGAACAGCCTTAATATCAAACCAATGTTTTTCTGTTAAAAATAAAAATGCTCAATATGAAAACAAGTATAGAGGCTGAGAGTGTGACAGCCACAGGTGTAAGTGTATCGCTTAAATCCTTCTCCCCGATGATCAACTCCATATTCAAGGAAAGCAAATGCTGAGGTACAAACATTTCTATACTTGGAAATACTGTGAGTATCATCATGACGACTACTACTCCTATTATGGAAAATATCACCGCTATAAAATTTTTAAAAGCAGCGGAAAATAAAAATATCAGACTGATCAGGAATATTCCATAAAGCCATGTTGTGGATAATGCTGCCGGCAGATGATGCACTCTTTCATCAAAAAAGTATACTGTATATAAATAAGTGATCATGGCACTCATAAAATAAACAACAGTCCATATAATCAAAATGAATAATGCCTTTGACAATACAACATTATGCCGCTTCAACCCCTTTGTTAATAGATTGATCAGTGTCCGCCTGGAAATCTCGTTGGTCAATATACCACCGAATAACAACAGAAATACGATAAAGCCAAGCTGGTTGATGTGGCTGAAGAACTGCATATATGACTGGTCAGCGGTCGGTTCGGGTATCACCATTTCAATGCCGGAGTCCACGACTGCCGACTCCAGGATATCAGGCATTATGAGAACAATAAACGGACTGAGTACACCGATGATTAAAAAAGTGATAATGATTGCAAGCAATTTAAAAGTCTTCAAAGATTCCACAAGCTCTTTATTCAGCAGTGTCATTATCTGATTCACCGTGTCACCTCCAAATAAATATCTTCCAGAGATTTTTTGGAAAGTTCGAGCTGGGACGGCTGAATGTCCAGTGTATAAAGCAGTTGATAAAGGTCGCGTAAAGAAATATCAACTGCCCGATAGTTATCACCTTGTAAATGCAATAACTCGATTCTCTCAGACAAACTTTTGTATTCATTGCTGCCCAACTTGAGATCAATCCCCTTATCACCAAAATCAGTTTTAGATAAATCAATTTCCTTCACTATGTTGCCTTCGTATAAAATACCGGCGTGATCACTGATTCTTTCAACATCTGTCAGAACGTGCGTTGAGAATATCACCGTTGTTTCTACAGTAATATCTTTTAATATCTTCAGCAGCTCCATTCTTCCTTTTGGGTCGAGTGCACTGGTCGGTTCATCGCATATCAGAAGTTCAGGCTGATGTATCAGTGCCTGGGCCACACCAAGTCGTTGCTTCATACCGCGTGAATAAGCCTTGATTTTTGAGCACTCACCCGACAATCCGACAATACTAAGCAGGTAATCGATACGTGATTCTCTTTCATTCTTCTTTAAATCCGTCAGCTTTGCACATAACCTCAAATACTGTGGCGCAGTCATATAATTATAAAATTCCGGAACATCCGGCAAATAGCCGATATATTTGTTGGTCTCTGTATTACCAAAAGTGACTTTTTCACCGCATACATAAATATCCCCGCCATTTGGTTCCAGTTGTCCAAGAATCATATTCATGGTCGTAGTTTTACCTGAACCATTACTCCCTATAAAACCGTATATTTCATTTTCCCTGACAATTAAACTTAAGTTGTCAATCACATTTTTATCATTGAATGATTTCGACAAGTTTTCTATTTTTAATATATCCATATTATCTTCTCTCCAATATAAAATATAATACCGGACCGATAATATTGAGCAGCAGCACAATAACTATCCAGATTATTTTATTAAAATATTTGAAATGAGTCTGTCTGATGATCAGCACAAGCGCTGTAATCATCAAAATCACCTGCAAAAGAATAAGCGGTATAAGAAACACAATCCAATCGGATTCTGACAACACGGTATCACGCCCCTACTATATTTGATAAATCATGAATGATATTTTTAAATTCTATAGTATCTTTAATATGTTCGAACTGCGGATTCGACCTGACCTGAATCAGCACCTGACGCTTGAATGTATCGATATTGAGAGGTGCATTGTTTCCGAGGTCAAAATCTTTGATCCAGTCATCTATTTCATCAAAAAAATCATCTCCATGCAGGTAATAGTTTTCCATCATATTTTTAACGATTTTATTAAAAGATTTCAAGTAAGCTATGCAGCTGTACAGTTCATCTCTTTTGTATATTGCACTGGCCAGATAAAAGTTCATCATCGAATTCGGATGGAGATTATTTAGATCGAAAGTCTGCGCTATTTTTAATCCCCTGTCTATCAATTGATCAGAATTACTATGCACCTTATGCTGAATCATTACTGTCAGGCTGTTCATAATAAAAATGATATTTTGATAGACTTCAGCCTGCAACGTTTGGTTCGCCTGCATCCGCTCATCCTTCTGCAAATAAGATAATGATAATACTATATTGGCCGGTAATTTTGGCAGCCGCGCACCCTCCAGAAGTTCTATTACACTGTCATTTTGACCACGCTGCAAATAAATGGATGCCAAAAGGAAAGTTGCCTGCTCTTTTTCAAAAAGTGAATCGGAATGTTTTATTATACGACTGATATATTTTACAGCATTATCCTGGACAACTTTGGATTGAGGTTTTAACTGATGATGGTTCATTAAAAGTACACTGAACTGTAATAATAAACTGTAATCATTAAAATGTTTTCTTGCATATTCATCCACTTCAGCAACCGTAAAATCAAAAGGTTCGGTGGAAAATCTTCTTGAATAAAAGTGATAAAGTCTTTTAATATCTTCTTTGGTATGTTTTACCGAACTGTTCACCAATTCATCAATCGTCGTGTTAAACAGCTTGGACAGCTGTATAATGTAAACTACCTCAGGTATACTGTGGCCCTTTTCCCATTTCGAAATTGCAGCTTTACTGATATTAAGAAATTCCGCGACATCACTCTGTGTATAATTTAACTGTTTACGATGATTCTTTATTTTTTCTCCTATTAAAATATCGATGTGAAGCCCTCCTTATACATATTCTATAACAGTAAAAAGTGAATTTATACTTCTTATTTAGAAATTTTCATAATATAAATCAACCTAAGGTTGATTTATAGACATTAAAAAAGGACCTCAAAAGGGTCCTTTTAAATAATGATATTCAAATATATAATTACCCACCCACTGATCCAGAGCACATGAAATATTTCCATAATCCCGAGCTTTTTCGGCGTCCATCCTCTGTCATAAACACCCACCGCCCTGATAATACCGATTAAGAAGGCGATACCCAGTGTGTAGTGCCACAGCAGCATGCCGAGAAATAACACTGCATGATATATGTATGAAGCATTGCGGTACCTGATATTCTTCCGTTCTCTGACTATCGTCTTCACGACCAGTGCCGAACCGACAAAATAAAGTAAACTGACCAGAATTACAACAGTAATGCCAAGGGTCCATTCATGAGTGTTTAAATAGGCAATGCCCCCGCCCGCAATCGAAAATATGAGAATGGCTACAATGTCATTAATGATATTTCTTTCGTCCCTGATCATTGAAAAATAACTGGTTATCGCTCCTAATGGCATCATCGCCAAAAAGAAATAAATGATCCGGTACTCAACAAACAAAGGATAGATGAACAGCAGGACAGCAATTGCTCCAAACATCCCGGCTGCTTTCAAATATCCGTACTCCTTTTTCCTTTTCATCCGTTTAATGAACATCAAAACATGATCTGCTGCAAAAAACATGAGCATCCAGCCGATTCCGTACAATATTTGTGACGGGTGAAATCCTCCTGCTGCAATACCAAGAATAAGCGGCATGAACATCATTGCCCACGCACCGTGTTGATTTTGTTTTTTGAATTTCATAATGTCACCTCTTAACACTATTATAAATTAAAAATAATCATTCATAATAATGCTTTTGGTACATTTTTGTGAATAATTAAACATAAAAAATAAGCTCAATATAAATGAGCTTATTTTTCTACTTTATCATTTTTTTCGTATCTTCCTCACGCTCCATGACTGCTCTCGCAAATGGGCACTCCGGAACGATTTTCTTATCTTCGTCTTTGGCATACTCGATGACCATATTGACGAGTGTGCTGCCGACGCCCTGGCCGCTCAGCTGATTGGCGACTTCTGTACTGTCAATGATCAGATCACCGTCATCGTCGACTTTATAAGAAACGTAAGCTTCAGGGTTTAATTCATCCTCACCTACGAAAAACATATTCTCGCCTTTCTTAATATCTATATCCACTATTCACACCTCCTGCTTAATACTTCTATTCTCTTCATTGTACTATTTAAAACATAAAAAACACATATCAATAAATTGATATGTGTTTTGAATACTATCTTTTCGACTTGGGTTTGCCTAAAATCTCATTAAAAATAATACCGTTAACAACAGCTTTTTTATCGAATGTAAGATCTCTTGAAGTGAAACCTTCACTCTTCTTTTTGTCGCGTTCGTGCATTTCTGTGCGTTCATCACCATATGTGTAGCGTGCTCTTTCGGTAATTTCCCTGCCGATGCCTTCAGCGGACCCAGCCACTTCAACATCATCTTTCGCATCATGCGCACCGGTATATACACTGTCTCTTGCTCTTGATGCTCTTTCAGGCTGTCTTCTTTCAACCGGTTTTTTATCTTCATACGTTTTATTCTGAGATCTTTGACGCATAGAAGCTTTTTGTTTCTCACGCTGTCTTCTGTCCTCAAGATTTTGACGCTCTTTTTCCACCCGTCGTTTTATGTTTTCTTGTGACATTTTGCGGGATTGGCTTTTCGTCTCTGTTTCTGGTTCGCCCATCGCCTTATCGTATTCTTTTTTGAATTCACGTTTCAATTCGTCAAAAAGACCGCCTGACTGTTCTCTTTCCGGTTCACTATTAGCCGGTCTGCGACGTGGCGCCGCACGTCCTGGCCTTTCCATTTTACTCGGGTCGATATTTCTTTTGCCTTTACTCTTGTCACCTTTACTGGCTATGACAGAATATATTACGCCGCCTGCAAATATTAATAGGGGCAGTAACGCTTCCATAATATCACGACCTATTCTTCTTCTTCGTTGTAACGAGTCGGATTAGTCATTTTATTGATAGAATCTCTCATACTGGTGTCTGCTTCGACATTTTTCAAATCGTAATACTCAGTGACACCAATATTGCCGTCTTCAAGTGCTTTAGAAAATGCAAGTGGTACTTTAGATTCTGCTTCCACCACTTTCGCCCTCATTTCTTGAACGCGGGCTTTCATTTCCTGCTCCTGGGCAACAGCCATTGCACGACGTTCCTCAGCTTTTGCCTGTGCAATGTTCTTATCAGCTACAGCTTGCTCAGTCTGCAGGTCTGCACCAATGTTTTTACCGATATCCACATCTGCGATATCTATGGATAAGATTTCAAAAGCAGTACCGGAATCCAGCCCTTTGGCAAGTACTGTCTGAGAAATCCGATCTGGGTTTTCAAGTACATCTGAATGTTTTTTCGAAGAACCGATAGTGGATACAATACCTTCACCTACACGTGCCACAATCGTATCTTCTCCTGCACCACCAACGAGACGGTCGATATTTGCACGTACTGTAATACGTGCTTTCGCTTTAACTTCTATACCGTCCATTGCCACACCTGCTATAAACGGTGTTTCAATAACTTTCGGGTTTACACTCATTTGAACTGCTTCTAAAACATCACGGCCTGCAAGGTCGATCGCCGCACAACGCTCAAATGTTAAATTGATATCTGCACGGTGAGCTGCAATCAGAGCATCAACCACTCTGTCAACGTTACCTCCTGCGAGGAAGTGAGCCTCGAGCTGATTCGTATTCAAATCAATACCCGCTTTATCACCTTTAATCATCGGCTCAATGACACGTTTCGGTTTAACACGTCTTAGACGCATACCTACCAATGTGAATATTCCCACTTTGACTCCGGCAGCAATTGCTGAAATCCATAAACCGACCGGGACAAATGACAGGATAAATGACAATACGATAAAGATTACAACAATTAAAAATATGACTGTTAATAATCCACCGGATATAAACATTAGATCCATGTAAAACTCTCCTTTAAATTAGTGTTATTCTTCAATAGGACGGACAACGACTCTGGTTCCTTCAACATGTATAACTTTAACTTTCTTATCCGCTGTAATAAAAGACCCTTCAGCAACAGCATCTATTCTTTCCTCTCCGTAACGTATCGTTCCTGATGGTCTGAGCGGTGTAACAGTAATTGCTGTTTCACCAACTAAATGTGAACGATCATCAAATGATGTGTACCCGGATTCTGTATCTGTCGCTTCATTCAGAATCAATCTGTTTAAAAACGGAATTTTTCTTTTCTTAGATTTGATAAGCCCCACCACCATAAAGGATGCAATAATAATTATAATCAGCAGAAAAATTGAATACATAATCATATTTCCGCTGACAAGAACAATACTGAGTAGCAGTAGAATGACCCCAAGTATTCCCAAAAAGGTACCGATTACAAAAAACTCTATAATAATCAAAAATGCACCGAGTACAAATAATGAGAGCGCCAGGAGATTACTGCCTTCTATAAGTAAATGCCCGGAGAAAAATAAAATAATAGCAGCGATAGAAAGTAAACCATAAAAATTGAATTGTTCAGAAAATAGTTGCATTACCAGTCCGATAATGAAGACAGCTAGTAATATAAAGGCAATTACAGGCATAGTAATAACATCCCTGAATGTATTCACAATATTTCCTATCAAAAATGTATCAATTATCGCCATGTAAATCCCCTCCATTTTCATTATACATATAAAAGGTATAAAAATAAATATACTGTGCTATTACGTATGAAAAAAGACAGTACTATATAAAATAGTACTGTCTTTAAATATGATAAATTATCCGAGGGAGGATATATTATCTAAATTTACGTTTCCTTGCTGCTTCAGACTTCTTCTTACGCTTAACACTAGGTTTTTCATAAAATTCTCTTTTACGGGCTTCCTGAATTGTGCCGTTTTTTGAGACATTACGCTTAAAACGTCGTAGTGCATCTTCAATAGGTTCGTTCTTCTTAACGTTTGTTTTAGTCATAAATTTCCCTCCCTCCGAATAAACAAAAGGCTAATCTGAACATAGCATTACTATGTACTCAAATATTATAATATAAGTAACTTTTTAGGTCAACTTAATTTTAATAATTTGATTCAGATATACCGCCTGTAACAATTTCAATACCGCTGGATGCGCCGATGCGTGTTGCACCGCTCTCGATCATTTTCATGGCATCTTCAGCTGAACGGACACCGCCGCTCGCTTTAACGCCCATTTCTTCACCGACAGTCATACGCATTAAAGTCACGGCTTCAACAGAAGCACCTTCGCCGTTGAAACCTGTGGATGTTTTAACGAAATCTGCGCCGGCTTTTTTACTCAGTTCACTCGCTTTGACAATTTCATCGCTGTCGAGGAGCGCACTTTCAATGATTACTTTAACCAGTGCATTCGTTCCTGCAGCATCGCACACTGCTTTAATGTCATTGAATACCAGGTCATCGTTGCCTGATTTCAGTGCACCGATATTGATGACCATGTCCACTTCATCCGCACCATTCTGTATTGCATTCATTGTTTCGAATGCTTTCACTTCAGATGTTGCAGCACCGAGCGGGAATCCTATGACAGTACATACTTTAACGTCAGTGTCCTGTAAAAGATCAGCCGCAGTCTGAACCCATGCCGGGTTGATGCACACACTGAAAAAGTCATATTCTTTTGCTTCCTGACATAACTCGAAAATCTCATCCTGAGTCACGGCGGGTTTCAATAAAGTATGGTCGATATACTTTGAAACTTTCATGATTTAGCCTCCAAATAAATTATATTGTACGCTCAAGATAAGCGTAATTTTTAACCATCGGTTTTTCCAGTACCTTGACGATTTCGCCATGGCTTAAAGGATAGCCTGGCTTTGTAACTTTGACTTTTACAAGTTCTCCAGTCAATGATTCATCACCGTCTATTGCTATTTTCATATAATTGTCCGCATGTCCTACAAGCTTCCCATCTTTAAATTCTTCAGGGATAATTTCCAGAACATCGTCTTCGAATCCTTCGGCGTACTCAAGTGCAAGTCGGTCTGACAGATCGATCAGCCTTTGGACGCGTTCATTTTTAGTATCATTATCAATCTGATCTTTCATTTTGGCTGCAGGAGTGCCCGTACGGATGGAATAAGGGAAAACATGAAGCTCTGAAAAATGATGTTTATCGATAAAGTCATATGTTTCCTGGAACTCTTCTTCTGTTTCTCCCGGAAAACCGACAATCACATCACTCGTGATCGCTACATTCGGCATGATTTCTTTCAACTTCAATATACGAGATTCAAAAAATTCCATAGTATATTTTCTTCTCATGCGCTTTAATACTGTGTCACTTGCAGACTGTACAGGTACATGCAGATGTCTTACGATTTTGTTGGAATCTCTGATGACATCCATGACTTCATCAGTCAACTGACTCGCTTCAATACTGGAGATTCTCAGACGATTAAGCCCGTCGATTTTTTCCAGATCTCTTAAAAGCTGGGCAAGATTGTAATCTTTCAGATCTTCACCATACCCACCAGTATGAATACCGGTCAGAACGATTTCCTTATACCCTTCGTCTACGAGATTCTGTGCCTGTTGTATTACTTTTTCAGGGTCTCTTGAACGCATTAACCCACGTGCCCATGGGATGATACAGAATGTGCAAAAATTATTGCAGCCTTCCTGAATTTTTAAAGTCGCACGTGTACGGTCTGTAAAATATGGTACATCCATCTCTTCATATGTACGTTTTTTCATGATGTTCTTGACGCCATTGATTGGCTGGCGTTCTTCATGGTACTGATTGACATAACCCAGAAGCTTATCTCTGTCCTCTGTACCAATGATTATATCGACGCCTGCTATATCCATGATTTCTTTCGGTGAAGTCTGTGCGTAACAGCCTGTAACAGCAATCACAGCATCCGGGTTCTTACGGATGGCACGTCGGATCACCTGTCGGCTTTTCTTATCACCGGTATTCGTCACAGTACATGTATTGATGACGT
Organism: Lacicoccus kunmingensis DSM 17847; assembly: GCF_059568765.1. Taxonomy (NCBI): domain Bacteria; kingdom Bacillati; phylum Bacillota; class Bacilli; order Caryophanales; family Salinicoccaceae; genus Lacicoccus; species Lacicoccus kunmingensis. The sequence continues at coordinate 296,885 of NZ_JCANUC010000001.1, read as the reverse complement.
AGACGTCAGCATTCTTCTCAAAATCTATTCTGTCATATCCATCATCTTTAAATATTTGCCACATCGCTTCTGTTTCATAATGATTCACTTTACAGCCAAGCGTATGGAATGCGATTGTTTTCTCATTCATATATATCAAATCTCTCTTAAAAATATTATGATAACTTTAAACATAATATCATAATATATATGGACCTTCAATCAGGCCTATTCATATATATAGCTCATTGAAGACAGGAAATATAACGGCGCCGATTCAGCTCTAAGTATTCTAGGGCCTAACCTCACAGGCGTAATCGCGTCGTAAAAACCGACTTCACTCTCTGTAAGCCCACCCTCCGGACCGAAGATGAAAGCGACTGTACTGTCTTCCTCGAACCTTTCTAGCTTGTTCAGAGATAACGATTCATCATCTACATTTCCCTCGTAAGCAATGACAGTATGGTCAAAGGCCGTAAAATCAATATGTTTCAACTTATGCGCAAAATCTACTTCAGGGATGATTGTACGCTTGCTTTGCTCGCTGGCCTCTTTGATCACTTTTCTATAGCGTATCAGTCTTTTTTCTTTTTTCTTTTCATCCAGTTTGACGATACTCCGGTCGGCTTCATAAATAATGAACTGAGCTGCTCCAAGCTCCGTGGATTTTTGGAGCATCCATTCAAATTTCTCACCTTTTAACAGTGGACAGAAAATTGTAAACCGAATTGGCATTTCAGAACTGTTTTCATATTTTTCAATCGGTTGATAAATTACAGTCTGCTCTTCAACATTAACAATTTTACATAAAAATACATTCTTATCCCTGTCTACCATTTCAAAGGTATCATCAACACGAAAACGCATCACATTTATCATATGATGCGTATCTTCATTAATCACTTCAAAAGTTTCTTCGGTATTCAGTTGATCAAATGTGAAATATCTCTGCATGGCAATCATACCTTTTCCGCTAATATACTTACCCAGCCGCCATCTTCCAGAATTTCATTAATTATAAAGCCCGCTGCCGTCATCTTATTAACGAGCTCATCACGTTTCTCAACAATGATGCCGGACGCAATAAAGTAACCATTCGTATTCAACTTATCATACGAATCAATGATCATCTCTTCTATGATGTGCGCCAGGATATTGGCAATCACTATATCATACTGACCTTTTTCATCTTTCAACAAATCTGCAGTTTCCAGATTGATATCTTTTTCACAGTCGTTGATTATGAAATTGTCATATGCCACTTTAATGGATAATTCGTCGATATCAGTGGCTTTGATGGATCTTGCCCCCATCAGATGTGAAGCAATCGAAAGTATGCCGGAACCCGTCCCAACATCGATGATGTTATGTTCAGGTTTGACAATACTTTCTATAAATTTCAGGCACATACTCGTTGTCGGATGGTCACCCGTTCCAAAAGCCATACCCGGATCCAGCTTAATCAGACGGTCTGATTCTTCATAGCTGTAATCTTCCATCTCCCATGAGGGCACTATTACAAACGTATCTGACACTCTGAAACTATGGAAGTATTTCTTCCATTCATTTTCCCAGTCAGATTCTTCTATGATTTTACGGTCGATATCAATATCTTCTTTGTTTATAAGATCTGTTTGAGTAATATATTCCTCAATCTCTTTTAAACGATCATCGATATTCTGTGTTTCATCAAAATAAACGACCAGTCTGATATTTGATTCGGGGTAATCTTTTGGATCCAGCCTGAACTTCTCATCGAAGTTGTCCACCTTTTGTTTCAGTATATCTATAGAATGTTCGACGGAGACACCTTTGGATATTGTATTTAGAAAAATTGAGAGTTTTTCTTCATTTTCTTCTACGGTATGAATTGCCACTTCATGCCATTTCATCTTTAATCTCCTTTAAAGAAACGTTTTGTCCGGTCGAAAATATTTTCCTGCTGCTCATTAATCTTTTCGCCACCCTGTTCAGCCAGGCTTCTAAAGATTTCAATTTCCTCATCTGAAAGTTTAGTCGGTGTAACCACTTTAACAGTAATGAACTGATCGCCATAACCATAGCCATGGACGTTCTTGACCCCTTTTTCTTTCAAACGGAATCGTCGGCCTGTCTGAGTTCCTGCAGGAATAGTCAACACGACTTCAGAACTGATTGTAGGTACTTTTATTTCATCCCCCAGTGCTGCCTGTGCAAATGTAATCGGCAGTTCATAGTGGATATCATCTCCGTCACGTGTGAATCTTGAATCCGGTCTGACACGAAAAACAATATACAGATCGCCGGAAGGTCCGCCGTTTGCACCTGGTTCACCATGCCCTTGAACACGGATCTGCTGGCCATTATCAACACCTTCAGGGACTGTAACTTCGATATCTACATCTTTTGTCACTGTTCCTGTACCTTTACACTTATTACAAGGATCCTTGATTTCTTGGCCTGTTCCTTGACATGTCGGACATGTGCGCTCTGTCTGTATACGTCCGAATGGTGTATTTTGTTCAACCGCCACACGGCCGGCACCGCTACACATGCTACAAGTCGACTTGGATGTACCCGGTTTCGCACCGTTACCATCACAAGTATCACATGTAACCTCTTTTTTGATTGTTATTGTTTTTGTGACCCCAAATACAGCTTCTTCAAAATCAACTGTCATCGTATACTGCAGGTCATCACCTTTACGGGGAGCATTTGGATCAGCCTGACGGCCGCCGCCGAAAAATGAACTGAATATATCTTCGAAGCCGCCAAAACCACCAGAGCTTTGGAAGCCGCCACCGCCGCCTCCAAATTGTGATTTCATGCCTTCGTGACCAAAGCGATCATATTGCGAACGTTTATTCTCGTCCGATAATACTTCGTATGCTTCTGCCACCTCTTTAAATTTCTCATCCGAACCATCTTCCTGATTTATGTCCGGGTGATATTTCTTTGATAATTTTCGGTATGCTTTTTTTATTTCATCTTTTGATGCACTTTTTTCTACACCAAGAATTTCGTAGTAATCTCTTTTAGCCATCCAAATATCCCTCCAACTTCCAAATCATAACATTTAAAAAAGTCAAAGCCAAATGCTATTGGCTTTGACTTTGATTTCACTGATTATTTTTTATCTTCCTCGTCATCTTCAACTTCTTTGAAGTCTGCATCTACAACATCATCGTCTTTTGATTCATTGCCTTCAGCATTTTCACCAGCTTGTTGTTCTTGTGCCATTTCTTCATAAAGCTTCATTGACATAGCTTGAAGGATTTCTTCAAGTGCATCTTTCTTAGCATTGATTTCTTCAAGGTCTTCGCCTTCTAATGCTGTTTTAAGCTCTTCTTTAGCAGCTTCTGCTTTTTCTTTCTCATCTGCTTCGACTTTGTCGCCTAAATCTTCGATTGTTTTATCAGTTGAGAATATGAGCTGATCCGCAGCGTTGCGTGTTTCAACTTCTTCACGGCGCTTCTTATCTTCTTCTGCGTTATCTTCAGCTTCTTTCACCATTCTGTCGATATCATCATCAGTCAGGTTGGAAGAAGACTGGATTGTGATCTTCTGCTCTTTACCAGTACCCTGATCTTTTGCAGTTACGTTTACAATACCGTTTTTATCAATATCGAAAGTAACTTCGATTTGAGGTACACCGCGTGGAGCTGGTGGAATATCCGTCAATTGGAAACGGCCGAGTGTTTTGTTGTCACTTGCCATTGGGCGCTCACCCTGCAATACGTGGATGTCCACTGCCGGCTGGTTGTCTGCCGCTGTTGAGAATGTTTCTGATTTACTTGTCGGTATTGTTGTATTTCTTTCAATTAGAACAGTTGATACGTTACCCATCGTTTCGATACCAAGTGATAATGGCGTTACGTCAAGAAGTACAACATCTTTAACGTCTCCAGATAACACACCGCCCTGGATTGCAGCACCCATCGCTACAACTTCGTCAGGGTTTACACTGCGGTTAGGCTCTTTGCCAATTTCTTTTGTGATTGCTTCTTGTACAGCTGGAATTCTTGTAGAACCGCCAACCAGAATAACTTCGTCAATTTCATCTTTGCTGATGCCTGAATCTTTGATTGCCTGTTTTGTCGGCTCCATTGAACGTCTAACCAGATCATGTGTCAGTTCTTCGAACTTCGCACGAGTCAGTGATGTTTCCAGGTGTAATGGACCTGCATCACCAGCTGAAATGAATGGTAATGAGATTTGAGTCGAAGATACACCAGATAATTCTTTCTTAGCTTTTTCAGCTGCATCTTTCAAACGCTGCATTGCCATTTTATCATTTGATAAGTCGATACCATTTTCTTTCTTGAAAGTATCCACAAGATAATCAATGACTACATCATCAAAGTCGTCCCCGCCAAGACGGTTGTCACCTGCAGTTGCAAGTACATCAAACACACCATCGCCAAGCTCAAGGATGGATACGTCAAAAGTACCGCCACCAAGGTCGAATACCAATACTTTCTGGTCAACTTCCTGCTTGTCTAAACCGTAAGCTAGTGCTGCTGCAGTCGGCTCGTTTATGATTCTTTCAACTTCAAGACCTGAAATTCTACCAGCATCTTTTGTAGCCTGACGCTCAGAGTCATTAAAGTAAGCTGGAACAGTCACAACAGCTTTTTCTACTTTTTCACCTAAATAGCTTTCAGCAGTTTCTTTTAAATTTTGAAGAATCATAGCTGAGATTTCTTGGGGTGTATACTCTTTATCACCAATTTTTTCTTTATGGTCAGTACCCATATGTCTTTTGACTGACATTATTGTATCAGAGTTTGTGATTGCCTGACGTTTAGCAACTTCACCCACCTGAATCTCATCATTTTTGAATGAAACGACAGAAGGTGTTGTACGGTTACCTTCAGCGTTTTGAATTACCTTAGCTTCTCCGCCTTCAAGAACGGATACTACAGAGTTTGTTGTTCCTAAGTCGATACCAATTACTTTACTCATTTAAAATAGCCTCCATATATTAAATTATTTATCATATTATTTTTTATACCTATTACTCACTGACTTTAACCATAGATGGACGAATCACTCGGTCTTTCAACATATAACCCTTTTGGAATTCTTCAATTACAATTCCTGATCCATCTTCTGATGGTTCTGTCATTACTGCCTGGTGCACATTCGGATCAAATTCTTTTCCGGTTGATTCTATCAACGTAATATCATGCTTGTCGAAAATATTGAGGAAATCGTTATAAACCATCTCTACTCCTTTTTTCAAGGAAGCAAATGCTTCGGTTTCTCCTTCGATATCCATTGCTCTTTCCAAATTATCCAGAACAGGCAGTAAATCTTCTGCAAATTTTTGTTCTTTGTACTTATTATTAAGATCAATTTCCTGCTTGTTACGTCGTTTGAAATTTTCAAACTCCGCATAGAGTTTCAAATACTTGTCCTCTTGAACTTTTACCTCATCTTTTAAATTGTCTATTTCCTGCTGATGCGGATCAACCTCATCTACCGTTTCTTCCGATACTGCACTGCTTTCTGATTCAATCTCATTTTCAGCAGTTTCAGTCGACACTGAAGAATTATCATCCGACCTTTCTTCGTTGACCAGATTCTCATCCGGCTGTTGCTCTTTTTCATTATCGAACAAATCATTCACTTCCTTTTGTGCTCTGATTATTAATAGCATGTAATAGTTTGATCACTTTTTTATAACCCATCATCTCGGGCCCGACAATCATCAGATTCCCTTCAAAACCGCCAATTCTCAAATCGGTGGTGATGATTGAAATAGAGTGATAATTTCTCGGCAGTTCGTCACCCAGATGGACATCGACTCCGGTTTTTTCGGATACATCCACGATATTGTCCAGCTGCTTGGATTCCAAATCATCATAAAGCAACTGTAAAGTCATTGTATCTTCACTGATTTGATGGATTAAATGGTTGAATCCTGAATAACCAGTGAATTTCCTCGGTTCATTTATATCCAAGCTGATATTATCTGCAACACTGATAATCATGTGCTGCAACTCTGTATTTTTCAACGATGAACGCAGCATCTGCGATAAATCCTGTAATGGTGTATCAATGACAATCTGATTAAAGTAATTTGTCAGTAACTTCAAAGTTTCCAATGATACATTATAGTTCATTTTAACCGGTACTTTTTTTATGTTCCCGGAATCAAGAACTATAACCACAAGCAGCATAACTTCGCTTAACGGTGTGAAGTAAATCGCTTTGACTATTTCATCTTTACCAAGAAACGATACCCCGGTCAAATAATTAGTCAATGTACTGATTTTTTCAGCGATGCTTCCGGACAACTCTTCAGGTGTATGATGATTTTGTAAATTGAGATGAATCGGTTCAGGATTTGAATCTTCATCTAATTTTTCGCTTAACTTTTTAATATAAAACTTGAGTGCTTCTCTTGATGGGATTCTTCCTGCTGATGTATGCGGTTTTGTTAAAAAGCCTGATGCCTCAAGTATAACCATTTCGTTTCTAACCGTAGCACTGGAAATATCAAGTTGATATTTTTGAATAATTTGTTTCGAACTAACGGGAACCATGGCGGCTAAAAATTCATCCACAATTAAAAATAAGATGAGTTCTTGCCTATTTGTAAGCATTGACTTCACCTCTTTAGCACTCCTTATCTCCGAGTGCTAAATACAATTTATCAAATTGGTCAAAGTATGTCAATCATTAAACTCATTTTATGTGGACTTTAAAAAAGACATGAAAACTTCATTACCTACGATTCTTCCGCTTTCTGTTAAAGAGATATTGATACCATCATCATTAATCCATTTTTTATCCTTAAGATAATTCAATTCATCTTTATAATAATCATCCAGACTCATGCCATATCTATCCTTAAATCTGCTTTTTAAAACACCGTCAGTCATTCGGAGACCTAAAAACATTTCTTCTTCAATCTGTTCGACCTGAGTTAGAGATATCGTCTCTTTTACAACAGTATTATTTTCATTCATCGATTTAATATAATGTGGCACAGGTTTGATATTGTAATAGCGCTGATTGCCGACATAACCATGCGCACCGGCACCAGTTCCATAATAATGTTCATTCAGCCAGTAAGTCTTATTATGGGCTGACTCGAACTCAGGTACCGCAAAATTTGAAATTTCGTATTGAGGATAGCCAAGCTGCTGAAGTCCCTCCATTACGCGGTCATATTTTTCCGCTTCTATATTATCATCCGCAATTTTCAAGGCACCTTTTTTAATTTGATTATAAAATACGGTATGCGGTTCAATAATCAATGAATACCATGAAATATGTTTCGGCTTTAATTCCTCTACATATTTCAGGCTCGTGTCAATATCCTGCATTGTTTCACCTGGCAGATTATACATCAGGTCCATGGAGTAATTCGTCAGACCAATCTTCTCAAGGTGATTGATACTTCTAAAAATATCATCAAAGCCGTGACTGCGGTTCAACACTTTCAATATATCGTCATTAAAAGACTGAACCCCCAGACTCACTCTGTTCACACCATAATTTTTCAGCAGATCCAGTTTCTCGGTTGTGACCTCATCCGGATTCGCTTCAAAAGTATATTCAGTTGAAACGGTAAATCTATCAGCTATGAAAGACAATAATCTTTCCAGTTGTTTCAAGCTGAGTGCCGTCGGTGTCCCTCCTCCGACATATATTGTTTCAAAGTTTTTATGCTCCAAACTCTTCAATTCCATAATCAATGCGTCTATATATTCATCAACCGGCTGGTTTTTAATAAGTACTTTTGTGAAATCACAGTACGTGCATATGCGATTACAAAATGGAATATGGATATACAAACTTTTCATTTTAACACTTCCCTACAAAATTAAAAGCCACAAAATGTGGCTTTATCAATCTTCATCCATTTTCAGTACAGACAGGAATGCTTCCTGCGGTATCTCTACTGAACCGACGGATTTCATTTTCTTTTTACCTTCTTTTTGTTTCTCAAGCAGTTTACGTTTACGGCTTATATCCCCGCCGTAACATTTACTGAGTACGTTTTTACCCATCGACTTAATGTTTGTTCTCGAAATGATTTTTTGTCCGATGGCGGCCTGAACCGGCACTTCAAACTGCTGTCTCGGGATGAGTTTCTTCAACTTTTCCACTATAATCTTACCGCGTTCATATGCGAAATCACGGTGAACAATAATGCTGAGGGCATCCACTTTTTCATTATTTAATAAGATGTCCATCTTAACCAGATTGCTTTCTTTGTATCCTATGATTTCATAATCAAAGGATGCATATCCTTTAGTATTCGATTTAAGCTGGTCAAAGAAATCAAATACAATTTCAGACAACGGGATTTCATATATTATGTTTACCCGTATATCGTCCAGATAATCCATCGTAATAAAGTTACCGCGCTTCTTCTGGCTAAGCTCCATCACAGCACCGACATAATCGTTCGGTACCATAATCTGTGCTTTAACATAAGGTTCCTCTATGCGGTCGATTTTTTGAGGGTCCGGCATTTGTGCAGGGTTATCGACTCTCACAGTTGATCCGTCAGTCATGGATACTTCATAAATAACTGAAGGTGCAGTTGCGATCAGATCAATACCGAACTCCCTTTCGATTCTCTCCTGTATGATCTCCATATGGAGCAGGCCTAAAAATCCTGTTCTGAAACCAAACCCTAGAGCCTGGGAAGTTTCTGGTTCATATTGCAGTGATGAATCATTCAGCTCCAGCTTTTCAAATGCTTCTCTCAGATCATTATATTGATTTGAATCTATCGGATACATACCGCAGAACACCATGGGGTTCATTGTCTTATAACCTTCCAGAGGCTCTGCTGCGGGATTGTCCGCGAGAGTTATCGTATCACCTACACGTGAATCACCGACGTTTTTAATGGCGGCAACTATGTAGCCAACATCCCCGACCGATAATTCCTTTACCGGCATAGGTTTAGGTGTATTGATACCGACCTCAGCCACTTCGAAAGTTTTGCCTGTGGCCATCATCTGTATTTTATCTCCGGGTTTGACAACCCCATCGACGATTCTGATTGAAGATATGACGCCTCTGTATGGATCATACATGGAATCGAATATCAGTGCCTTTAAAGGAGCATTCACATCACCGTCCGGCGGCGGAACCATTTCAACAATCGTTTCCAGTATCTCATCGATACCTATATTCGATTTTGCCGATGCAAGAACCGCATCATTCTTATCCAGGCCGATAATATCTTCCACTTCCTGTGCGACTCTATCAGGGTCGGCTGCAGGCAGGTCTATCTTGTTGATTACAGGCATAAGCTCCAAATCGTTATCCAATGCCAGATAAACGTTTGCCAATGTCTGGGCCTCGATACCCTGGGCTGCATCCACCACTAATATCGCACCTTCGCATGCAGCCAGTGAACGCGATACTTCATAAGTGAAGTCGACGTGTCCGGGAGTGTCTATGAGATGGAATATATAGTCTTCTCCATCCTTTGCAGTATATTTCAATTGGACTGCATTCAACTTTATGGTGATTCCCCGCTCACGTTCCAAATCCATTGAATCCAACAGCTGTGTCTTCATCTCTCTGTCAGCCACTGATTTTGTATTTTCTAATATACGGTCGGCCAAAGTCGATTTACCGTGATCGATATGGGCAATAATTGAAAAGTTTCTAATTTTCTCTTGCCTTGCTATACGCTCATTATCATTCATTAATACCCAACTTTCTATACACTCGAATGTTAATATTATACCAATTGTCGCCATTATCTTCAATTCATTTCCGGCTTTATATTGCATAATACACTCTAATTTGGTAAAATATTTCTTGTTGCAATTAAAGTTGTACAACTAAATTGTGGAGGTGACGTTATGCCTAATATTAAATCAGCTATTAAAAGAGTAAATTCCAGCCAAAAAGCGGGAGATGCAAACATTGCTCAAAAGAACGCGATGAGAACTGCTGTTAAACGTGCAGAAACAGCGAAAGCTGAAAATGCTGAAAACGTAGATGCACTTGTTGCACATGCAGTAAAGCATATTGACAAGTCGAGTCAGAAAAACTTAATTCATGCAAATAAAGCATCACGTATGAAATCAAAATTAATGACTAAGTAAAACCTTCTTTTTCAAGAAGGTTTTTTCTTTACTAAATTTCCATCACAAACAGCTCAAATAATGTATTCCTGTCCAAATAACTGGATTTGAATTTATAATCCATATTACGGCAGATGACCATCTTACCCTCTAATGTATCCTGCCTGTGTTTTCTAACTTCCCTCAGTGCAAGTTTTACCCTGTAAGGATGAACCCTCAGGTTTTTAGCTATATAATCCTGTGAGAACCCTTCGCTTGAAAGCAGTTTAACTTGATACAACAGTCTGAATTGACTGATGATCAGATGAAGCAGCTGCATTGGCTCTTCTTTTTGCAATATCAGCTGTCTGACCAGTTTAACCGCTTCTTCTTTCCTGCCGTTTAATACAAACTCAGTCAGTTTAAATATATTCTGCTCCATGCTGATACTGACCACGTCATCCACATCATCTGCAGTAATATTATGATCTGCATATAAGATGACTTTATCCAGTTCACCTTTAACATTGGAATAACTTATCCCCGTTCTTTCCAAAAACATATCCAATGCCATATCATCAATGGTCATATTTTCCGCATTCAGATAATCTGATATAAAAGTTCGTATTTCAGGTTCGGTCATCTCCTTAACTTCTGTGACCTCACCTTCTTTCTGAACAAGTTTAGTAATCTTTTTCCTCTTGTCCAGCTGTTCGTTGAATACTTTGAAAATCAGTAAGGTATCATCATTTTTATTGCCCAGGTAGTCTATGAACATATCAATATTATGCTCGACATCACTTTTTGTTTTTGCACCGGTCAATAAAAAGGCATCATTGATGATAATTGCTTTTTTGTCGGAAAGGAATGGCAGCGTCTGAGCTTCCTCAATTATGTTCTCAACCGGCGTTTCTTTATAATTCAGGGAGACCAGACTGAATTCATCTATTTCTCCCAAATAATCTTTCGCCATTTTCTTGGCTTTTTCTTCTATACGTATAATATTTGTTCCAAATACCACTTGGATTAAGTTCATTTTGTTCACTCCACATTAAATCATAAATATATTATAGCTTTTATTTGAGAATTATCCTATAATAGATGTTGAATAGTTTAGGGGGTTTTCTAAATGAATAAGTTCGAAAAGAATGTACAATCAAAAAATAATGACGTTGTGGACTCCGGTTTGGCTTTTGTAGTCGGGTTCCTAGGTCTTACAGCAATCTACGTTATACCTCATGCATTTGAGATCGTCGGTAGATTGTTCGGGTAAATTTTATTTAGAGAGCTGATGGTTCAGCTCTTTTTTTGTGCAATCATTTAATGATTCATCTAATTTCGCCCGGACACAGAGTTTATCACTTTTGATATTCAATTGTACCATTCCAGCATCTTTTGTACTCAATATATTTATACCTTCCAATCTGTCCAGCACTTCCTGATGCGGGTGACCGTATTGATTATCTGCACCTGCAGAAATCAATGCATAGGTCGGCCGGACAGCTTCAACAATGGCACTTCCGGTTGAAGTGTCCGATCCATGATGTGCGAGCTTCAATACATCCACTCCGATATCTCTCCTCTCGTGCACCAGTAATTCTTCCATCGCCACTGTCATATCACCGGTCATCAAAAACTTATACTCGCCGAGTGTGACCTTTAAAACAATCGAATGTTCATTCGAATCTTCAGACCCATCCTGTCTCCCGCTCATGAGATTTTCAATCATTATATCCCCCACAGTCAATGTTTCTATATCTTTTGAAGACAATACATTTCCTCCAAAATCGTCTTCCATAATCTCCTCAGACCATTCGTTAAATTTTGGATCATCCATGTTGACCATTAAATTCCTCACATTTTTATTATTTATAATATCTTTTGCTTCACCGACGTGGTCGATATCCATATGACTTAAAATTAAAAGTTCGATATTATCAATCCCCCGCTCTTTCAAATACGGTAGTACGGTTTTTTCAGCCAGCATGGATTCCCGGTCATCGAATGTAAATACACCGCCGGTATCAATCATTACAGCCTGATCATTTTTATGATCTTCTATCAAAAAAGCATCACCCTGTCCGATGTCAATCATTGTAAATGTAAAATCATCCCTGTCGATAACATTTGATGCGTATACCGTGATCATCAGTCCCAGGCTAATTACAATCACCTTAATATAATCCAGTCTGCATATGTTTCGAGCGATTAGAAAAGTCATTACAGCAATAAGTATGTAAATAGTTTCCGGCAGATTTTTCACTGCATACCTGTGTTTGATGAGGTTGGCTAAATAAGAAATCATCTCCTGCAGAAATGTAAAAATAAGATGATAAAAATTGTCGATCACATCTATTTTCGGCAAAATCATTACTGCCTGGAACAGAATGACCATTGGAAATATGACAATTGAAAATAACGGCACGAAAAATAAATTCATGACTAGACCGCTTATACTGATTTCATTGAATTGTATAAGGATGACCAACAGCGTTGACACTTCTGAAATCAATGTGAGCTGCAACAGTTGTATAAATGCCTTTTGCCCTTGTATGAACGGTCTGGCAAGAAGAATGAAATAAGTCGTGATATAAGATAGTTGATATCCTGCATGAAATACAATATACGGGTTGAACAGTATTTGTATAATGGCGGATAAAGAGATGATCGTCATGTATGGTTTTTTATTGAAAAAAGAAGTAACAATCAGGAGCACAGCCATAAATACAGCCCTGAAAACACTGGGACTAAAAATGTTTATTAAAAGAAACAACAACAGTGATATTATCAGCAGTATTTTAATAGCTCTCAATGTCAGCCTCATCTTTCGGAATGCGAAGTATAAGAATGCACTGATGAACGCCACGTGAGTACCTGAAATAACATAAAGATGATATATGCCCAGTTTCTGTAGTGAATCAAAGAAGTCACTCTCTATATAACTTTTATTACCTATGCTGAGTGTCAAGAGATCAAACTTGTAATCATATGAAGTATATTTGAGTAATTTATCAATGTACTTATATCTCAATTCCGCAATCGCCATCTTAAAGCTCTTTTCTCCGGCCCTACAATCCTTGCCTTCCAGTGTATTTTCATAAATACGGCCGCTTATCTGATTTACCGTCAATTGCATGTAATCGCTGCGCTTTAAAAAATTCCGCTGTCCATTAATTTCGGCAACAGTAAAGTTTCCGGTGCATACAGTACCGATTTCAACCCTGCCGCCTTCTTCAACGAACAAATCAAACTTCAGACCGTCATTTTCTGTTATATAATGAATTTCATCGCGGTAGTATTTATAATCAATAATTTTCAGTTCATCAATATCGTCCACAGGTGCAGCGTCACCGGGATGCGCAGCAACTAGCATACTCACTGCTGCTATAAATAAAAATAGAAACATATAAACTTTGTTCGCAATTTTCCTATGGCACATAAGACATAATAAAAGCAAAAAAAATAAGCCCAAAAATGGGCTTATCACTAATATATATCCTATGATGATGGACAAAAAGACGAAGAACATAATCATTTGAAATCTTCAAAATAACTGGCTACTTTATGTAAATCGATTTCGATTTTAGTATAGTTAACTTTCGTTTTATCCAATAATTCCATCGCATATGGATGATTTTTATAGTCTTCAGCGTAAAAGATGTTTTTAATACCCGCCTGAATCATTGATTTGGTGCAATGAATACATGGGAAGTGAGTAACATAAACACTCGCCCCTTCAGTGGAAACACCAAATTTCGAGCATTGCAGCAGTGCATTTGTTTCTGCATGAATGGTGCGTATACAGTGGCCGTTTTCTACATAACAGCCGACATCGATACAGTGATCTTCACCTGAAACCGAGCCGTTATATCCGCCTGCAATTACCCTGTTGTCTTTGACAATCAGTGCACCGACCTTCAATCGTTCACAAGTAGATCTTAATCTCAATAAATGGCTTTGTGCTAAAAAATATTCATGCCAGTCAATTCTCATCAATTATCCCACCTTCTAGTCTATTGTAATATATGCTTCCAAACTGTCAAAAGTTTTCTCGCCGATGCCGGATATATTCATTAAATCCTCTTTGGTCATAAACAGCCCATTTTCTTCGCGGTAATCCAAAATGAGCTGTGCCTTCTTTTCGCCGATGCCGTTCAACTGGGTCAATTCATCAATCGATGCAGTGTTTATATTTACATGCACTTCATCTTCAGCGGAATCCTCTGGGGGTATCATGCTGCCATCTTCTATCTCACCATATTCAGGCACGTAGATGACCATTTCGTCCCTGACCTTTTCAGACTGATTCACCGTTATCAAATCAGCGCTGTTCAAAACTACAGCCATACTTAAAACGTTCGTCACTCTTGCATCGGATGGGACTTCATAAACACCCGGATTTTCAACGGCGCCCTTCACTTCCACAAATACGTATTCTGAAAGGCCGGCAACGGCAGGTTCTTCATCCGCCTCAGACTCTTCCATCACCTCCAGAGCGTTTACTGGAGGCTCATTGATAGTCATTGAATTTTCAGCAGTCACCAGGTTCACAACAAATATGGCAATGATCAAAATCACAAAAGTGATACCGATGAGCGGAATGAATTGTTTGTACTTTTCATAATAATGTTTAAGCATTTTATCTCTCCTTAAAATATCCCTTTACTATTATTAGGAGGAAAATGCCGTTTTTGATTTATTTTTTTTGCAAATAAATTAATTAATTCAAAAAAACTTTGTAACTATTCGTTACAAAGCCTTTTTGACGATATAGAAATTTCTGTCACAAACGGTGGTCACAGAGTGATTTATATCGAAATCACTGAAAGCAGTGTCAAGGTACAATCCTGCTTTCTCTATCATTTTAATTACTTCTTTATGCTCATATGTCCTTTGAGTGTATTCTTCATCCACTCTGTCATACATATCATTTTCATTTTTCACAAAATAAGTCATTTCATGCACTGCAGAAAGCGGCGCCTCCCCTTGAATTGCATGCCAGATGTAGGTGACGTGTTCCGTATCATCGGTGTAAACCATATTGTTAAAATCATTTTGCATTTTATATTTACTGTGTATATCAAATATAAAAACACCGTCATCATTCATATGGTCATAAATATTTTTCAAAGTTTTTATGAATTCATCTTTATCCTTCAAATAATTCAGCACATCAACAGTAGCGACAATCATATCGAATGTCCCATCAAGTTTGAATTCTTTCATATCCCCTTGAAAATAATTGATATCATCATTATGGCGGCGCGCAATATCAAGCATTGATTGAGAGATATCCATTCCATACTTTGTCTTAAAGTTCATCCGTCTTGTCAGACTGCCTGTGCCGCATCCGATATCCAGAACAGATTGGTCTTTATTTTTAAAATGCTCAATTATATCAAGCCACAGATTGTAAGGTATATCATAGGTAAGTTCATTGTAAAAATGACCAAGAACTTCCTTATCCCGATTATTGTCTGTTGTCAATGTGCTCACCATTTTTGAATAACCGTTCCAAATTATAGTATTCTCTTTCAGGACCGTGAAAAACGTGCAGAATGACATTATTCAAGTCACATAAAATCCATTTTCCTTCATTGTAACCTTCCACTAAAGGTTCGATATCAAGGTCTTTTGCAAGATCTTTTATTTCATCCGCGATCGTTTGAACCTGTCGCCCTGAGTTACCGTGACAGATGATATAGTAATCTGTAACTGTACTTGTTTCTTTGACATCAAAGGTCATAATATCTTCAGCACGCTTATCATCACATGCTTCAACCATTTTTTCGAGTAGTGCTTCACTATTCATTCTTTCACTCCTTAACCATATTATAATAGTTGTAACATTCAATCGTTCTATTATAAATCGGTCGGTTTTTCTTCAATAATTGTTTTAGAGTCAATCTCGTAATTTCATATATCGCAAGATCCAATTTCTTATCCTCAAATATAATCTCCCTGATTTTATCCACGCCTTTTTGAGTGCGTGCCGGTTCGATAAAGTCTGCCACATAAATAATCTTCTCAGTCAAAAGCATCTGTGCACGACCGGAAGTGTGGCTGGAGATTGCATAAAAAATGTCTTCGTCTTTTACACCATGCTCAAACCTCATTTTTGTTGCTGCGACAGGCCCGTGCAAGAGCTCTGAGTTGAAGGCCAGCAGCGTCGGATCCAGATTGTATTTGGTGACATACTGATACATATCACCCAGCTCATCGTATTTTGAGTAGTCGTGCAGTATGCCCGCAAGGTAACATTTGTCCCTGTCAGCCTGGAATATTTCAGCAAGCTTCACAGCCGTCTCAGCCACTCTGACAGAGTGGGCATATCTTTTTTTAGGTAATTTTTCCTCTATCAGGTTAAGTGCCTTTTTATGCTTCATATAATGCATTCTCCTTAATATATTCATACACAGCCTCATTCAGGAAATGTTTATAAGGCAGCCCTTCTTTAATGCGTGTACGAACGAGTGTAGAAGAAACTTCCACAACAAGCTGATCTGCTCGTATAAAAGGTGCTGATATTTCCATATCATCACTGTGTCTCATCATTACGATAAAATTCATCATGTCGATTAATTCATCATTTTTATGCCATTTGTCGAAACTTTCGTACTGATCCGTCCCCATCAGAAAATAAAGTTCATCGCCAGGATATTGGTCTTTCAAATATTTCGCAGTATCGTACGTAAAACTTTTCCCGTCCCTGTCGATTTCAAAAGTATCCATTGTAAAGCCGTCATATCCGCTAATCGCTCTTTCTATCATATCGGTCCGCTCTTTATTGCCTGCCGGCATAGTTTCCTTATGCGGTGACTGCCTTGCAGGGATAAACATTACCTTGTCCAGACCGAAAGTAATTTTAACTTCCAGCACGGAAATGATGTGCCCGACATGAATCGGATCAAAAGTCCCGCCGAAAATACCTACCTTCATGACAGTTCAATCTGTTTATTATTTTTAGATTCCCGGTAAATTATAATTGTATTACCGATGATACTGACAATATTGCTCTCTGTATTCCTGCTGATTTCTTCGGCAATGACATCTTTATCTTCAAGACAGTTCTGCAGGACAGAGACTTTGATCAGTTCCCTCTTTTCCAATACATCATCAATCTGTTCGATAAAATTATCTGTGACACCATTTTTACCGACTTGGAAAATAGGGTTTAAATGATGGGATTCTTTTTTTAACTGTTTAATATTTTTTGATGTTAACTTCGTCATTTCTCGCCACCTCCAAACTTTTTATCTAAAGCTGCATATACAGCAGTATAATCCCCTTCAAACTTATTATCATACCATATTTCAAAGGCGTGGATTGCCTGGTTAACCAACATGGACAGTCCGTTCATGGCATTCAAATCTTCAAACCCATGCAGGAATGGTGTGTTTGCCGGATTATAAATCAAATCTATTCCTATAGTATCTTCAGTAATATTCTCACGGGATAAAGACATCACATCATACAAGTCCTCATTTTTTAAGCCGATCGGTGTTGTATTGATGATGACATCAAAACTTTCCAAATTCTGAAGTGATGATAATTTCTCAAAGTTCTGGTCTGTGAATGTCTCAAAACTCGCTTCGCGCCTTGCATAAATGGTGATGTCGTCCTCAAGTTCGCTGTGCGCACGATAGACGGCCTTTGCAGCACCGCCTGCACCCAATATGAGTATATTGCGCTTTTTTGTGCCAAAACGGTCTGTATAAGCCTGTTTATAGCCTGTGACATCGGTATTGTAGCCGTAAAGCTTGTCATCTTTGACGAGTACAGTATTGACCGCATTCACTTCTATTGCCCTCTGGTCAATAAAATCCAGATGTCCCATAATTGTTTCCTTGTGCGGTATGGTCACATTGAAACCGTTCAGATCATACTGCCTGATGATATCTTTTATATGGTCGAGATCTTCAGACGTGATATGCAGTGCACGGTAAGTGTCGTCTAAATTTAATGAATTGAAATTGGCAGAGTGTATTGCCGGGGATAACGTGTGCTCAATTGGAGACCCAATTACAGCAAAATTCATTGTTATAAACCACCTTTGAATATTGTCGGTCTGATATTTACTTCCACACCTTTTGGTACATGAACAACCACTTCTGTTCCGGTCTGTACGTTTATGAAAGCATAACCACTGATTTCGATATCACTGTCCTCTGTCACTTTGAATGAGAACTCCTTCTTATCATTTAACAAAATCGGTTCATCAATTTCTGGAGGTGCGAGCAGTCCATTATAATGTTTTTCATAAAATTCATCTGCCTTGGATAGTTTTGTTCTGTGAACGGTAATCTGATTGGAAGAGTATACACTGAAACTGCTCTTCTCGCCATTCACGAAATCAATCCTCGCCAGATTGGACAGGAATAATGTCTGACCGGCCTCGAGTTGGAAAGTCATCGGTTTTATTTCTTTTGATGGCGTAATGTATTTCAGCTCATCAGCATTTACGAAATGTGCCATCTGACTGGATACAATTACACCCGGAGTATCATATATGAACGTGTCATCATCCATCGGAATGTCTATCAAGTCGAGTGTTGTGCCCGGGAATCTGCTCGTCGTGATGACATTGCTTTCACCGCTCGTCATCTTGATTAATTGATTGATGAGCGTCGATTTCCCGACATTCGTCGTTCCGACTACATATACATCCTGTTTTTTCGAATGCTTTTGCATCAGGGAGGTCAATTTGTCCAGCCCTTCATTTTTAAGGGCACTGATTGCTATAGTGTCCACTGCAGTAATGCCGTTCTGTTTCAGCATATGTTTGGCTCTGTGGATCAGGCGGGCAGTGTTTGTAGATTTAGGTAACAGATCAATTTTATTGATGACGGCAATAACTTTTTTATCACCGACGATGCGGTTGAATGACGGGATAAGACTTGCATTGAAGTCAAATGCGTCAATCACCTTGATGATTAAACCATCCGTCTCATACAGTGAATTCAGCATCGTCAGGAACTCCCCGGAGTCCACATCTATATCCATGATTTCGTTATAGTGCTTCAGGCGGTAACATCTTCTGCATACTGCATCTTCCCTGTTCAGTCCGCTTGCAGGTATATAGCCTTTTTTATCTTTATCTTCAGATTGTAATACGGCTCCGCAGCCGATACATTTTACTTCAGTCAATAATTAGTCCTCCTTGACCAGTAATCCTTTTTTTCTAAAGTATTTCATGATTATGCCTTCAATCTTTCTGTTCAACAGTGTCGCATAACCGTCCTTACTTTTCACAGGAATCACCAGAATACTTTTTATACCGATCAGGTTTGCGCCAAAAATATCAGTCATCAGCTGATCACCGACCATGATGGTTTCCCTTTTTGGCACACCCATCAACCGGATTGCTTTTTTATAGTTTTTTGTTAAAGGTTTTTGTGCACTGAATATATAATCGATGTCATGAGGGTCTGCAAATTCACTGACTCTCTTTTTCTTGCCGTTTGATACTATTGTTACTTTGAAACCATTGTCATTCATCATTTTGAACCAGTTTATCACTTTTTCATTTGCATCCATTTCATCATAGCCGACCAATGTATTATCCAAGTCTATAATTACAGCTCTGACATCGAGCTGGTTCATTCTGGCCGGAGTAATATTTGTAAAATTATCAACATATGAAGTTGGTAGGAAGTATTTTTTTATCACTTTCAATGCTTTCCTCTCTTAACTGATTTATTATAGTTTATCACATTAATAAAAGCACCTTAAAATTTAAGGTGCTTTTATTTATTCAATAATATCATTATCTTCAGTTTCAGTATCCCGGTAAACAAGATATCCAATTACAACAGTAATTATAATTGATAATACCATCAGTATAGTCATTAAGGTCCCTCCACATTACAGTTCATTTAACAATAATTTTACAGCTTCCGAAGAATTTATACAAGCTTTCTTTAAAAATTCATCATAAGTCATATCTGCAGACTGGTCCGCTTTATCCGATATTGAACGGATGATAATAAACGGCACATTAAACTGATGACATGTCTGAGCGATACTCGCTGATTCCATATCGACTGCAAGCGCATCGGAGAAGCTGCTGATGATGGATGCTTTCTGGCTGCTGTCCGCAATGAAAGAATCTCCACTTGTAATCAGACCGCTGAAAACTTTTACCGTTTGATTACTGCCGAGTACTTTAATCGCTCTATCGAACAGGTTTTTATCCACTTCATATGAAGCCGGCATGCCCGGTACCTGTCCAAACTGATAGCCGAATTCCATCGCATCCACGTCATGATGCACGACTGAAGTGGAAACAACCATATCGGTTACATCCAGTTCATTGGACAGTGCACCGGCGACACCTGTGTTGACAATCAGATCAACACTGTATCTGTCAATCAGCAATGATGTGATCAATGTTGCGTTCACTTTGCCGATACCGCTTTCCACAAGAACTATCGGCTGTGAATCAAGAGTGCCGACATACACATCAGTGTGGGCAATCGATTCGGTTTTGGAAATATCCATCCACTGCTTCAGTATTTCAACTTCTTCTTTCATCGCACCGATGACACCGACAACAGGCTTTACACCTTTATCAGTCAATTGAAACGATCTTCACTTTCATGCTGGAACCGTTTGGCAGCGGTACATTGATTTCTTCATCAAGCTTAGCACCAAGGAGAGACTGCGCAATCGGTGATTCATTTGAGATTTTACCTTCAAACGGATCTGCTTCTGCACTGCCGACTATCTGGTACTTCTCTTCGTCACCGTCAGGCAATTCTGTAAACGTTACAGTTTTTCCAAGTTGTACTGAATTGTTATCATTCGTATCTTCGATGATTTTCGCATGGCGGATCATCTCTTCAATTCTTGTGATGTCCTGCTCAACAAAGCCCTGCTCATCTTTTGCAGCATCGTACTCGGAGTTCTCTGAAAGGTCTCCAAAACTTCTTGCGACTTTTATTTTTTCAACCACTTCAGGTCTTTTTGTTGTGATCAGGTATTCAAGATCTTCCTGTAATTGTTTATATCCACTTTCTGTCATTGGGTATTCTTTTTGTGTTGTCATTATTAAAACCTCCGTAAAACTTTCAGTTATATTTTTTTGATAAGACTTCTTATTTTTGTAGTGATTATATCGATAGCAACAATATTTTCGCCGCCTTCAGGGATGATGATATCACTGAAGCGTTTTGTCGGTTCGATAAACTGTAGATGCATCGGTCTTACAACCGAGAGATATTGATTGATTACAGATTCCATGGACCGTCCGCGTTCTTTGATGTCTCTTGACATACGCCGTAATATACGGATATCCGAGTCGGTATCCACATAGATTTTTACATCCATCAGATCTCTTAACTGTTCATTTTCCAGCGCAAAAATGCCTTCAACGATGATTACATCTTTAGGTTCAACCTTTATCGTCTTGTCGCTTCTTGTATGGTTCACATAATCATATGTCGGCAGTTCCACACTTTCCCTGTTGATTAATGATTTAACATGCTGGATCAAAAGATCATTATCAAATGCGAACGGATGATCGTAGTTGGTCTCAAGACGTTCTTCCATCGTCTTATGACTTTGATCTTTATAATAAAAATCCTGCTCAATCAAAGTGATATCGTGCTCTTCCAATGAAGATATAATTTTCTTGGTGACAGAAGTTTTACCGGAACCGGTACCTCCTGCAATGCCAATGATTGTCGGCTTATTCATTTTCTACACCTAACTTTTTGAAATAACTAATAGCCCGTCTCCTATCGGTAGAAAGGAAGTGGCATAGTCGCTGTTGCTCATATTTTGATTAAATGAATCTACTTTTTCTTTTAATTTTCTTTTGTTTTTATTTTCTATGTTGTCTTCAGTAATCAGTCCGCGTAAAAGTATATTATCAACGACGATTAAACCGTCATCTTTAACGAATGGACTGTATTTATCAAAGAAGTGCTGATTGTTGCCTTTTGAAGCATCGATAAATAAAAGATCCACCGATTTTTCATCTATGGATAAATCTATTGTTTTTGCATCATCCAGATAAGCATCGACTCTCTTATTCACTTTGTGTTTTTCAAAGTTCTGTCTGGCGATATCGAACATTTCGCTTTGCTTTTCAATGGTCATCAGCCGGGAATCTTCGAAGATTGACAAGAGATGCAGCCCACTGTAACCGATTGCAGTTCCAATCTCCAAATACGTCCTGGCACCTGACATCTTAATGAGATGCTTAAGTACTGACAAAGCATCACCGTCAATGATGGGCACATGATGTTCCATAGCATAGCTGTAAATTTCCGGGTACAGTTCGTGTACGGCATTCAAATCTTTTACATACTGCTCAATATTCATTTCTATCACCACATACAAAAAATACAACTGATAACAAAAGTTATCAGTTGTGTATTCATTAATAAATATATTAACATATTAATCTTTACTTGAAAAGATTATTTTACTGATTATTGATATATTCTTCCCTGTTCTGTGTGTGCCCCTCAAAGGTTTCGGCAAAATGATTATTGCCTTCACTGTCTGCCAGGAAGTAGTAATAATTCGTATTGCTCGGGTTCAGAGTACTTTGAATCGACTCGATACCCGGAGAAGCGATCGGACCCGGTGGCAGGCCGGCATGTATATACGTATTATAAGGATCTTCCACTTCCAGATCTTCAAATAATGTACGTTCCTTATGCTCACCCAGTGCGTATAATACTGTCGGGTCAGTCTGCAGCGGCATTGCCGGCTGTTCTGCCATCCTGTTTATGAATACGCTGGCAATCATGGACCGGTCGGCAAGCGATGTTGCCTCCATCTCAATCAATGATGAGAATGTCAGAAACTCATGAAATGACAGAGCTTGGGATTCACCTTCAAAATTGATTGTATACTCATCCACTGAATTATATATCGGATAACTGTTTACCTCTGTCGCATCCAGCATTTTTCTGACCAGGCTTTCAATTGACGGCTCTTCTTCTGTAATGTCATATGTCGCCGGGAACAGATAGCCTTCAAGTGGATACTTTATATCCTCATCCAGAATTTCTTCAGACAGCATCTCAGGGTATTCTTCTATAAGTGATTCAATGAATTCCCTGTCTTCCATCAGCTCTAAAAATCTGTCCTCAGCAATAGGCAGATTCTGGCTGAACTGCTCTGCAATCTGTTCAACAGAATACCCTTCAGGGATCGCCACCCTGTGCAGCACTTCCTGATAGACGGTGCCTGTTTCCAGTGTGCGGGCAATCTGTTCAAAGTCCATTGAAGGGGACAATTCATATTCGCCCGCCTGATAGTTCGTAATACTGTTCAATCTTAAGTATACTTCAAACATTCTGCCGTTGTTTATAATTCCCTGTTCTTCCAACTGGTCACCAATCATACCTGCCGAAGTTCCCGAATCAATCACAATTTCTTCAGTCTCTTCAGAATTGGCATCCAGGGGGTCACCTATTGATGTTATATAAAGATAAGCAATTATGGAAATGATGATAACACCGATTGCTAAAACACCAATAATAATTAAAGACAGATAAGAAGATACATTTTTTGAAAATCTAATGTCATCATATCTACTCATATAAGACTCCTATTCTTTAAAAATAGCTTCCAATCTTATTGGAAGCTATTTTGAATCATCTGTATTTTTACTCTTCCGGTTCATCCATTTGAGTATTTACAATTTCTTCAATCATGTCCCACTCTTCATCTGTTTCCACAGGAAGGAACTTCCCGCCGTCACCGTCCTCATCCGGTACGTTAATCATCGGGATCAACTCGATGTCTCCATCTTCATCATTAAAATTGCCTTCTTCCGCAAGGATTATATAATCCTTGTTGAATTCTGGATGATGGAATTCCAACATCTTACGGTATAATACCTCGTTTTCTTCTTCATCGAATAAAGTTAAAAGTTCTTCATCGTGATTAAAATTCATTTCATGAGACATAGTTTATAGCTCTCCTTTAATGGGTTGGTCTAAATAACCCTGTAAAATAAAGACTGCCGCCATTTTATCTATTACAGCCTTACGTTTTTTGCGCGATACATCGGCTTCGAGCAGTGTCCGTTCCGCACCGACAGTACTCAAACGTTCATCCCACATGATTATTTTAACATTTGGGATATGATTCGCAAGTATTTCACTGAAATTTAATGAACGTTCACCACTTTCGCCGATGGAATTATTCATGTTCTTCGGCAAACCGACTACGATTGATGATACATTATGCTCTTCGACTATTTTACTCAGTTCATCCATACCGTACTTTTCATCATGATAATCGATTTTCAGGGTGGTCAAACCTTGTGCAGTCCATCCGAAAGCGTCGCTGATAGCGACACCGATCGTCTTTGTTCCGACATCGAGGCCTAAAGTTTTACTCATTTATTTCACGGTTGATATAAGTTCTTACCAGCACTTCGATAATTTCATCACGGTCGACGTGACGGATTTGGTTTCTCGCTTCATTTTGGCGGGGAATATACGCAGGGTCACCACTTTGAAGATATCCGACCAGCTGGTTGATAGGATTGTAATCTCTTTCCTCAAGAGTCTTATACACATTGGTCAATATCTCTTTAACGTGTTTGGCACGGGTTTCATCTACATTAAATTTAACAGTCTCATCAAATTGTCCCACAAAAAGCACTCCTAACTCCCTATTGATTTGTCACCATTGTATCATTTATATCCTATATAAGTTAGATAGTAATATACTCGTTAACGAATTGTAATGCAATTGTTAAATTGTCAGGGCTCGTACCGCCGCCCTGGGCCATATCCGGACGGCCGCCGCCTTTACCGTCTACACGTTCGGCCATGCCTTTCATTATTTCGCCCGCTTTGAACTTGTCTGTCAGTTCTTTAGGGACGGTTACGACCAGTGATACTTTGCCTTCATTGACACTTCCAAGTGCGATGACCGCATCCTGATTTGCAGATTTGATGTCATCCATTATCGCTCTCAGCTCTTTTGCATTTTTTGCACTGACTTCTGTTGCGATGACATCTGTGCCGTCAATGTTTTGTTTAATGTTATCGATATTTGAAAGCTTGTCTTTGGAAGACGCGGATTTCAGTTCTTTGATTTCCTGCTTCAGTTCCGATTTTTCGTCATTCAGCTGGTTGATTTTACGGAGGACGTTATCTTCTTTAACTTTAAGCATCCCTGCAATCTCCTGCAGCTGACTTTCTTTTTCCTGGTAGTATTCCACGGCATACTTGCTCGTTACTGCTTCCAGTCTTCTGATTCCTGCACCGACACCTGTTTCAGACACGATTTTGAATAATCCTATATCCGCCGTATTCACTACATGGATACCGCCGCACAATTCCACAGAGTAATCATCCATATCGACCACACGTACGATATCTCCATATTTCTCACCGAAAAGCGCCATTGCCCCTTTTTCCTTAGCTTCTGCAATCGGCATTTCGGAAATTTCAACATTCAGGCCTGCATATATTTTTTCGTTCACCGAGTCTTCGATCGTTTTGATTTCCTCTTCGGTCAAAGGATTCAAATGAGAAAAGTCAAAACGGAGTTTTTCAGCTTCGACCAGTGAACCAGCCTGATTGGCGTGTTCACCGATCGTATCTTTCAGCGCCTGATGCATCAGGTGTGTTGCAGAGTGGTTTTTGACGATAAAGCTGCGTTTTTCTGCATCCACACTCAATTTATATGTGGAACCAACTTCCACAGTACCGCTCACCACTTTTGCCAGGTGCACATTCTGTTTGTTCGGCCCCTGGTACACCGCTTCAACTTCAAGCTCTGCAGTATCACTTTTTATTGTGCCGTAGTCAGCGATCTGACCGCCGCTCACTGCATAAAAAGGTGTCTTATCAAATATCA
The DNA here is from genome assembly GCF_059568765.1 of Lacicoccus kunmingensis DSM 17847. NCBI lineage: Bacteria > Bacillati > Bacillota > Bacilli > Caryophanales > Salinicoccaceae > Lacicoccus > Lacicoccus kunmingensis. The sequence goes on along the minus strand of NZ_JCANUC010000001.1, from coordinate 271,041 downwards.
ATTCGACCACTTCTCCTCCGTCGTAGGATTCGAGTGATTCATCATCCTTGACGAGTAATAGAAGTTCTGCCTCTTCATTACGGGACTCGTATCCTGTAAAGAGACTCGGCGTTGTAAAGTCGGACAGTACTTTTGACTGCACCTGCATGGATTCGCTCGATTTACGCGCATTTCTCGCACGCTCTTTCTGTTTGGCCATCTCATCAAAAAAGCCCTGCTCATCCACTTCAAGACCGTCATTCTCTGCATATTCTTTAGTCAATTCATAAGGGAAGCCGTACGTATCATATAATTTGAACGCATCTTCCCCGGATATGACGCCCGTCGTGTCCTGAACGGAAGCTTTAAAGGACTCATAAATACGTATGCCCTCATCCAATGTGGCAAGGAAACGTTCTTCCTCTTTTCTCACGACTTCCTTGATAAAGTCGCTTTTCTCCTGGACATTCGGATAAAATCCTTTCATGATATCTCCAACCGTGTCCACGAGAGAATACATGAACGCTTCATTGATGCCGAGTTCTTTTGCAAATCTGACCGCACGTCTCAACAGACGGCGCAGCACATAGCCCCGGCCTTCATTCGACGGCAGTGCACCGTCCGCAATCGCAAAGCTGACCGTTCTTACGTGGTCACTGATCACTTTGAACGCGATATCCTGACTGTCACTCACACCGTAGGATTTATCAGACACTTCTTCTATAGTCTTGATCAGCGGTGTAAACAGATCGGTATCGAAATTCGTCGGCACGTTCTGGACGATGCTCGCCATTCTCTCAAGACCCATGCCTGTATCAATGTTCTTTTTCGGCAGCGGTGTATACGTGCCGTCGCTGTTATGGTTGAATTCACTGAATACGAGGTTCCAGACTTCAAGGTACCTTTCGTTTTCACCGCCCGGGTACATTTCTTCAGCCGGATCATTCACGCCGTAGCTTTCACCGCGGTCGTAGAAAATTTCACTGTTCGGTCCGCACGGCCCTTCGCCGATGTCCCAGAAGTTGCCTTCGATTCTGATGATCCGGTCCTCGCTCAAACCGATATCCTCGCGCCAAATATTGTAGGCATCCGTATCCTCAGGATGAATCGTTATATAAAGTAATGATTCATCAAAATCCATCCAGTTTTCAGACGTTAAAAATTCCCATGCAAGCTCAATCGATTCTTTTTTAAAATAATCGCCGATGGAAAAGTTTCCGAGCATTTCAAAAAATGTATGGTGTCTTGCTGTGAAACCGACATTTTCAATATCATTTGTTCTGATGGATTTCTGCGCATTTACAATTCGCGGATTGTCAGGAATGACACGGCCGTCGAAATATTTCTTCAGCGTCGCAACACCCGAGTTGATCCAAAGTAAAGAATCATCATCGATTGGAACGAGCGGTGCACTCGGCTCCAGCATATGATTTTTCTCTTTGAAAAATTGTATGAATAAATCTCTTATCTCATTTCCTGTCAGTTGTTTCATAAGAACCACTCCTAAAATTAAAATAAAAAAACGCCCCTAAAAATAGGGACGGAAGTTTCCGCGGTACCACCCAGGTTATGGCATAGCCATCACTCTAAATATTCGTTTGAAATAAAGTGCAGCACATATATATACCTGTCATTGTTTTCACCTGCCACAATGTCTCTGTCAAACATGATATATACATTCAATCACTTTAGGTCTGATTGTTACTGATTATAAAATTTTATCCCACTGCTGTCAAATGAAATCATACGGCGTTTTTTCCACATTGATCATCGCCGGGATTCTGAAAAGATTATCTTCTGTCAAATACTCCGGGGCAGCATCTTCATCCGGTGTGCCGCCATCTTTTGTTCCAGACGCATCGGTTTTTGTTTTGGATCCTGATTGACTCGCTTCTTTCTTCTTTCTTGCAATATTGAACTTGTCATGCAGCGACTGGATCATCGTCGTATTTCTGGTAATGCCCTCGTTGCTCAATGCATCGTAAAAGGCATTTTCATCACCGCATAAGATCAAGGATTCCTTCGCTCTTGTAATCCCAGTATAAATGATATTTTTTATCAGCATATGACGGTAGCTCTTTACAAGCGGCATGATGACAATCGGATATTCACTGCCCTGCGCTTTATGGATACTTGTACAGTATGCATGTGCCAGCTCACTTAAGTCTCTCCGTTCATAAGAGATATGCTTCCCGTCATAATCCACTACGATAATATCTTTATCGGTGCTGTCATCATCTGCTTTTAGGATGATCTCATCAATGATGCCGGAGTCGCCGTTGAATATATTATCCTCACGCCTGTTGATCAGCTGCAACACCTTATCACCGGTACGGAAAACGATATCCCCGAATTGTATTTCTCTTTTGTCTTGATCGAGCGGATTCAGGATTTCCTGAAGCACTTGATTCAGTTTATTGATACCCGCGTTACCCCGGTATATCGGGGCGAGCACCTGGATGTCACGCATGTCGTAACCTTTGGCTACAGCCTTAGTAACAATATTATCCACCAGTCCGGAAATCTGGCTGATATTTGCATGAATAAACACCCGGTCTTTAAATTTCTCCTGAATATCTATTTGTTTCTCTTCTTTTATTTCATGGGCAAGTTTGATGATTGAAGACCCTTCACCCTGCCTGTAGATTTTCGTCAGCTCTGTCACTTTCATGACGTCCGACTCGATCAGGTCGTTGAATATTTTACCCGGCCCGACTGAGGGCAGCTGATCTCTGTCACCGACAAATACCAGTTTTGTATCACTCGGCACATTGCGGAGCAGCTGATAGAACAGCCACGTGTCCACCATGGACATTTCATCGATGATGATCAGTTTCGCATTCAGTTCTGCGTCGATGAAGTCATCTTTTTCCGTATCCTGGCCCCAGCCGATGAGCCTGTGTATCGTTGAGGCTTCGACCCCGGTCGAATCATTGAGCCTTTTTGCCGCACGGCCTGTCGGCGCGACAAGTTTAATCGGGTATTCCCCTTCTTCATATTCCTCAATGTCCTCCAGTTCATTCAGCTCATGATAACAGCCGATTATGCCTTTCACTATCGTCGTCTTACCCGTCCCCGGTCCCCCGGTGATGATGGATATCTTCTCATTCATTGAAAGATCTATCGCTTTCATCTGTTCCGAGTTATATTCGATATGTTCGGCTTTTTCAATGGCTTTTATTTGCTTGATGACTTCTTTATCGGTGAATTTATCTTCATCAGAATGCTTGATGATACGATAAATTTCATCCGCCGATTTATGCTCGGCATAAAAGATGGTCGGCAGGTAGATTTTTTCATCGAACATGACCAATTTCTCATCTTCATGAAGTTCCCTGATTACACCATCGATCTCCTCATCATTGAATTGATCCCGGTTGTTGAACATCAGAAGTTTCTTCACTTCGGTGCCTAGCATGTCTTTGCCTATGAACGTGTGCCCGGTGGATAGTGTCATGTCTTCCACGATATACAGCAGCCCCGCTTTCAGTCTGCCGATATCCGATGGTTCGATGCCCTGTGCAAGTGCTATTTTATCGGCGGTATTGAAACCGATGCCGTCTATATCCGCAACCATTCGGTATGGTGAGCTTTCAAGTATGTTTAACGTGTGATCCCCATAATACCTTAAGATTTTCGCACTCATTCTGGCACCAAATCCGAGCTCGTTCAGACGGATGATAATTTCTTCCGTCTTTTTATTTTCAAGGATAGTGTGGTGAATCATATCAATTTTGGCTTTGGACAAGCCCCCCACTTTTTTAAGTGCATTTTTATCATCAGAGATGATTTCGAGTGCATTCGGCCCCAGTTTATCTACTATTTTTTCTGCTGTTTTCAAGCCGATGCCTTTAAATGTATCACTGGAAAGATACTGTATGACGCCCTGGTTCGTCTTCGGCAGTTCCTGCTTGAACTGTGTCGCATTGAACTGTTCGCCGAATCTCGGATGTGATTTGATGTCTCCTGTGAACCTGTATGTATCACCTTCTGTAATGTCATGGAAATATCCAGTGACGATGGTATCAAAGGTGAAGTGTGTATTGGTTTCATCGATGATTACTTTCAATACAAAAAAGCGTGTTTTTTCGCTTTGAAAAATAACACGCTCGACTTCACCGATAATATATTTCTCATCATAAATTGACGACTGTTCCATTCTCTTCACCGCCGGGAAAATATACTACTCTGAAATCTTTTTTAATGCATGATGTGCAAGATGATGATCTTTTTGTACATCAATCGCCTGCTGGAAATGTTCAGCCGCCTGTACTTTATCATCATCACGTACAAGTTTTAACAACCCTAAATTATATTGTGCATCAGCATGCGGGGTCTTGTCCACCACTTTGTCGAGCAGTTTCTCAGCCGGGTCGAACAGGCTGAGCTGGCAGCATAGGAGGCCGTATTGAAAACAGACATCGATATCATCCGGCTTTTCCTGATGTGCCACTTCGAAAAACTGAAGTGCGGCTTTTGGCTGCTGGGTATTGATATGGCTCATCGCCAGCATGAAGTTAAGATCTGCATCTTTTTCATTTCTGCTGTAGGCGATGAGATACAGTCTGATCGCTTCATCATAGCGTTCATGATTATAATAAATGTTGGCGAGACTGTAGAAAGCACTCGTACTCTGCGAGTTCAGATCAATCGCCTTTTGCAGAAATTTTTCCGCTTCTTCATCCCGTCCGAGGCTGTGCAGCAGATTGCCGCCGTTTATATAATGCACTTCTACTTCCGGTTCTTCTTCAATACTGTCAAAAATCTGTTTAAGTGCTTCTTCCTGTCTGCCGTTTTTCAATGCGTCTTCGTATGGCAGGCTCATCCGAGATACTCCAATACTTTTTCTTCATTGTAGACAGTATCGATCGTTGCGCCGCCGAGACAGATGTCTCCATCATACAAAACGACAGCCTGGCCAGGAGTCACCGCACGTGCCGGCTCATCGAACATGACTTCCAATTTATTTTCATCGATTTTATTGACAGTGACAGGTACATCGCCCTGACGGTATCTGAACTTTGCAGTACAGCTGAATGAATCGCCCGGATCATTGATGAAATTGATGTCTGAAGCAATCAGTTTCGTTGAGTACAATGAGTCATTCTCATACTGTGACACGACATACAATTCGTTCGTTTCCAGGTTTTTCCCTGCAACGAAATACGGTCCGCCGTCTCCGCCGATGCCGAGACCCTGGCGCTGGCCGATTGTGTAGTACATCAGACCGTCATGCTGTCCCATGTCTTCATTCGTATCCAGGTTGATCATGCGGCCGGGATTTGCCGGCAGGTAGCCGCTCAGGAACTCTTTGAAATCACGCTCTCCGATAAAGCAGATGCCTGTGGAGTCTTTTTTGTCCTTCGTTGCCAGGTTATACTTGTGTGCAAGTTCTCTCACTTCGGACTTTTCCATATGGCCGAGCGGGAACATCACTCTTGAAAGCTGATCTTTCGACAGCTGATTCAAAAAGTAAGTCTGGTCTTTATTATTGTCGACACCTCTCAACATCGTCACGGAATCGCCATCGTGGTCGACTCTTGCATAGTGGCCCGTTGCCACATAGTCTGCACCGAGTTTCATCGCATGGTCTAAAAACGCCTTGAATTTAATCTCTTTATTACACATGACGTCCGGGTTCGGTGTGCGTCCTTTTTCGTATTCCTCCAAAAAGTATCTGAATACACGGTCGTAATATTCCTTCTCAAAGTTGACCGAATAATACGGGATGCCGATCTGTTCAGCAACCAGTCTCACATCTTCATAGTCCTCCGTTGCTGTACATACTCCAAATTCGTCTGTATCATCCCAGTTTTTCATAAAAATACCGATCGTATTGTAACCTTGTTCCTTTAATAATTGTGCCGTGACGGAGGAGTCTACACCTCCACTCATACCAACGACAACTGTTGTTTTTGACGGATCCATATCATACATTCCTTTCTGATTTATATCATTTCTGTTTTATTTAGTCTGTTATAAATTATTTCTAACTGTTCAACAATTTCTGTAATATCTTCTTCTGCCATCAAGTGTGAAAAGCTGAAGCGGATGGACTGAAGCGCTCGCTGTTCATCATTGTACATCGACCGTATCACATGGGATGGCTGCACCGTGCCCGCGTTGCACGCAGAACCTGCAGATACATAGACGCCCGCCATATCGAGTGCCGTCAGCAGAAATTCTGCCTCGGTCCAGTCGAAGTATACATTTATGATATGGCTTGTCTGGTTATTGACGTCCCCGTTCACTTCAAACGGAATCTTTCTCTCAATCAGTCCGTTTATAAATCGTTCTTTCATCTGCATCTCTTTGATGGTTCTTTCTGAACGGTGCACTTTCGCTTTTTCCATGGCCAGGCTGAACGCATGTATCCACATGATGTTTTCCGTGCCGGCGCGTCTTGATAGCTCATGCGAGCCCCCGGTAATCTGTGCGGACAGCTTTATACCTTCTTTCAAATAAAGAAGCCCGATGCCCTTCGGCCCGTATATCTTATGGCCGCTCAGCGTCAGAAGGTCCGCGCCAATATCTTCCACATTGATATCCATGTGGCCGAAACCCTGCACCGCATCCACATGAAGCAGCGCCTTGTGCGCTTTTAACACTTCTGCTATCTCAAATAGCGGCTGCATGCTGCCCGTTTCATTATTGACCATCATGATGGAGACCAATACTGTATTATCTTTCAGGCTGCTTTTCAACTCTTCGGCATCAATCTGTCCATTCTCCTTCGCGGACAGGAATGTCACGTCGTACGCTTCACTTAAATCCTGATAAGTTGTCCTTACGGAAGCATGTTCAATGTCAGTTGTAATAAAATGCGGTTTATCGTGTGCTTCGGCAATGCCTTTAATCGCAAGGTTATTTGCTTCTGTCGCACCGCTGGTCAAAATGATTTCATTCGGCTTCGCATTGATGCACTCTGCCATCTTCCGGCGGTAGTTCTGCAAGTCAGCCTTGGCATCTTTACCTATACGGTGGATGCTCGAAGGATTTCCGAAACTTTCTGCATTATTGACAACTTCCTCGAGTATTTCCTTGTCAAACGGCGTAGTGGCTGCGTAATCGACATAAACTGACATTTTATTCACCCTTATCAACAATTAAATTATTAACTAATATATTCTAACATGTTTCAATGTAAAATTATAATGTTTGAAATCAATTATTAGCTAAAAGTGATATATATTTGTACACTTTTAATTAGATAATAAAAACAGGAGATGAAAGAATGTCTAAACAGTTAAATATTTCAGCACTCAATCTGGTTCCAGTCAGGGCAGGAACCAATGCAACACAGGCTATTGAAGATATGGTGGACCTTGCACAACACATAGACGGTTCAAGCTATCAGAGATACTGGATTTCTGAACACCATAATATGACTTCAATCGCTTCATCTGCTACAAGAATATTAATCAAACATATTTTGGAACATACAAAAAACATCAGAGTCGGAAGCGGCGGGGTCATGCTGCCAAACCACGCACCGCTCGTTGTGGCGGAAGAGTTCGGCACGATGCATGCCATTTACGGCGACCGCCTCGACCTCGGACTCGGCCGTGCGCCGGGGACGGACATGGCAACGGCGAACGCCATCCGGAGAAGCAACCACGACGGCGTATTCTCCTTTAAAAGTGAAATTGAAGAGTTGAAAAGATATTTATCTGCCGTGCCGACACAAGTGGTCGCCTATCCGGGACAAGGGACGGAAGTGCCGTTGTATGTGCTCGGGTCTTCGACGGATTCTGCGCATATCGCTGCAGACCTCGGACTGCCATACGCATTTGCTGCACACTTCGCTCCCGCGCAGATGGAAAATGCCTTTAAAATATATGTAGACAACTTCAAACCATCCGATCAGCTGGATAAGCCGTACAAAATGGCGAGCCTGAACGTCATTATGGCAGATACGAACGAAGAAGCGGAATTTATTAAAACGACGCACTATCAGAACATCCTCAACCTGATCAGAAATACACGCGGCCAGCTGCCAAAGCCGGTTGAAGATATGGAACAAAGATGGTCGCCGAGGGAAGAACAGGCTGTCAAATCACAGTTCCCCATCGCATTTTCCGGCAGCAAGGAAAAAGCCATGGAAGAACTGAGACTATTCCAGAGCCAGTTCAATGTCGATGAAATTATGGCCGTGTCGTACATCTATGACATGGATGACCTGAAGCAGTCATATGACCTGTTCGAAGAGCTGGTTAAAGAATATAATGCGGAGTAGGAAGGATACGTTCCTCAAACACTTTTCCACCCTAAAAAAGCTGCAGGCGACTTTAATCAGTCGCCTGCAGCTTTTTATTTTACTCATCCATATCAGCGACAACTGTCAGCTGATAATCAATCAAAATGACTGATCTCACTGCTGGGCCATCTTCTGAACCTTTCATCACCGGGCCCACATAGTGGCTGACTGATGAATCTTCCACACCGTAGGATTCGAGCGGTTTCGAAATTTCGAAAACTTCATGCAAGTCTCTCGCATCGATCTCGTCCGGCTGCTTGCCTCTGACTTCTGGAATGCCGATCGCATTCGTTCCGCCTTTAACATTCTTCCGCTCGATCAGATGTGCGAAAGTGAACGGTTCACCGTCCTGATGCAGACAGTCCGGGGAGGATACTGCTTTATCTTCATCATGTTCGACCATCAATTTCACAAAATGCACACCGACGTGTATCGGCATGATTTTATCTTCTTCCTGCCAGAACGTTTCATGGTAATTGGCCATGATGATTTTCTTCAGCAGTTTATTTTCTCTAATATCAGAATCGATCGAATGGAATTCGCGGTAGGATCCCGGATGTTCGGGGTTGAATTTGCCCTGGAAGTAAGCGGCATACTCCGTCCCGCCCCGCTTCACATCCGGCAGCCATTCAATATTGCCAGAAGTCGGCAGTACAAGTGCGCGTGCATACCTTCTGTAGCGGTTCAGTTCCGGCGCATAGTCATCGATCGGCAGATTTTCAAAATAATCGAGGATTTCCTCATAATCTTTTTCAATGCCGTCATAACTCAGTGACGCCATATAATCGTAAATTGCATAACCTTTATCTTTTAACTGACTCATGTCTCATCTTTCCTTTACAATTGATTGTCAATGAATCATTTTATCACAAATTGAAAATAAACCGAACATGTGAGGCGAAACACACCGCGGTAACCGCAGCTGTGCTATATTGGACTCAAAATGTTGAAGGAGCGAAAAAATATGCTCACAGATGAATCCGCCCGCCGCGTCATTTATGAAATTATGAAACTGTATCCGGACGCAGTGCCGAAAATGCGGTATGATGATCCATTCAAACTGCTGATGGTTGTCATTTTAAGCGCCCAGGCCACCGATGCCTCCATCCGAAAAATCAGGGACCGCCTTTTTGAACGCTATCCAAATCCAGAAACAGTCGTCAAATCTTCACCCGAAGAAATCGGGACATACATCCGTTCAGTCGGCCTTTATAAAAATAAAGCCCGCTACATTTTTGAAAGCAGCAGGCAGCTGCTGGACAACTTTGGCGGCGAAGTACCGATGACGAGGAAAGAACTCCGGACACTGTCCGGTATTGGACCGAAGTCTGCAAATATTATGTTGAGTGTCGCATTCGGTGAGAATGCATTTGCCGTGGATACACATGTCGCCCGGGTATGCAGGCATCACCAGATTGTTCCTGAGAATGCGACCCCGCGTCAGATTGAAGCCCGGGTGACTGAAATCATTCCACCTGAATATTGGGGGCGGGTCCATCAGTCCATGATTTCCTTCGGCCGTGAAATATGTACACCGAGTGATTCTGACTGCAGGAAATACCCTCAGTTGTATAAGGACTTGGAGTATGACAGCTGAAAATGACAGTGGCCGCCTTTTGTGTTTCGGATAAGTCGATACTTATCTTATACTTATTCGAATGACACCGTTACAATCCATATAAACAAAAAATAACAGGCACCCAGCCTGTTATTTTGTATAAATTTCAAGTTCTTCATGTTCGACACTATCAATTTTATTCAACTCTGCAAGAATCTCCTGCACATCTTCTTTCGCACACAGCGTCATGACACTCGGCCCTGCACCGCTGATGACAGTAGCATAAGCGTCGTTCTTCAGCGCATTCTCTTTAATATCGTCAAATTCCTTGATCAAAGGTCTGCGGTAGATTTCATGGAACTGGTCTTTCATCATCAGTCTGCCCATATCCACATACTCTTTGTTGAATAAGGAGAAGAGCATGACGTTGTTAATCGCGTTCTGGTTGACCGCTGTCTGCCTGGAATATGAATCCGGCAGTGCTCTTCTCGCCTCGTTCGTGTTAATCATGTAGTTCGGCACGGAAACGATCAGAGAAAAATCAATATCATCCAGTACATGATAATAAAGTTCACCATGATTGTAATAGCCGACAAATACCCCGCCGGTAATACACGGCCCGATATTGTCCGGGTGGCCTTCTATATCACAGCCGAGCATGATCTTATCATGGTCGGAAAGATTGAGGTCGCAAAAATAAGCGGCGACCTCAATACCTGCAACAATTGCGGACGATGAACTGCCGAGCCCGTGAGCGAGCGGTATTTCACTGTCCATCTCTACTCTGATGGGCGGCATCTCTTTATTATACTTACGGGCAATACTCTTAGCGGTTGAAATCACAAGGTTGTCCTCGCCTGACGGCAGGATATCCAAGTCCGAATTCAGGAAATCAACTTTGAATTCCGCATTCTCATACGCTTTAATCTTTAAAAACTTAGTGACTGCGACACCGATGGAATCAAATCCCAGCCCAAGGTTGGCACTTGTAGCCGGGATTCTTAAATCAATCTGTTTCATCGTTTTTCAGACTTTCGATATATTCAATGATGACCGCTTCATCGTTCGGCAGTACTTTAGGCTGGACAGCCGCTTCGTCCATCGCTGTCTGCGGGTCTTTAAGACCATTACCCGTCAATACTGTCACTACTGTGCTGCCCGCTTCCACTTTACCTTCTGAGAGAGCTTTCATCAGACCTGCAATACTCGCATTGGAGCCCGGTTCTGCGAAAATGCCTTCTTTACGGGCAATCATGCTGTAAGCACTTAAAATTTCATCATCCGTTACGGAATCGATGATACCGCCGGATTCATCGCGTGCACCTGTTGCCAGTGTCCAGCTTGTCGGGTTGCCGATTCTGATTGCTGTCCCCACTGTTTCAGGTGCTTCTATCACTTTATCTTTAGTGATCGCAGCAGAACCCTCCGCCTCATAGCCGAACATTTTAGGCAGTTTTGACCCTTTTTTCTCATTGTACTCCTTAAAGCCTTTCCAGTATGCGGATATGTTCCCTGCGTTGCCGACAGGTATAAAGAGATAGTCCGGCGCATCATCCAGTGCATCGACAATTTCAAATGCAGAAGTTTTCTGGCATTCGATTCTGTATGGATTCACTGAGTTCACTAGAGTGATGCCCTCATTGTTTTCCGCAATTTTACGGACAATTTTAAGCGCATCGTCAAAGTTCCCCTGAATGGAGACGATTTTCGCGCCATAGACGATTGCCTGTGCAATTTTACCGAGTGCGACCTTGCCTTCCGGTATAACAACAATCGTATTCAGCCCGAGTCTGGACGCATACGCAGCAGCAGAAGCGGAAGTATTGCCGGTAGAAGCACAAATCACAGTATGTGCACCTTCCTCTTTCGCTTTTGCGACTGCAAGCACCATGCCGCGGTCCTTAAATGAGCCTGTCGGGTTCAAGCCCTCAAATTTTGCAAAGGCATTGATGTTATATTCCTCACTGATTGAATTCAATGGGATTAATGGCGTATTGCCTTCCTGCAATGATAATGCCGGTGTATCTTCAGTCACCGGTAAATATTCTTTGAATTCTTCAAGCAAACCTTTCCAGTACGCCATTCTACTCATCTCCTATGACAGGATACTTGGCTGCGACTTCCAAACTGCCGAGCGCTTCATCCAATTGATTTTTATTCACTTTTTCAGTGATAACAACAACTTTATTGTTTTCATTATTTAATTCATGGCCGATGTCTGCATCATTCAGAGCAGACTTGACGGCATCTTCATCATTATTGACACGCAGGTAGTATTGATACTCCACATCTTCGTTTTGAATGACTGCCTTTTCAGTCGGTGCGAAGTTGCCTTTGACAGGTGTCGATAAAACATCGATCAGGTCGGAAACGACCGCACTTGCCGTTTCAAGACTCCCGGCACCCGGACCATAGTACATCGTCTCGCCCACTGCGTTGCCGATGACATACACCGCGTTCTTTTCATAATTGACAGAAGCAAGCTGGTGATCCGCCTTGAAGAAAATCGGCTCGACACTTGCGCTCAGGCTATCACTGAATTTGCCGATACCGACAAGTTTCATGATATAGCCGAGGTTTTTAGCAATCTGGATATCTTCACTTTCGACTTTTGAAATACCGAGACTCGGTACATCGTTGATGTCGACTTTTTTATTAAATGACAACCTTGATAATAAAACGATCTTTCTGAGAGCATCGATGCCTTCGACATCATTTGTCGGGTCCGCTTCTGCATACCCTTTTGCCTTTGCATCTTCCAGAGCATCATCGTATGTCCATCCATCGACGGTCATTTTAGTGAGTATATAGTTGGTTGTACCGTTTAAAATACCCATCACTTCTGAAATCTGATTGGCATTCAGTGACTTTTCAATCGTTTTAATGATCGGTACGCCGCCTGCGACACTCGCTTCATAATTCAGGTGGACTTCATTCTCGTTTGCGACTGCAACGAGATCATCTATTCTTTCAGCAAGTAAATCTTTGTTTGCAGTGACAACATGGATTCTATTTTTCAAAAATTGAAGTATAATCTCATAGGTATTGTCAATACCGCCCATCACTTCTATGACAGCATCAATATCCGCTTCATAAATATCTTCAACTTTATCAGTAAGTTGAATGCCGGATAAATCAATATCACGTGCCTTGTCAATATTTTTTGCAAGTACGTGGGTGACGGTCACTTCCTCACCAAGCAATGATTCAATTTTGTTTTTGTTAGTATTCAATACATTAACGACACCGCTACCCACAGTGCCCATTCCTAAGACTGCAATTTTCATAAGCTAGAATCCTCCATTTAAATACTTTATAACTATCCATATTAGAGTGAAAAGTTGAAAAATTCAAGAAAATAATGATTTAGTCTACACAATTCTTAATTTTTAATGTATTATTAGGTCTAAATTTCAGTTAAAGGATGTCTGCATGTGAAAGTAGCAAAATTCGGTGGCAGTTCCTTGTCATCATCCACACAACTCAAAAAAGTTTCCAAAATCGTTCAAAATGACAATGATATCGGTGCTGTTGTCGTCAGTGCACCGGGTAAGAGATTCGAAGAAGATATTAAAGTGACCGACTTATTGATTGCGCTTCATGCAAACAAAATAACGGGGTTACCGTACAATGAAGCACTCGATGCAATACTGAGCCGGTATGAGGAAATCATTACAGGTCTCGAAATCGACTTCAATCTGCTCGATAAATTCAGAAAGACCATTCTTTCATATCTCGAAAACATTACGGATAATGACAGATTGCTCGATGCACTGAAATCTTGCGGTGAAGATTTTAACGCCCAGATGCTTGCCCAGTATTTAACGTCCGTCGGCACACCGGCAGAATATTATTCTCCGAAAGATGCAGGTATCTTTGTTACCGATGAATCATCCAACGCACAACTGCTCGATGAATCCTACGACAATATCGCAAAATTAAGAGGCAAAGAAGAAGTTGTCGTCATCCCAGGATTTTTCGGCCTGTCGAAAAAAGATAATATTGTGACGTTCCCAAGAGGCGGTTCTGATATTTCCGGTGCGATCATTGCCCGCGGTATGCAAGCCACAATTTATGAAAACTATACGGATCAGAGCCATATTTTTTCAGCGCACCCAGGATTTATAGACAACCCGCATGCAATCGAAGAACTGACTTACCGGGAAATGCGTGAATTATCCTATTCAGGATTCGGCATTTTCCATGACGAGGCACTTGCACCACTTTACGAAGTGAAGATTCCAGTCATGATTAAAAATACCAATGCCCCGCATATCGAAGGGACAAAGATTGTTCCCGAGCGTGAACTGTTAAAAGATATTCCGGTCATCGGCATCAGCTGTGACGTCGGCTTTACAGCAATTTCAGTTAAAGACTATCTGATGAACAGACAGGTCGGTTATATAAGAAAACTGCTGCAGATTTTTGAAAACCACCAGGTTTCAGTCGAGCACATGCCTTCCGGTATCGATAACATTTCAATCATCGTTCGCAGTAAAAATCTCAAGGGCAACACTAAAATCAGCCAGTTGATGGAAGATATCAAAGATCAGTTGGAACCAGAATGGGTGGAAATCGAAGAAAACCTTGCATTACTCGTCATCGTTGGTGAAGGTATGGAGTATACGGTCGGCCTTGCAAATAAGGCGACAAAAGCACTGACTGAAAATGATGTCAACATCAGAATGATGAACCAGGGCTCTTCAGAATCCAGTATGGTCTTTGCAGTTAAAATGAGCGACCATGAAAAAGCATTGAATTCCGTCTACAAAGAATATTTCAGAAATATAGATTAAAGATTATAAAAAGAGGTATCCGATTTCGGATACCTCTTTTTTAAAACCTTCCTGATTTGAATATTGAGTACAACAGTCCAAGAAATAAAAAGACCGCAAGCACGAAGCCTATTTCTATTGCTGGAATCTGCCATATTACCGTCGTCTGTCCGGCAATTGCAGCACCGACGATAAGTCCGACCATGATGATGCTGAATGACAGCAGGACGATACTGAACGATAATCTGTTACCGATCCTGTCCATCCTTCTGAACAGCTCTTCGAATCTTCTTAATGACAGCTGCACCGGCACTTTCTTCTCACGCAGTGATTCTGAGAATATCTTCAGGTTATTGGACACATCCACTGCTGTGTCACCGACATCCTGCAGGTTATTATATGCACGTGAAGCAACATTTCTCGGATCATACTTCTCTTTTACAAGCAGCCTGCCGAATGGTTCGGCAACATCCATGATGCTGAATGCAGGGTCCAGTCTGCTGACCACGCTCTCCAGTGTAATGATTGACTTCCCAAGAATGGTGAAATCCTGGGGCAGTCCGATGCGGTGTTTATTTGCAATCTGGAAAATATCCTGAACCGCTTCACCGATGTTCAAATAACTGAGCGGTATATCATAATATTTATCCCGCAGCTTCTCAGCATCCCGGTTCAGCACATTCATCTCGACACCTGTCGGCACAACGCCCATTTTCACTATCGCTTTGACCACACCGGACGCATCTTTTCTCATCATGCCGATCAGCAGTGTGCCGAAGTTATATTTCATATCCTGTGACAGCCTGCCGACCATCCCGAAATCCATGAAGGCAATCGTCTCATCTTCCAGAACGCTGACATTGCCTGGATGGGGGTCGCCGTGGAAGAACCCTTCGACTATAATCTGATGGAAGACAGCGTTGGCGAGCCGCTCAGCGAGCACTTCCCTGGAAAAGCCATGGGCTTCCAGTTCCGCATGGTGGTTGATCGGTATGCCGTCAATAAATTCCATGACCAGTACATTTTTCGTCGACAGTTCCCTGATCATTTCAGGCACTTTAATCTTGTCGTCACGCTCAAACTGTTTACGGATCTTATCAGCATTATTCGCCTCAATGGTATAGTCAAGCTCATCCAGAATCGCTTCTGAGAATTCCTCGATCATATCGGTCAGATGGTAACGTCTCGCCCACTCCATCCTTTGTTCTGCCAGCGTCGCAAGATGATGGAGTATCTCAAGGTCAGTCCGGACCCTTTTTTCTATGTTTGGCCGCTGGACTTTGACCGCGACGGTCTGACCCTCTGCAGTCACCGCCTTATGCACCTGCCCTGTCGATGCCGAGCCGATCGGGGTTTCTTCAATTGACCGGAAGACATCTTCAGTTTTTACATCCAAAGAGCCCTCTATCACTTTCTGCACATCTTCAAAGTCGAACGGCGGCACATTACTTTGGAGTTTTTCCAGTTCATCAATGATGTCCTTCGGTATCAAATCCGGTCTCGTACTCGCAATCTGGCCGAGTTTGATGAAAGTCGTACCCATCTCCTCGATAAAGATACGTATGCGTTCACCTCTGGAATGCTCATGATCATTTTTCGCCTGTCTTAATATGATCCTTTTAGGCAGACTTAATAACTCATCCAGCCCGAGCTCTTCAACTAGAAAGCCAAAGCCGGCCGATGAGAAATTAATCGCAATTTCCCTGTAACGGTTTATATATTCGATACGTTTTTTTATTATCATTTAAAAAACTCCAGAATAATTATTTAAATATGGAACATATAATCATCAAGGCCCTCGCCGTCATAGTCCACCATATCTTTTAAAGTCGTATGGTCCAGTACGTCGCTTATGGCATCTCTGATTCTGCCCCATAAAAACCTTTCATTCTTACTGTCCTTTTCATCACTTTCCACAGCAACAATGTTTTCTTCGACCGTTTTGAAAATCTGACCGACAGTAATGTCTTCAGGCGGACGGTTCAGCTCATAACCTCCGTACGCTCCTCTTGTACTCTTTACGAGTTCGTCTTTTTTCAAACTGGCAACAATCTGCTCTAAATATAAATCACTGATTCCCCGTTCTGTTGCTACAGATTTCACACTTCTTCTCTTTTCATCATAATCCCTGGCAAGCGCCAGCATAAAATATAATCCATATCTGCCACGCGTTGATATCTTCATAATACACCTCTAATATCTAAACTTTTTAATAAGTTGATTTTTGTTGTAATATATTAAATATATCATAATAAAACAGTTGGGTGAAAATATGACGACACAACCATTAAGTTATCGCATGCGTCCAAGAACAATCGACGAAGTGATTTCACAGAAACACCTGGTAGGAGAAGGCGGGATCATCAGACGCATGGTCGATGCCAAAAGGCTGTCTTCCATGATCTTATACGGTCCTCCCGGAATCGGAAAAACCAGTATAGCAAGCGCCATAGCAGGCTCTACAAAATATATGTTCAGAACTTTGAACGCAGTTTCAAATTCGAAAAAAGATATGCAGCAGATTGTTGAGGAAGGCAAGATGAGCGGGACGGTCATACTTCTCCTCGATGAGATACACCGTCTGGATAAGGCGAAACAGGATTTTCTGCTGCCGCATCTTGAAAAAGGAACGATCATACTGATTGGTGCGACAACTTCCAATCCTTATCATGCAATAAACCCCGCCATCAGATCGAGGACGCAAATATTCGAACTGGACTTGCTGGATACGGAAGATGTGAAGACTGCGGTTACACGCGCGCTCGAAGACAGTGAGCGCGGCCTCGGCAATTTGAATATTGAAATCGACGATGCGGCGATGGACCACTTCACATTATCCTCACAGGGAGATGTCAGAAGTGCGCTCAACGCCCTCGAACTTGCAGCACTAAGCACAAAACCGGTGGATGATGTTGTCCACATCACGCTGGAGGATGCCAAAGCCTGCATGCAGCAGACGGCATTTCTGCACGATAAAGACGGCGATGCCCATTACGACGTGATGAGCGGCTTCCAGAAATCGATCAGGGGCAGTGACGTGAACGCAAGTCTTCACTACCTTGCAAGACTGATTGAAGCGGGCGACCTCGTTACAATCGCCCGCCGTCTTCTGGTCATTGCCTATGAAGATATCGGCCTTGCAAATCCACAGCTTGCGACACGGACTTTAAACGCAATCATATCCGCTGAACGGCTGGGCTTCCCGGAAGCGCGAATACCGCTTGCCAACGCAGTGATCGAACTGGCGCTATCTCCAAAATCAAACAGTGCATACAAGAGTATCGACAATGCACTTGCCGACATCAAAAAAGGAAAGTCCGGCACAGTCCCGAAACATTTGAAGGACGGACATTATGCAAGCGCAGAAAAATTAGGCAACGCAGTCGGATATCAATATCCTCACAACTATCCCAATAATATCGTCGCACAGCAATATTTACCGGATACTCTGATGAACAAAGAATATTTCATGCCGACAAAAAACACGAAATATGAGGCACAGCTCGATGAAATCTATTCCAAAGTAAAAATGCTTTTCAATAAAAAACAGTAGAAAAAGCACCGGTTGCAAATGCAACCGGTGCTTAATTTTCGAAATATCCAAGCTAAAGCCGTGTGTTTTAGCTGATAATTTTGGCCTGCTAAGTGCAGGTGGGTGTCCTGTTTCCAACTCCAAACGTCCTAATTGGTTAGGCGTGTTTTTTGAAGGAAAACCTATTAGACTCCCGATTTAAAAGGTGTTAGGTCAAAATTTAATTCAACACATCACGTACCTCTCAGATATTTCTATTAAATATACTATAACACACCTCTAAAATTTTGAGAAGTAAAAAGAGTTTTATTAAAAAACCTGACACACATCAATCGTACATCTGTCACAGTTGATATTGTTCCGCAGAACATCAATATCAAGAACGGTTATATATTTCTTCTCCACTTTAATCACTTTCTGCTTTTTCAAATCCGACAGCATTCTGTTGACCACTTCCCTTGAAGTGCCGCACAATCCTGCGAGTTCATGGTTGGTAAGCTGTGTATTGATCAGTATACCGTCCCCGGTCTTCACTCCAAATGAATTCGTCAGCCGGATCAGAACAGAATACAGTGCCCCCTGTTTGCCGTAAAGCAGCAGATCTCTCATCTTGGAAGAATTTCTGTCCCTGTCTATGTCGAGCCACTGCAGCCATTCCATCTTAATCTCTTCATTCGTAAATATAAATTGTTCAAACTGTCTCTTTTCATATTTATAAAGTGTACAACCTGTTTTCACTTTCGCGTATGTAGTGTGTTCTTTATTTAATGAATGAATGGTCAATGCACCGAATATAGCATCTTCGGATAAATAATTCGTAATCATTTCACGGCCGTCTTCCTGCATTCTGCTGATAAAGACTTCGCCTTTTTCCAAACAATAGACATACCTCGCTGAATCTCCCGGATGGAACACATATTCACCTTTTTGCAAGTTCACCTTTTTACCCTTTTCTTTTAACAGTTTCACAATTGATTCGGGCTTAAATATAGGTTTAGCCGTCACGGCAACACACCCCCTTCTTAAATAAAATATTATCACAATATGTGACTTTTATCACTTTTTTATTTGACGATTTTAATTAACATCTTAATTAAGAATAATTATTGTCTAGGAGTGAAATAATGACTGAAAAAGATGTTGAAAAAAGACATGAAAACTCTGAAACGCACGATGTGGATCATTCAAAGCTGGATTTAAGAGGAACGTTTATGATGGTTATGTTTCTCGGCGGTTTAATATTCGTCAGCTGGTTCGGTGCTTTTATACTATTTTTGGAAAGAATGTAGAGAGGATGATTAAAAATGCATAAATTTGAAAAGATATGGATGAGTGTCGGAACCGGATCGTTGATCATTTTTCTGGTCATCCTTGGTGTTTCAGCAGTACATGCAGGCCACACGCCTGCAGCTAGCGGCATCGAGACGATAAACCCGGAGTACGTAAGGGATGATGCAAGATTTGCTGAACCCGGACTTCATGAATCGGAAGACGAAGATTTTGACTACAATTTATACTTTGTAGCCAGTGCATTCAGATATGAACCGAGTGAAGTCGAAATTCCACAGGGGTCCAAAGTAAAAATCCAGGTGGTAACAACGGATGTTGTACATGGTTTCCAGGTCGTCAACACGAACATCAATATGATGGTTGAACCGGGACTGGTTTCTACATATAACACAAATTTTGATACGGTCGGAGAATATCTGATTGTCTGTAATGAATATTGCGGTGTTGGTCATACTGACATGACATCCACAATAAAAGTCGTCGATGGAGGTGCTGAAAATAATGAGTAAAAATATACATCCGGACCATTTATTCTCCCTCAATAACAGAGTGGATGCAAAAGATGGCAAGCTCGTTCTCGCAAATATGATCTGGGTCATTTTTGCATTGTTTATCGGCGGGACTGCAGGTATGCTGCAGACGCTCGTCAGAGCGGGCATGGTTGAACTGCCTTTTGGCATCGGCTACTACCAGCTGCTCACTTTACACGGTGTAATTCTCGCTTTAGTTTTAACTTTCTTCTTTATCATGGGCTTCCAGATCGCTTCACTGTCACGTTCTGCCGGGGCTTTCAACGATAAGGAAAGAACGCTTGGCTGGATTGGTTTCTGGCTGATGTCGGCCGGTACTCTCGTTGCCGCTGCTATGATTGCGACAAATGAAGCTTCGGTGCTTTATACGTTCTATGCGCCGCTTCAGGCACATGCCCTGCATTACATAGCACTTGCAGTGATCATTATCGGGACATGGTTCTCCGTTGCAGGTCAACTGATGAGATATTTCAGATGGAGAAAAGAATTTAAAGGGCATAAAACGCCGCTTCTCAGCTTTATGGCATCAGTGAATAACGTGATGTGGCTCGTATGTACAATCGGTGTTTCAATGTCGGTCATCTTCCAGTACATACCGTGGTCACTCGGCATTGTGGAAACAATCAACGTTTCATTGAGCCGCACACTATTCTGGATGTTCGGTCATGCACTTGTATATTTCTGGCTGCTGCCTGCTTATATGGCATGGTACGTTGTCGTTCCAAAAATATTGGGAACGAAAGGCTTTTCGGATAATCTCGCACGAATGAGTTTCGTACTGTTTTTATTCTTCAGTATACCGGTCGGTATACACCATCAGTTGACTGAGCCGGGTATAGACGCATTCTGGAAAGGATTGCAGGTCGTACTGACTTTCGCAGTTATTGTCCCTTCCCTGATGACAGCGTTCAGTTTATTTGCAGTATTTGAGACACACGGCCGCAAAATGGGTACGACAGGTATTTTGGACTGGTTTAAAAAACTGCCTTGGACAGACGCACGATTTGTACTGCCGTTTCTCGGTATGCTGTTCTTTATTCCGGGTGGTATCGGCGGTATCATTAACGCTTCAGGACAGATGAACCAGCTGGTGCACAACACCATCTGGGTGGTGGGTCACTTCCACATCACTGTCGGGGCGCCGGTCATATTGACATACTTCGGTATCATGATGTTCCTGCTGCCGCATATTACAGGACGTAAAATAACAAAACAGCTGAATAATATGGGACTCTATCTTGGGTATACATGGACTTTCGGAATGGGACTGATGTCGGCTGCAATGCACTTTGCAGGCTTAAGAGGCGCACCAAGACGCTCTACATTCTCTGAATATGGCGGAGCGAACATCGCACAGGAATGGATTACTTATCAAGTTCTCCAGGCTGTCGGCGGCACTTTCCTGTTCGTTGCGATTGTCATAGCAGTCATCCTGTTCATTCAGCTGATGACCGGACCGAAAACTAAAGAAGTCGAAGCATTCCCTGTAGCATCCATGATGGATCAAAGCGTTCCGACAACCAAGTGGGTTGAAAACTGGAGAGTACTGATCATCATAACGGTATTCCTGCTGCTTATTGCTTATACAGTACCGATTACACAAATGTTCACAGAAAATATACCGGGTGCAAAAGGATTTAAGCTCTGGTAAGTAAATAAAGACAACAGACATGATTACTGTCTGTTGTCTTTTTTGCTGGTGTAATACTTGTATAATGCGCTGTGGTCATCTTCGCTCACACCATCATCTTCCAATAATTCAGCCATGATTTCTTTCATCTGTTTAGTGATCGGAATTTTTTTGGAGAAATCTTCATCGACACTTTCAAATGCGTTATTCAAATCTTTCATATGGAGCTTCATTTTAAAGCCCGGCCCGTATTCTTCTTCTGCCATCTTTTTAAATTTAGTATCCATCACGGTACTGCCTGCCAAACCTCCGCTGATTGCATTATAGACTGTATCCAGATTAAGGTCCAATTGTTTAGCAAGAGTTATCCCTTCTGAAAGTGCTCCGATATTATTCGCCACAATCACCTGGTTGACCAGTTTCACCGAGTTGCCCGAACCAACAGGTCCAGTATGGACAATACTTGCACCCATGTATTCCAAAATTGGTTTTATTTGATTAAAAGTCTCTTCGTCACCGCCGGCCATCACTGAAAGAGTGCCGTCTATCGCTTTTTCTTCGCCCCCGCTGACGGGTGCATCGATATACTGATGTCCGTCCTTTTTTATCGTTTTGAAGACTTCTTTGCTCGTTTCAGGGTTGATCGAGCTCATATCAACGACAATTGTTCCGGGATTGAACTTTTTATATAATTCTCTGTCGATGACGACTTCACGCACTTCTTTAGAATCCGGCAGCATTAAAATGATTACTTCCGACTGCTCTGCCACCGCTTCATAATCAGCCAGCACGGTTGCACCGTAGTTGGCGAGCTCATCATTGGTATCATCATTAGAGCTGCTGATAAATACTTTCTGATTATTTTTTAGCAGGTTGACGCTCATTGGCTTACCCATTATTCCGAGTCCGATAAAACCGATATTCATTGAACCACTCCTAAATTTTATAATTAAATACCATTTCCCATTCATGCATTTCATAATTTCGTGCACCATTCACAATGTATGGATCCTGTTCGACGAGTGCTTTGATTTCATCCTGGTCATTCCCTTTGTAAATAACGAGACCCCCTGCCCCGTCAGTAAATTTGCCATTCATGATGATGGTCTCTTTATTTCTCAAATCTTCAAGAAACTTCAAATGTTCTTCTCTGTAATCCTTACTTTTCTGTTCATCCAGCATGGGTAAAAATACTGCAAAGTATTTCATATCATTTTCCTCCATTTTAATTTAATAATATCAAACTTTTCAGATATTTTAAACAAGACTGTTGGTTTAGTACGAATCCAAATTTCAAAGTGGATGGAGGTACGCCGTTCATATAGCGATAAATTTTAAGCTGTCTTCACACTTAATGTCTTGTGGTGTGCACATAGCCTCATTTTCTATGCCATCTGCACATTTTATACCCGCTGCTGTGCAGATAACCGATTTTTCTATCCCATCTAAACGTTTCACCCCGTCAAGTGTGTAGTTACAGCTATTTTTCGTTCTGGCTGCACACTGCAGCACTCATCGTCCGATTCTTCAAAATAAAAAAACTGCTCATCCTTTATGAATGAGCAGTAAGATTTTTATTTTTCGATATCCAAATCGATGTGCAGTTCCTTCAGCTGATCTTCCGACACTGCTGACGGCGCGTTCATCATCAGGTCGCTCGCACTTGCTGTTTTAGGGAACGCGATAACGTCTCTGATATTATCTGTGCCGGCAAGAAGCATGACAAAACGGTCGAAACCGTATGCGATGCCGCCGTGCGGCGGTGCACCGTATGTGAATGCTTCAAGCAGGAATCCGAACTGCTCGTCTCTTTCCTGATCGGAGAAGCCGAGCGCTCTGAACATTCTTTCCTGAAGTTCTTTATCATGGATACGTATTGAACCGCCGCCAAGTTCATAGCCGTTCAGTACAATATCGTATGCATTCGCTTTAACTGCTTCAGGTGCAGTTTCAAGCTTATCTTCATCTTCCTTTTTAGGTGAAGTGAATGGGTGGTGAGCTGCTGAATATCTGTCTTCATCTTCATCGTATTCAAATAAAGGCCAGTCAGTCACCCAGATAAAGTTGTACTGATTTTTATCGATCAGTCCCAGATCCTTAGCCAGTTTGTTTCTCAAGTTGCCGAGTGACGCGTGCACCACTTTTTTCTTATCTGCAACAAACAGAACCAAGTCGTTGTCGTTAATATCCATTAACTGCTTCAGTTCACCCTGCTTATCACCATCGAAGAATTTCGCAATCGGCCCTGAAAATCCTTCATCAGTGAACTTCATCCATGCCAAGCCTTTTGCACCGTGGATTTTAACAAAACTCTCAAGCTTATCAATATCTTTTCTGGAATAAGCATCCGCCTGGTCCGGCACAACGATTGCATTGACCAGACCGCCGCTTTCAGCGGTTGATTTGAACACTTTGAAATCAACTGATTGACTGAATTCCGTAATATCATGAAGGTGCAGGTCAAAACGGGTATCCGGCTTGTCCACACCGTATTTCGCCATCGCATCATCATAAGTGATTCTCGGGAAAGGTGTAGTGATATCCATGCCTTTAATATCTTTCATCACTTTAGTAATCAATCTTTCATTCAATGTCATGATATCTTCCTGGTCAACGAATGACTGTTCAATATCAATCTGAGTGAATTCGGGCTGTCTGTCAGCACGCAGGTCTTCGTCCCTGAAACATTTTACAATCTGATAATACTTCTCCATACCCGACAGCATCAACAGCTGCTTATAAATCTGAGGTGACTGCGGCAGAGCAAAGAATTCACCTTCATGAACCCGTGACGGCACCAGATAATCCCTTGCGCCCTCCGGTGTTGACTTGGACAACACAGGTGTCTCGACATCGATAAATCCTTCCTGTCCAAGAAATGCATGGACACTCTGCTTAAGCTGATGACGCAATTTTAAAGTATCTTGAAGCTTTGGACGTCTCAAGTCCAAATATCTGTATTTTAACCTGACATCTTCTGTCACCGTTTCATCCTGGATGTGGAACGGCGGTGTTTTCGCCTTAGAAATAACTTCCACATCTTCAACGATGATTTCAATTTTTCCGGTTTCAATATTGGGGTTGACCTGTGACTCGTCTCTTTGTGCAACCGTCCCTTTTACATCGATGACGAATTCACTGCGGACGTCTTCTGCAATATTCAAAGATTTTTTTGATACTTCAGGATTAAAAACGATTTGGATCGTACCGCTGCGGTCACGCAGATCGATGAAAATCAATCCACCAAGATCACGGCGTCTCTGAACCCAGCCTGACAGATGAATCGATTCGTTTATGTCTTTTTCAATTACTTCGGATACAAATATTCTTGTCATTATTAATCCTCCAAATATTTTACTAGTTCATCAATCTGAACGTTTTGTGTTTCGCCATTTTTCATGTTTTTCAGTTCCACCCGGCCTGTTTCAAACTCCTGCTCGCCTAAGACGATAACAAACTGTGCTCTTTTTCTGTCTGCATCTTTCATCTGAGCTTTCAGTTTTCTCTGCTTGTAGTCCATATCCGCACTGATGCCTTCAGTTCTTAATTCATGTAATAAAGTCCCTGCCTTATTGAATGAATTATCATCTAGCGTACAGACATAGAGGTCGATGCCTTCAGGCTGTTCAAGTTCGATGCCTTCAGCTTCAAGCGCCAGAAGCAGACGCTCGATACTCATGCCGAAACCGATACCTGTTTCTTTCGGTCCGTCGAGCAGTTCGAGCAGACCGTTATATCTGCCCCCGCCGCATAATGTTGTAATTGCGCCGAACCCTTCAGCATCACTCATCAGTTCAAATGCTGTGTGTGTGTAATAATCGAGCCCTCTGACCAGGTTGTAGTCGACTTCATAATCAATGCCGATTTCAGTCAGTTTTGCTTTCACAGTTTCAAAATACTCTTTTGATTCAACATTTAAGAAGTTGTATATGACCGGTGCATTTTTAATCAGCTCATGATCCCGGTCTTTTTTACAATCCAATATTCGCATCGGATTTGTATCGATCCTTGTTTGACAGTCTGAACAGAACTCATCAATACGCGGTCTGAAGTGTTCGACCAGCGCATCGTTATATGCTTTTCTGCTGTCATGGTCACCGATTGAGTTGATGTAAAGTTTAAGATTTTTCAATCCAAATGACTGGTAAATATGCATCAGCATGCTCAATACTTCCACATCAATCAGAGGGTTTTCGACCCCGATCGCTTCGACCCCGAACTGTACGAACTGCCGGTATCTGCCTTTCTGCCTTCTTTCATATCTGAACATCGGTTCTTTGTAAAATACTTTTACCGGCTGATTCACATCATGCTGCATTTTATTTTCAATGTAACTTCTGACAACAGGTGCTGTGCCTTCAGGTCTTAAAGTCATGCTGCGGCCGCCTTTGTCTTCAAAAGTATACATTTCCTTATTGACTATATCTGTTGAGCCGCCGACGCCTCTGACAAACAAATCAGTCGACTCGAAAATCGGTGTTCTCAGCTCATGATAATTATAATTTGTCGCAATTTCTCTCAGTTGATTTTCTATGATTTGCCATTTGTAACTCTCACCGGGCAGTATATCCTGTGTACCTCTTGGTATCTGAATCATTACTTTCACTCCTTATAAAATAAAAAAGCCCCTTATACCTATTATGGTATAAGGGACGATATCGTCGTGTTGCCACCCTAATTTGATTATTCCTCTAAGAAATAATCCTCTAGCATGATAACGATTGCCACCGCCTGATATTGACAGGATTCTCTCCAAAGTGTCAGCAAATATATTTTGCAGGTGTTTACTTTCAGCAACTGTAAACTCTCTTTGACCCGGTATTATATATTCTCTTCGGATAAAACGAAATTCGTTTATATTTATGTTAATAATAGTCATTTCATTATTTAAAGTCAAGGAAATCAATTTAAATAGTTGTAAATACCTTCAGCGATAGCCTGTGCCATCAAGTCCTGATAATCTTCCGTAGACAGCATTCTGTCATCAATTTCATTGCTCAAATAACCAAGTTCTATTAAAGTCGCCGGATAATCCAGCTGCCATGTCACCTGATAATTTGACTGTTTAGTCCCGCGGTTGCGGAAGTCGGAATATTTGTCCAGAGACGCATTCATCGCCTCTGCGAATTCTTTTTGATTATCATAAGTATAGAAAGTCGTGAACCCGGTAATCGATGGATCTTCCATCGCATCACTGTGAAGGCTGATGAACAGGTCGCCGTCTGCTTCACGTTCATCGAGGGAGGCAAATTCATCCTGTGCCCGTGTAAACTCTACATTTGCACCATTGCTCTCGAGTATATCTTTAGTCTTCTCAGCAATCGAATAAACGATCTCCGCTTCCGTCTGGCCTGATACACTCGATGCACCTGGATCTTTTCCGCCATGCCCCGGATCGATGACGATTGTTTCCCCGTTAAAAGTGACATCGGCACCCTGGTCAAAATCTATGATAATGGATTCATGTTCCGTCTCTTCTTCAGGTTCATCGCTGAACAAGTCTGTATGAAATAGAAAATATAATACTGAAACGATTAAGACAGCCATAACCATAAAAAATAGTGGAATCATGTAGAGTGATTTTTTATATTTTAAAAATTTTATTGTTGCATGTGATGCCTGTTTCATCCATCTTTTAATGATATCCATCAGATAATTTTTCCGTCCCTGGCTTCATAAATAATCGTAATCGGTCCGTCATTATTGATTTGAACATTCATATGTTCTCCGAAGAAACCTTCTTTGACGGTTATACCGAAAGAACTGAGCACTTCGTTGAATTCTTTGTACAGCGCGAGTGCTTTCTCACTTTTTGCAGCTTGTATAAAACTCGGACGGTTCCCCTTTTTAGTATCAGCATAAAGTGTGAATTGTGAGATGCTTAATATTTCACCTTTGACATCATTGATCGACAAGTTGATCTTGCCGTCTCCGTCTTCAAAATTTCTTGATTTGGCTATCTTTTCTGCCAGTTTTCTTGCATCTTCAGAAGTGGAGTCTTCACTTACCCCTACCAGCAATAAATAACCATGATTGATTTCATTGAACAAATCGTTTTTTACAACTCTTGCATCGGAAACTTTCTGTAAAACGACTCTCATTTTTTCACCTCATTTAAATACGCGTTCCACACTGTATATATCT
Organism: Lacicoccus kunmingensis DSM 17847; assembly: GCF_059568765.1. Taxonomy (NCBI): domain Bacteria; kingdom Bacillati; phylum Bacillota; class Bacilli; order Caryophanales; family Salinicoccaceae; genus Lacicoccus; species Lacicoccus kunmingensis. The sequence continues at coordinate 243,346 of NZ_JCANUC010000001.1, read as the reverse complement.
TTCAGTTGTTTAATCTTATCCACTATCCGGTACAGATCCGTTGTATTCTGCACCATTACGGATATGTTGACTCTTGCATATTTATCTACATCACTCTTTGCATTCACATGAGTGATTGGAAATTTCGTGCTTGCTATGACATTCAATATTTCATTGACAAGGCCGGTGCGGTCGAAACCTTTGATTTCCAGATCCGCCTGGTACTTACGGTCTTTATTCTTATTCTTCACCCATTCTACGTCAATGATCCGCTCTGTTTCATTGACGATATTCGGACAGTGCGAAACGTGAACCTTAACACCGTGGCCTTTTGTAATGTATCCGGTAATATCATCACCCGGTATCGGATTGCAGCATTTGGAAAGATTGATCAGCAGATTATCCATGCCTTCGACATAGACCCCGGATTCTGTCGATATTTCCTTATAGTGGTGACTGCGGTCGATCTCTTCAATCTGATTTGCAGTCGATCCTTCAGCAGCCTTGAATTTTTCCATCAGCCGGTTGGTCACCTGCTGGGCAGTCACACCGCCAAAGCCGATCATCGCAAAAAGATCATCCTCATTATTCAAGTTATACCGGTCCAAAACAGGTTCTATATATTTATCTTTCAATATATTATCAGGTTTATATTCACGCTTTTTAATTTCAGCTTCGACACCAAAACGGCCTTTTTCTATATTGCTGGCTCTGTCCTGCTTTTTGAAGAAGGACCTGATTTTATTTTTTGAGCTGCTGGATTTGACCAGTTTCAGCCAGTCGAGGCTTGGTCCGTATGATTGCTTGCTCGTCCGGATTTCAACGATGTCGCCAGTCTCCAGATTATGGTCAATCGTCACGATTTTTCCGTTCACTTTGGCACCGATCATATGGTTGCCGACTTCCGAGTGCACTTGATAGGCAAAATCTATCGGAACAGCGCCTTTCGGCAGCTCGACAACGTCTCCGTTCGGTGTAAACACGTAGACCTTGTCACTCAGCAGATCTGTTTTTAAAGCTTCCATGAATTCTTCTGCATCCGGTGAGGAGGTTTCCTGATCCACAAGGTCTTTGAACCAGTTGATTCTGGAATCTTTGACTTTTACATCTTTGTTTTCTTTATAAGCCCAGTGTGCAGCCACCCCATGCTCAGCAATTTCATGCATTTCATGTGTTCTGATCTGTATTTCAAGCGGGTCTCCCTGCGGCCCCACCACGGTCGTATGAAGGGATTGATACATATTCGGTTTCGGCATCGCTATATAGTCTTTAAAGCGTCCCGGCAGCGGCTTCCATATCGTGTGGATGACACCGAGGACGGCATAACAGTCCTTGATGTTATCAACAAGCACTCTTACGGCAAGCAAATCGAAAATCTGGTCGAACTGCTTACTTTGCTTTTTCATCTTCTTATATATGCTGTATATATGTTTTGGCCGGCCGGACAGTGATCCCTCTATACTTGTCTTATCCATCTCGGCTTCGATTTTATCAATCGCTTCATTGATAACCTCTTCACGTTCACTGCGCTTCTTTTTCATCATACTGACAATCTTGAAATATTGTTTGGGTTCAATATAACGGAGTGCCGTATCTTCCAGTTCCCACTTAATACTTGAGATACCCAGACGATGAGCGAGCGGTGCATAGATTTCCAATGTTTCAAGAGACGTCCGGTACTGTTTTTCTTCCGGCATCGCTTTTAATGTCCGCATATTATGCAGCCTGTCTGCAAGCTTGACCAATATCACACGGATATCTTTTGCGATTGCCACAAATAATTTTCTGTGGTTTTCTGCCTGCTGCTCCTGCTGAGACCGGTACTTCACCTTTTCGAGCTTTGTCACACCATCAACAATGATGGCCACTTCTTCGTTGAACATGTCCACCAGGTCATCATGGGTGTAAACTGTATCCTCGACAACATCATGCAGAAATCCGGCAATGATCGTCGGGCCGTCCAATTTAAGCTCAGCCAAAATACCTGCCACCTGAACCGGATGCAGTATGTAAGGCAATCCACTTTTTCTAAACTGTCCATCATGTGCTTCAAAAGCCAGACCATAAGCTTTTTTAATCATATTCAGGTCATTTTCCGACAAATAGCTCTCACACATATTGAACACATCATCTTTAGTATATGGATATTCTCTGCCCATCAGCTCACCACCTTCAACAATAAAATAGATAGACCTATCATACTACAATTTATAAAACAAAGAAACGCTACTATAAAAAAAAGCCTGATTTAACAGACTTTTCTTAAGAATCATATGAGATTAATGATATGGTATCATATTCTTTCAGTTTTTCCATACCATTCAAATATTTCAATTCGATTAAAAATGCAATACCGACTACAATACCGCCAAGTTCCTCGATCAGTTTGATCGTCGCAACAATCGTACCGCCGGTAGCAAGCAGATCATCCGTAATCAGCACACGCTGTCCCGGCTTGATGGCATCTCTGTGCATTGTCAGTACATTTGAACCATACTCCAGGTCATATTCATACTTGATCACTTCACGCGGCAGCTTACCGTCTTTTCTGACAGGCGCAAAACCGATGCCCATGCTGTATGCCACAGGGCAGCCGATGATAAACCCGCGGGCTTCAGGGCCGACGATAATATCCACTTCTTTTTCCTTTGCGAAGTCGACAATCTGATCGGTCGCATATTTGTATGCTTCCCCACTGTCCATGATTGTTGTAATATCTTTAAAGCTCACGCCGTCTTTTGGCCAATTTGGTACTTCTGATACATAATCTTTAAGATTCATTGTTTCCTCCATCATCTACGATTAACCTTTTAATGTAAGTTTTTAATTCCTGATTTGAAGACATTTTAAGTTTTGATTCCGACTGGATTTGTTGTTCAATGGCAGTCTTGACTTTTGAATGCTCAACTTCACTTTGAACAATTCCATCATCGGTGCCCTTCTTTATTATTATACCATTTTTCACTTCAATTTTCTCTAGTTCTTCCAGTATATCAGTAACCATCTTAAGTAATTTCATGCTGATATTAAAATGGTCCGCCAATCTGCGCGCATCTTCGATTAAATTGATTGTGCCATTTTCACGTTCGCGGATAAATCCGTAAACACCATCAACCAGTTCAAAACCCGGTACACCTGTAAAATAAAGTTCTTCTCTATTGTTGAATATCATAATGATTTTTGAAACGTGGATATTATTCAGTGATTCGCTGAGCAGATCCAGCGACTCCGGCAGGTCTCTCAATACCAGTGTGTCGATTGCAAACGGCAGTTTCTCACCATAGTGGTAATAGTTCTGCCCTTTCTTCTCAGCACCGTTTCTGATCAGGAAGTGATCATCCGCAGAAATCATCGAGAAGTTCTGGTTCACTTTGCTTCTCATATCCAAAATCTGGACGTTGGATATTTCCGCATCCTGAATGATCATCTGCAATGATCTTTTTGAATTGAATTCATTGATGTTGACGGTTCCTACAAGACTGATTGTATCACCGACGGAAACTTCGTGGAACAGATGTCCGAAATTAAATCCTATCGTATCAATGGATATATCGTGAAAAGTGATTTTAATATGATTTCTGTCTTTGCCGACCTGCTTCAGACTTTTTATCCGCCCCTGGTTGATCATAAAAATAGGACGGTTGAATGCCTGTCCAAAAGGCTTCAGATTTTCAAAGCGTTCAAACTCTGCAATTTTATACTCATCTTTTTCAACCATCAAATCTATATGCTTCTCCGGTTTGAGTGATAAATTCTGATCTTTGAAATATTGTTCAATCGACTGGCTGAAATCATTAATGCTTTCCTTTGCAATCTCTATGCCGAAGGCCTGGGAATGACCGCCGGCTTTATTGACGAAAGTGTCGTTTTCCCTGATGATTTCAAGAAAGTCGAGGCCGTCTATCGACCGGGCGGACCCTCTGTAAGTTTCACCGTCCAGTGTCAGAACAATTGCCGGTTTGCCGTAAGCTTCATTCAGCCTGGAAGCGACAATGCCAATGACTCCCGGATGATAATCATCACTGTGGACGATGATGACATCTTCGGTTTCTTTATACTTGGTGTCCGCATCTTCAAATGTTTCCTGTACGAGTAATTTGCGTTCATTATTCAGCTGCTCGAGTTCTGATGCCAGTTCGAATGCTTCTGATGTATCTCCGGTGAGCAGTAACTCGACAGCGATCGCCGCATCCGCAATTCTTCCTGAACTGTTCAGTCTCGGTGCGATGCCGAAACCGATGGTTTCCTCATCCACGAGACCACTGTGTCCAGAGACGGATAATAAAGTCTGTATGCCGAGCGACGGCTTCGAATTGATCTGCTTCAGGCCGTCTATGACGAGCCGTTTATTTTCATCGATAATACTGACAAGGTCTGCCACTGTACCGATGGCCACGAGGCCGAGCATCTCATCATCGTCCAGACCGAGTGCACAGATCAGCTTGTAAGTAATCCCGACACCGGCCAAATATTTGAAAGGATAATCTCCAGCTTCATGCGCCGCATGCACAATAATCGCATCCGGCAGTGTTTCAGAAAATTCATGGTGATCGACGATAATGACATCAATATCCCGCTGTCTTAAATATTCAATTTCATCCACTGCGGCGATACCGTTATCCACTGTAATCACCAGATCATAGTGCCCTGTCACCTGTTCTTCGAACAGTTCAATGTTCGGGCCATAGCCGTGATCGATTCTGTTTGGAATAAGATAATCCACTTTTTGGCTGACTTTATTAAGTGCTGTATACAATATCGCAGTACTGGTAATGCCGTCCGCATCAAAGTCGCCGTATATCAGAATCCGTTCATCATTGTTCAGGGCATCTTCAATTCTTTTCACAGCGTGGTCGATCTCATAGACCGCATGTGCATCGTAAGTTTCAGTGTCGTATAACTGCACCAGGTCTTCGTCAGTGACGTACCCCCTGTTTTCCAGTATGCGCTGTTCCAATTCATTCAGACGGTATTTATCAATCAGTTCCCGTGGCATGTCCTGATCACTTTTACGGACTTTCCATTCATATTTAGACTTAAACATATAATAAACACCCTTTAAAAAAATGCCCGGAAAATCCAGGCATTTTCAAATAATATTAAACTAATATTTTTTCATCATTTGTCGTCGTTTCTTCATATACGACCAGTTCGCCGCCATTTTTTCTAAGCTGACGCTTCTTCAATACGCCCCATAATTGGATGGCGATGAAGAATGATGAATATACCCCGCTGATAAGGCCGATAAGAAGACCGAGACTGAAGCCGAATATCGAACTGCTGCCAAGCGTGACAAGAAGCAGTACAACGATAAAGACTGTCAAAACAGTGTTGATCGAACGTGTGGCTGTCTGCTTGAGCGAACGGTTGATGATCTGATCTATCGTTTCTTCGCTCTTTATTACTTTCACTTTGCGCAGGTTCTCTCTGATTCTGTCGAACGTCACAATCGTATCATTGATGGAGTAACCGACAATCGTCAATACTGCTGCAATGATTGTAATATCCATTTCTATTCTGAAGATGGAAAACAGTGCAACCATGATGAATACATCATGCATCAGGGCGATAACAGCCGGCAGCGCCATGCGCCACTCGAAACGTATCGTTGCATAGGCGATGATTCCAAATGAAGCGATGATTAGTGCGAGCATCGCATTTTGTACAAGTTCTTTTCCGATTACAGGACTGACCGTACTGATCATCGGTGTTGCGCCGTACATTTCATTGAATGTGTCCTGCATCGAAGTCACTTCATCCTGAGATAAATCAGTTGTGTATCTCGCGACGACAGTATTATCGCCTGAAGTAGTAATGCTTTCAGGAGCGATGCCAAGTTCTTCAAGTGTGTTTTCAACATCATCCACACCGGCCTCGTCGGAAATTTCAATATCCGCCCGTGTACCGCTCGTAAAATCAACACCGAGATTCAGGTTGAATACAGCAAGGGCGCCGATACCCAGTATCAGTAAGGCAATACTGAAAGCAAAGAACTTTTTAGTGTGTTTCACAAAGTCAAAACGATCCCACGGGGTCGTCAAGTCTTCAATATCTTTTCCTTCGCTCAGCTTGTATCTGTCTTTTTCCTTTATGCCGAAGAGCCATAATTTATCATTCAGGTATCCGGAGTGGACGACCAGTCTCATCAACACGCGTGTCAAGAACACAGCAGTGACAAAGCTCATCACAATAGACAGTATGAGCATGGTCGCAAAACCTTTGACACTGCTCGTACCGAATGCAAACAGTACTAGACCGGCAATCATTGTAGTGATGTTTGCATCCAGAATAGTCCAGATCGAATTTTGTGCCGCTTTTTTATACGCCTTTTTAATACTGCGGCCGATTCTCAGTTCATCTTTCAGCCGTTCGTACAAAATGATATTCGCATCGACGGCCATGCCGACACCGAGAATCAAGGCTGCGATACCCGGCAGTGTCAACACACCGTTAATCATGTTGAAGCCGAATACGGTCAAATATATATAGACGAATAAAGTCACAGTCGCAATAACCCCCGGCAGTCTGTAAAAGGCCACCATAAAGATGAATACCAGAGCAATACCAATTGCCCCTGCCAATACCGTTTCCTGCAGTGCCTGTTCACCGAACTGCGCGCCGACAGAAGTTGAATACACTTCATTCAATTCTACAGGCAGAGACCCGGAATTCAGCAGTGATGCAATGTTCTGTGCCCGTTCCACACCTTCCTGGCCTTCAAATCCACCGGAGATCATCACTTCGTTGGAGTTGATTGGTGCACTGACAGTCGGAGCGGAAACGAACTTCGGACTTTCTTTTTGTGCTTCTTCGGCGAATGAATCTTCACCTTCGACAAAGTCCATCCAAATGACCATCAGGTTTTCACCTTCCGGCCTTTCAGAGATCTCTTCAGTGATCTCCCTGAATTTCTCTGCACTCTGAAGCTCCAAAGTGACCATCGCATTATTGAATTCATCGAAATTTTGGGAAGCGCCGCCTTCAACAAGGTCCGAACCGGATAACAGGACGTTATCTTCAACATCACGGATTGTCAGTTCCGCCTGTGTGCTGAGCAGCTCTCTCGCTTCGGTCTGGTCTTCCACACCTGCGAGCTGAACCCTTATTCTGTTGCCTTCTTCAATCTGTATATTCGGTTCCGATACACCGAGGACGTTGACTCTCGAATCCAACGTGCTTGCTGTACTGCTGACAGCGGTTTCGTCAATTTCATCCCCTTCATTCAGCGGTTCGACTTCATAGAGCACTTCAAAACCGCCCTGCAGATCGAGTCCGAGATTGACATCTTCGCCGACATCATCCGCAGTCAAAGCAACAACAGTGATAAGTCCGATTCCGACAGCTAAAGCAATGATTATGTAACTTAGTTTATTTCTCAAATGTGACACCTCTATTTTTCACAACTTAACGTTCTTATTATAACGTTAATAAGTTTAAATTAAAACACAAAAGCCGACAACTAGTGTCGACTTCGTATTATCTAACAACTTCTTTTAATGCAACTCTTTCGAATTTAAGTACGGTGCCCTGGTCATCTGTAAGTATATACATGTGCTTCTGGTCAAATGACTCAACACGGCCGTGTACGCCGCCTATAGTGATGACGTCGTCTCCTTTTTGAAGACCCGCCTGCATTTCCTGTACCTGTTTCTGTTTCTTTTGAGCCGGACGAATCATCAGGAAATACATAACCAGGATGATTGCAATAAAAGGTAATAATGGCATTAAAAATTCCATTCTTTCTCAAACACTCCTCTAAAAGTTTTTCGGATTTTTTTCATTTAATCCATATGAGTCGAAAAACGCTTCTTTAAAATCTGATAATCTATCATTTAAAATCGCACTTCGAACACCTTCCATCAATTTTAACAGAAAATACAGGTTATGATAAGTAGTAAGTCTGAGTCCGAGTATTTCATTCGCTTTAATCAGGTGGCGAAGGTATGCTTTACTGTAATTTTTACAAGTATAGCAGTCACAATTCGGATCAAGCGGTGTAAAATCTCTTTCAAACTTTTTATTTTTTACCACTACTCTGCCCTGTGATGTCAACGTTGTGCCGTTTCTTGCGATTCTTGTCGGCAGGACGCAGTCAAACATGTCCACACCGCGGATAACACCTTCAATAAGTGCATCTGGTGAACCGATGCCCATCAGATAACGGGGTTTATTTTCAGGCAATAAAGGAATTGTATGCTCAAGCATTCTGTACATTACCGGTTTCGGTTCGCCGACTGACAGACCGCCGATCGAATAGCCTGGAAAATCCATGCTTACAAGATCTTTCGCACTTTGAGCACGCAGATCTTCATACTCTCCGCCCTGCACGATGCCGAACAGCGCCTGGTGTTTGTCATGACCTTTTTTCAAATGGTGCTCAAGGCCTCTTTCAGCCCATCTTGATGTTCTTTCAAGTGAATCTTTGACATAGCCGTATTCTGCCGGAATCGGCGGGCACTCATCAAATGACATCATGATGTCGGAGCCGAGGTCATGCTGAATATCCATCGCGCCTTCAGGACTTAAAAACAGTTTAGAACCGTCCAGATGGCTTCTGAAATGAACGCCTTCTTCTTTGATTTCACGGGAGTCGCTCAGGCTGAATACCTGGAAACCGCCGGAATCTGTTAAGATCGGCTTGTCCCAGTTCATGAACTGATGCAGGCCGCCTGCTTCTCTGATGATATCACTGCCCGGACGCAGCCACAGGTGATATGTGTTTGATAAAATGATCTGGCTGCCGATATCTGCAAGCTCTTCCGGTGTCATAGACTTTACGGTTGCCAGTGTGCCGACAGGCATAAATATCGGGGTATCGATTACACCGTGGGGTGTATGCAGTTTACCCAGGCGCGCGCCGGTCTGTTTACATGTTTTAATATGTTCATAACGAATTGCCATGAGTGGTACCTCCATGAATAATCATCGCATCTCCAAAGCTGAAGAAACGATATTGGTTATTAACAGCATGCTGATAAGCATTCAAAATCCTATCTCTGGAGCAAAAAGCACTGACCAGCATGACGAGTGATGACTTGGGCAGATGGAAATTGGTGATGAGCACATCCACCGCTTTATATTCAAATCCGGGATAGATGAAAATATCCGTAAATCCGCTGGATGCTTTGAAAGTATCATATTTAGACATAATCGTTTCAAGTGTTCTTGTACTTGTCGTTCCGACGCTGATGATCTTTCCTCCATTTTCTTTTACCGTATTCAGTACTTCTGCAGTATCGCCAGACATCATATAATACTCCGAATGCATTTTATGATCTTCAATCGTTTCCACGCTGACTGGACGGAAAGTGCCCAGGCCGACATGCAGTGTAATCGTGACGATTTTAACACCTGCATCCCTGATTTCATCCAGCAGTTCATTCGTGAAATGAAGACCTGCTGTCGGTGCTGCGGCAGAACCTGTTTCTTTCGCATATACTGTCTGGTATCTGTCTTTATCTTCCAATGTTTCTTTAATATACGGCGGCAGCGGCATTTCACCAAGCGCGTCCAGTACGTTTTCAAGAATGCCGTCATGATGCAATTTCATATGACGGATGCCCTCATCAAAAATAGCCGTACATTCAGCGGCAAGTTCACCATTGCCGAAGACAACTTTTGTGCCCACTTTCACCTTTTTCGCGGGACGGATCAATACTTCATATCCGTCTTCCACAGGTGTGAGTAGCAGCATTTCAATCTTTGCCCCGGTGTCTTCTTTAATTCCATACAAACGGGCAGGCAGCACTTTCGTATCATTCAATACGAGTACATCGCCTGCGTTAAAATACTTTAATACCTCATTGAAAGTATTATCTTCTATTTGTCCGTCAGTCTTATCCAGTGCCAAAAGACGGCTGCTCGAGCGGTCCTTAAGCGGTGTCTGGGCAATCAATTCTTCCGGTAAATCGAAATCAAATTCTTCAAGCTTCAAAATCATTCCTCATTTCCACACAAATCACTTGCTGTCACCTTTAAAATATTCATAGCTTTTGCCTGTTGCCTTACGGCCTCTCGGTGTCCGTTCAAGGAACCCCTGCTGGATTAAAAACGGCTCATATACATCCAGCAGCGTGACAACTTCCTCACCGATCGACACAGCCACTGTTTCAAGTCCGACCGGACCGCCGCCATATGTATCGATAATCGTATTCATGATACGATGGTCGACAGGGTCCAGTCCCATCGAATCGACTTCCAGTACGCTGAGCGCATGGTTCGTCGTTTCCATTGAAATCGACTCTTCTTCTTTCACGATGGAAAAATCTCTGACCCGGCGCAGCAGACGGTTTGCGATTCTTGGTGTCCCTCTTGAACGCTTCGCAAGCTCGATGGCACTGTCAGGGTTAATTTCCACATTAAAGATTTCCGACGTTCTTTCAACGATCGTAATCAGACTGTCCACATCATAGTATTCCAGTCTCAGCTGCACCCCGAAACGGTCACGGAGCGGCGCGCTCAGGCTGCCAAAGCGCGTTGTCGCCCCGACCAGTGTGAACGGCGGCAGATCGATACGGATGCTTCTCGCCTCTTCGCCTTTACCGATAATGACATCGATGAAAAAGTCTTCCATCGCTGAATATAAAATCTCTTCAACCGCACGCGGAATTCTGTGTATTTCATCTATGAACAAAACATCGCCCGGCTCAAGGCTCGATAATATCGCAGCAAGGTCGCCTGCACGCTCTATTGCCGGACCGGATGTGGAACGGATATTAACTTCCATTTCATTCGCAATGATATTAGATAAAGTCGTCTTTCCAAGCCCCGGCGGACCATGCAAAATGACATGATCCAATGCTTCCTCCCGGATCTTGGCAGCCTGGATAAAAACCTGCAAATTGTTTTTCATCGCATCCTGACCGATATACTGTTTTAAATATTCCGGTCTGAGGGACAATTCCACTTCCATGTCTTCATCCATCTGATGTTCATCTAAAATTCTGTCATCATGTTCTGACATAATAACACCTCTATTGAACTAGTAATTTCAATCCTGATTTCACTGCCGCATCTACAGATTCAAAACTCTCCGACTGCAGCTTTTTATCCACTTTCGACAGCTCTCTCTTGCTGTAACCTAGCGCTTCCAGCGCCAGCATCGCTTCTTTGACATAATCGTTATCGGATGTTGATACAGCCACTTTATCACTCTGTACAAGCTTGCCTTTCAAATCCAGTATAATCTGGCTGGCTGTCTTTTTGCCAATGCCGGGGAACTTGCTCATAAAGGCCTGATCTTCATTTTCAATTGCCGTTATGACTTCATCCGGAGAGCTCGCCGCGGATATCGCGAGTGCACTTTTAGGACCGATGCCTTTCACTCTGAGCAAATTTTGAAACAACTCTTTTTCTTCCATGTTTTTAAAGCCGTACAGTGTATGGCTATCTTCTCTGACAATCAACTCTGTATAAACTTTCAATTTAGTGCCTTTATCTTTTTCGAAACGAAAAGGATTCGGGACATGAATAAGATAGCCCACACCTGACACATCGACTGTGATGTTGTGCGGGGATACAGTTTCAATTGTACCTTCAATATATTGATACATTTTCTCACCTATTCTACAAATTCAAATTCTCCGCCGAGTATCCTTACAGTGTCACCTGTCTGAATACCTCTTTCTCTCAGTGCATCATCAATGCCCATCGAGCGCATTTGACGGGCAAACCTTCGAACTGCCGCATCTCTGTTGAAGTCTGTCATTATGAACACTCTTTCAATCGTCGGTCCGCTGACCACATAAGCTCCGTCGTCATCTCTGCTGATCTTGAATGCATCAGGATCTTTTTCATGACGGTAAACCACACGCTCTTCTGTTTCATCAAGCTCTATTTCTTCTTCTTCACTTGCATCCAGGACGTCCGCCACTTTATATAGGAGCGGCTGAAGGTTATCATTTGTTGCAGCAGAAATGGCGAATATTTCTTTATCTTCACCGACTTCCTGTTTGAACATATCGATGATTTCCATATCTTCCAGCAAATCTGTCTTATTCAGAACAATGATTTCCGGACGTTCCAGCAGTGCCGGATTGTATTCTCCGAGCTCCTGCCTGATTGTATGATAATCCTGTACGGCATCGCGGCCTTCGGACTCACTGATATCAACAACATGCACAATCACCTGCGTTCTCTCCACGTGTCTGAGAAACTGGTGGCCAAGACCCGACCCTTCTGCCGCACCTTCTATCAGACCCGGCAGGTCCGCCATTACAAATGAACGCCCGTCACCAGACTGAACCACACCGAGATTCGGTGCAATTGTTGTAAAGTGGTACGCGCCTATTTTAGGCTTTGCTCTTGAAACACTGTTTAAAATTGTCGACTTGCCGACACTTGGGAAACCGACCAGACCAACGTCTGCCATCAATTTCAATTCCATTATCACTTCAAACTCTTCACCCGGTTCACCGTTTTCAGCGAAGTCCGGTGCAGGGTTTCGGCTGGAAGCAAAACGTGAATTCCCGCGTCCGCCGCGGCCGCCTTTGGCAACTACTGCCTGCTGGCCGTGCGTTGTTAAATCGGCCACTGTTTCATCATCTTCCGCTTTTTTAATTACAGTACCCGGCGGCACTTTCAAAATAAGCGGTTCACTGTTTTTACCATGCATGTTGGAACTCATGCCGTTTTCTCCGCGTTTCGCCTTAAAGTGACGCTGATAACGGAAATCCAGCAGCGTTCTCAAACCTTCATCGACTTCGAAAATAATGCTTGCTCCGTCACCGCCGTCACCGCCGGCCGGTCCGCCCATCGGAACATACTTCTCTCTTCTGTAGGCGACTAAACCATTACCGCCGTCACCTGATTTCAAAAATACTTTGACCTGATCTACGAACATATTTTCACCTCAATTACTTTAATATTATATCACTGATATAAAGACTTTGTATCTATATATCATCATACAATTCGTTCAAAATAAAAAGCACCAGCAGTAGCTGATGCTTTTAGTAACAAAATTATTTTGCTTCCTGATAAACAGAAACACGTTTTTTGTCGCGACCAAAACGTTCATATTTAACTACGCCGTCAATTTTAGCAAATAATGTATCATCGCCACCGCGACCTACATTTTCACCCGGATGAATTTTAGTACCGCGCTGACGGAACAAAATTGATCCACCTGAAACGTATTGACCATCCTGTCTCTTCGCACCTAAACGTTTTGACTCTGAGTCACGGCCGTTTCTTGTTGACCCAACCCCTTTTTTCGATGCGAAAAACTGTAAGTTTAACTTTAGCATGTTACTCACCTCACATATATTCTATTCTTATATAGTCGTTATATTCTTCTTCAATAGTTTTTAATGAAATGATCATTGCTTTTAAAAGCATCTGCAGTGTTTCATCTTTTGGATGTTCCACACTGAATTCTAAGTATCCGCCGTCATCACCCAGTTTTATATCCGGATTTGCATCCGTCATGGATATGATGGCATTGACATTTCCAAAAACGACTGCTGAAGCTCCAGCACAAACAATGTCTTTTCCATATTCATCAAAGTCAGCATGGCCGCTCATATTAAAAGATACTACCTGGCCATCATCATTTTCATGAATATTCACTTTAATCATTAAGCTTCAATCTTTTCAATTGTCAATTTTGTATAAGGCTGACGATGACCTTGTTTACGCTTGTAGTTCTTTCTGCGCTTGAATTTGATCACTGAGATTTTCTTACCGCGACCGTGTTTTTCAACCTTCGCAGATACAGTTGCGCCTTCAACTGTCGGTGCGCCAACTTTAACGCTGTCTCCACCAACTAAAAGTACTTTGTCAAAAGTAAAAGTTGCGCCTTCTTCTGCTTCTAATTTTTCAACAAAAATTGTCTGGCCTTCTTCTACTTTAACTTGTTTACCGCCTGTTTCGATGATTGCAAACATACTTACACCTCCTGATTTTAATTAAGACACGCCATCCATAGGTGGACCTAGTCACTTTAACCTATGATTGTGCGGTTGATGTCTACTAAATCATCAACTTCTAGATTATAGCAACCCGTGGACTCTAAGTCAATGTTTTGGCAGGAAGTTTTTACGCACTTTAGAACTTTTCAGTGTAATGACAAATACGAGTACGAAAAGCAGTGCATTGACTATCAGACTCGGTACCGCGCGGAGCGCCAGATAATCGAACACCGGCATATTCAACAGTCCGAGTATGCCATAGATCAGAAAGATATAGGCATCATACAGAAATGTCAATGACAGGACGACAAATGCCATCGCAACAAAGTCTTTGTAGAAAACCCTGAAAGCGGTGTGCATGAAGAATACGAATGCGACCATGCCGAAAGTATGTACACCGTAAACAAGTCCGCTGTATATATCGATCAGAATACCGAAGACAATCGCAATGAAGCTGCTGATAGACGGATTGACATAAATCGATAAAAGCAATATATACATGAGCAACAGCTTCGGAACCGTATAGACCGTCAGCTGGCTGATCTCAAAAGGACTGAATTCCGCAAATAAAAAATCGCCGTACATCAATAGAAGGGACGTAATGAAGATCACTATAATTCTCATATTAATCTCCCATTGATTCCGGATCACGTTCCAGAACAAAGACGACATCAACTTCGGACGGATCGCTCGCAAGCTGGATAAAAGCATTTTGGCTCAGACCATGTTCGTCATTTTCGACTTCCATGACTTCGCCGACAATCAGACCTTCAGGAAAATCACCGACCAGGCCGCTTGTATATACTGCATCTCCCGCCTCTACCGTCGCATTATTTTTTATATTATCTATGACCAGCAGTCCCCTTTCACTGTCATAGTGATCAATTGCGCCGTAAACCGCTTCATCTTCATGCTGTATTTCAACAGACAGATTGTTTTGGGAAACGTTTGTTGTAATCATTTCAACGAAACTTGAATTACCGTTGACCCGCTTGATCATACCGATCAGCCCTTCAGGTGTCATGACAGCCATACCTTCCTGTATACCGTCATTTTCACCTTTATCAATCGTGAAATTATTCAGCCACTGATCCTGTGAACGTGAGATCACCCGTGAATTGATTGTGTCGTATTCTCTTTTTGAACTGACTTCAAGCGCATCTCTCAGCTTCTCATTTTCAGACTCCAGACGTTCAATGTCAGAGTACATCTGAGGCAGCATTTCGAGCTGGGATTTCAACGCTTCATTTTCATTCGAGGCACCGAAGAGCCCTGTAAAGTTGCTGAATATATTTGATACAAATTGAACCGGTGCACCGATGATGGACTGGGAAGCCGCAACAGTGTCACCCGTAAATTGTTCAGCTTTAGTCGTTGATTCTCTATCCGTCATCGAAAAGCCGATGAATAATATCAATATAATGATACCGAATAAAATAACCAGCATCTTATTCCTGTTAAAAAGTTTATTCACTGAGCACTCCTCCAGTAAACTGTGTATATAAAAGAATACCATATATTATTATGGTTAAGAAATAAATTTATAGCAAAAAAACTACAAAAACAGGGGCCGGATACACCGGCCCCTGTTAAAAAGATAATAATATAATATATGATATCTAGAACGGGAGTTCTATCAAAAGGTTTTGTTAACTAAACAAGTGACCTTGTTATGTTAATGTCATTATATTTATATGTTAACCATTTAATTAACACGAATCAAGGTTATCCACAGAAATTTAGTGTACATATTACACTACTTATGCACTCGGCATATTCTTAGCCGTCACCTGCATCTTGAACATCTCGGCATAAATACCATTCACACCCATCAACTTCTGGTGATCCCCGCGCTCCATTATATTACCTTCTTCTAATATGATGATCTGGTCCGCATGTTGTATCGTCGACAGTCTGTGCGCGATGATAAATGTCGTTCGTTTTCTGCTGACCACCTTCATCGCATGCTGAATCATCTGCTCCGTTTCACTGTCTACGTTGCTCGTCGCTTCATCGAGTATCAGTACTTTAGGGTCGAATGCAAGAGCCCTGGCAAATGAGATCAGCTGACGTTCACCCAGTGATAAAGTCGCGCCTCTTTCAGGCAGATAGGCGTCAAGTCCGCCGTCCAGCTTGCCCATGAGCTCCCTGCCGCCGACTTCAAGAAGTGCCGCTTCAGCCGCCTCACGTGAAATACCATCATTGTTGAGGCGGATATTATAAAGCAGGGTGCCCGCATAGATGAACGGGTCCTGAAGTACAATCGATATATGTTTTCTTAAATCTTTTTTATTGATTTCCTTTGTGTCTTTTCCTGAAAATAAAATCCGTCCATCTGCAGGGTCGTAAAAACGCATGAGAAGATTGATGATCGAGCTTTTCCCGGACCCCGTATGGCCGACAAGCCCAATCGTTTCTCCCCTTCCCACACTCAGGTTAATATCTTTCAATACGAGATGGCCCTCTTTATAGAAGAAAGAAACATTTTTAAAATCGATATCCCCGTCAAAATATCCCAAACGTCTTTTATCCTCAACTTCTTCTTCTTCATCAATCATCTCGAACACTTTTACAGCCGCCACCCGGGCCTGTTCAAATATTTCAATCTGTCCGACGATTTCATAAAGCGGGTTGAAAAAGCGTGTGATATAGTCCACCAGCAAATACATCGTCCCGACCGTCAGCGCTTCTGCCGGACTTAAAAATGCAAGGGAAAAGACGATGACCATAAGTGCGAAGACAAATGACTGCATGCTGCTTGCCAGATTATCGCCTGTCAAACCGTTCAGTTTGACAAGTCTGGTGGCGCTGTCTGTATATTCATCATTCAGTGTCCTGAACTCACTTTCAACCTGTTTTTCACGATTGAATACCTGGATGGTTGTCATGCCGTTGATCGATTCGTTGATCGCCGCATTCATATCACTGTTTCTTTCGCGTTTCATATGGTTATAGTCATTTGAATATTTACGGTACAAAATGAGCCACAGTAAAATGATCGGAACAAAAACCAGCATGATAATGCCTGCATATATGTTGACGATGAAAATCGCAACGGTGATGGCTATCATCGTCAGACCATTCACAAGAAACATCGGCAGCACATACGTAAAAAACTGAAGCATTGATTCGGTGTCGTTTGTAATTCTCGCAACGACCTTCCCGGCAGGCAGATTGTCAAAATACCTGACCGGCAGTTTCTGTATATGTTCAAATACCTGGTGGCGGATACTTTGAACGACCTTTGCACCCGTCGACTGCAAAATGATCTGAGCAAAATATGCCACGACCGCATGTGCCAATTTGAGGATTGCATATATCATCAAGAGCCGTATGACAGCATCAACATTAATATTACCTGCTCCCAGTCTGATGTGGTCATCCAGTACCGTCATGATAATGAGGGGTCCGATCAGTTGAAAGGATACCATCAGAATCATCAGTATACTGCCGGAAATAAACCACCATTTATATGCGAGTGAGTAACTCAACAATCGTTTAATCTCATTCATTTCGCTCACCTCCAGTCTCATAGTACTGATTCTGCCTGCTGTACCAGCCGTTATTTTGAACCAATTGCTCGTGGCGGCCGGTTTCTGAAATTCTGCCGTTCTCAAGAACGACGATGACATCGGCATGTCTGACAGCCGACAGACGGTGAGTCACTATGATTGTCGTTTTATCGTTTCTTTCGCTTTTAATATTATCGATGATCCGCTGCTCCGTTTTCGCATCCACCGCACTGAGTGCATCATCGAAAATAAGAATTTCAGGGTCTTTGATCAGACTTCTCGCTATTGATATCCGCTGCTTCTGACCGCCGCTTAATGCGACGCCCTTTTCGCCGACCATCGTCTCAAGTCCTTTAGGCATCAGTGCGAGGTCCGAATCAAATGCACTGGCTACTATCGCACGGTTCAATTCATCCTCAGACGCATCAGGATTGCCAAACAGTATATTCTCTTTGACAGTCCTTGAAAACAGTATGTTTTCCTGTGATACATAACCGACTTTTTGTCTCAGTGCTTTCTTACTCAGCCGCGTGATGTTGATGCCATCGATAATCAGACTGCCGGTGCCCGCCGGATACATTTTCAACAGCTGTCTGATCAAAGTCGTTTTACCGCTGCCGGTTTTACCGACAATGCCCAGAGTATCGCCCGCTTTCAGATGGAGACTCACCTCATCCAGATTTTTACGGCTGCTCGATGGATAAGTGAACGACACACCGTCAAAATCAATTTTACTCGAGGCAGTAATACCATTGCCTTCATCAACCACATCATCTTCTGTCTGGAGCACTTCTTCAATACGGTTCAGTGACGCATTGCCGCGCTGCATTATATTGAACAGCATGCCCATCGCAAACATCGGCCAGATCAGCATATTCAAATATATATTGAAGGTGACGACCTCCCCGACAGTCATTTCACCTGCATTCACCAAAACAGCGCCGTAACCGAAGGCGATAATGAAGCTTAAAGACACTACAAATATTGTAAGCGGCTGGAATAATGCGTCCAGCTTTTCCACTTTCATGAACCTGTCCAGGTAATCTTTCGTTTTGACTTTAAAGCTTGCCGCTTCCGCCTCTTCCTGCACATAGCTCCGCGTCAGTCTCACGCCCTCCACAACTTCGAGAGCCGAATCATTCATCACACCGAAAGATTTCTGACTCTTTGTATGACGTTTATTAATCATACGGCCGAGGCATACTTCAATGATAATCAACAGCGGGAGTGGCAGCAGCGCAAAAAATGTCAGCTCCATATTGATGGTAAAAGCCATGACCAGGACGATTGTCGCAAGAAACGTACTCGCATCGAGCAGCGTAATCAGACCGAACCCCATCGCTCTGTTGATACTCCGCATATCATTGGTCGCCTTTGCCATCAGATCACCGGTTTTATTACGCTCATAAAAGCTTGGAGACAGCGTTAAAAACTTCTGCATCAGCCGCATTCTTAAAATACTTTCGATATCATACGCACTGCCGAAAAGCATATAAAACCATGAGTACAGCAGCACATAAGTGCTGATGATAACCGCTATGAATAAAAAGAATATAAGCCACATGGTCTGGGTTGTCATATCACCCGTGTTGATCAGGTCGATGGTACGGCCGATCAGCTGCGGCGGGACCACCTCCATGAAATTTGAAATTACAGCCAGTATGACTATGAGTAAATACTTCAATTTATGTTCTGAAAAATACCATTTTAGTTTGTAAATAAAATCAATCATGATTAACCAACTTTCTTATGTTGAGTAAATTTTGCAATAAAAAAGTGCGCACCATTTTTGTGCGCACTTAAAATAAGGCATAAAAATAGGGGGGTACACGCCTCCCCTGTGTATGTGTATGCATTTGGTCATCATTGATAATCGTGTTTAAAAACAACCATAAAGGGAGGCCCTATTCAATTCTTTGTTGTGTGATTTCGCTGCAATGATCTTAAACATAGTTTTGTCCTCCTTCTCTTTGATATTTTCAGTATATTCCATAAAAAGTAATATTTCAATATAATTTTAAAAATCCATCAACATTTTTCACGTTAAAAGATTCTTTTACAAATAATCGGTAATCAGCTGAATTGGAAAATTCATCAGTCCATGAATGATGATCAGTATCCATATGTTTCTGTATTTAGCCCATAAGAACCCCAGGAACAACCCGGTGACACCCTGGTTGACCAGGACATTCGAAAATGCGATATCCAGCGAGTCCCCGCCCTGTATCGCCATATGCCAGACCGCCCAGAGTACCGAAGACACCATAATGGCCGGCCATGTGCCAAGCAGCGCCTCAAGCCTTGTCTGCAGCCAGACTCTGTAAAATATTTCTTCCAGAACACTGTTCAGTAAAAATGAAAACAGTGCCCCCACTCCGAGCATTAAAAAGCTGATTTGATATTCAGGAGCATCCGGCGGTCCGAACGGGCTGAAGAAAAATAGGATGGCCCAAGTGATGGTGACTATCAATGGGAACAGCCACTGGTTATTTTCTAAATAAGACTCTTTCGGCACTTTATTATTCAACCGCTGATGTTCAAAATAGCAGAGCATGATCATCGGGGCGATCATGAGCAAAACGATTTTAAGCAGCGGGAAATACATGCTCGAATATTCCGATGGTAAAGCGATAAGTACGACAGCAAAAAGAACAGCCAGAATGACCAGAATAAAGGCTTGTCTCCCGACGATCTTTTCCTCAGCCATTTTAAAAGGGGTGTTATCCACGGTCTTCGCAGGCAGCACCAAAATCAATATAATCAGTATTCCGGAGATGATCCATTGATGCCAGAATGGTACTGTCAGATTATGATCTGCACTGATTTCAATCATGCCTTCATTTTGAATGACGATCCAAAGTGCCGACATGAGAATCACCGTCAGACCGATATACACAATCCAATCGGTTTTATTTTCTCTAATGATTTTATTCACTTCCCATCCCCTCACTATCCGGCGTCCCTCGACGTCAGATTAATGTAATGTGAATGATCTTCCACTTTTCCAACCGAGTAAAAATAAAATATGCCGCCGATCATCCAGTACGGTTCCCAGAAGACCAGCCTCCAAAATGTCGCGTAGCCATCCAGGTTGAAATTCAGAATATTGAAGGCACTCAATGCTATGGTCGTAAAGTTGAGCAGTCCGTAAAGAAACAGTAATATGCCGACAGATTTCGTAATGTAATACAGTGTTTTATCCATTACAGTGCTCCGCCATTTTACAAGAAGCAGCAGTAAAAGTATGACACCCAGGAGTTTTATAAAACCGGTCATCCATACGACAATGATAAATGAAAGTTCCGGATTCAATGATATTTCATAAATTTCTCCCCCGAGCGACCGGACGCCGATCATTCCCCCAAGTGCCCAGTAAAAACTCATAAGCGCAAAAATCAAAGTCCATACAATACCGAGAGTAATAAAAATTTTATTACTTTTCATAGAAATCTTCTCCTTTTCTATCATTGCATGTATTGATAGTGTAAAATAACCTCACAAATAAAAAAAGTTACAAATGTAATGAATCATCCTTACATTTGTAACTGCATCTCTAAATATTCTATTCTTCTACTTTGTCTTTGTAATACTCTTTCTCTTCTTGATTACTGTTAAAGACTTTCTGCGTTGGATAGTGTGCTTTCATAAATGAACCGCCGCTCACGTCTTTAGCGGAATGCACGACGGTAAATGCACCTTCGTCCACTTCATTAATCAATTTTTTCAAATAAAACACCTGCTGCTTCGGCACAGCGACATAAATCATATGTTCGATGTTGCCGCTGCCGTCATCTTTACTCTCCAATATCGAAGTATGGGCATTCAAGTTCTTACGGAGGGAAGCTGAAATTTCCTCACTCGCTTCTGAAAATATATGAACGACCTTTTTCGACTCAAAACCTTCAAGAACATAGTCGGTCACTTTTTTACCGATAAACAATGCGACGACAGTATACAAAATCATTACCGGTCCGATGACGAATACACCGCCTGCAACAACTAATGCATCGAGCACAAAATTCGTGCTTGTCAGTTCCCAGCCGAATTTGTAATTCAGCACTTTGGCGATGGTTGAAGTCCCGCCGATCGTACTGCCGGAAAGAAATATGAATCCAAAGCCGACACCGGTCAGGACACCTGCGTATATTGCTGCAAGCAGCGGGTCATCCAACTTGGAACCGGTGCCCTCAAGGATGAATAAGAAAAACGAAAACAGCGGAATTGCAACAATCGATTTGATAATCATGGATTTTGGAAGGTAACGGTAGCCTATGGAAAGTACCAGGACGTTCGTTATGAAAGTGACTATGGCCGGTGACCATCCGAGTCCGAAGTACAGGAGCAGCGATAAGCCGGGGATGCCTCCTTCAGCCAGGGCGTTCGGCATCGCAAATATTGCGACAGAAAAAGCAAAAGAAAAAACGCCGAGTATCATATACAGATAGTTTTTCATTTTACACATCCTTATATATCATGTCAGAGTTCATGCCTATATTATCTGTAAGAATTCCTACCGTCAACACCAGTGTATATGTACCCGAACTTTTATATTTTTATGAAATATTTATATTGCGTATTTCATATAAACCTAGTATTTTAAATAGAACCATATTATAAGAATTAAAAGGATGTGTGACCATGTATAAAAAGATATTAGTACCATACGATTTCGGCAACTCTTTCAGCAACGTCCCAGGCCAGTTAAATAAGCTCGTCGGTGAAAACCCGGACCATATGATTACGATTTTTAACATCATTTCAGAAAGCGAACATGCCAACAGCGTCAGATATGACGGCAAGCATTTTGATACGCTCGTAGAGGAAAAGAAAGCGTTTATGGAACCTTTCACTGATCAACTCGACGCACTCGGTTTAAACTACCAGATACAATTTGAATCCGGCCTGATTAAAAAGACACTTATAAAAGAAATAAAAAACAATGACTACGATATCGTCGTCATGAGCAATAAACGTTCTAAAAGAGACATCAAGCATGTACTCGGTCACGTCACGCATAAAATCGCAAAACGTGTGAACACTCCTGTAGTCATCGTTAAATAAATATACCCCATATATAAAATGCCATTTGATTTAACTTCAAAAGGCATTTTTTGTCTATTAAAGCATTTTTATTTGTATTATAATACACTTGATTGAGTAAAATTGAAAAAATTAATGGATGGTGGTCTGTACATGGCTCTGTTAGGTACAATTGTGAACGCCATTGCTATTATCGCCGGCAGTTTCATCGGATTATTCTGGCGTAATATCAATGAAAAGATGAAAACGACCATCCTTCAGGGATTATCTATTACAGTGTTGATACTCGGTATAAATATGGCACTTGAAAGTAACCAGATCATTATTGTAGTTGCAAGTATTGCCATTGGCGCCATGGTGGGTGAAAAATGGGATATTGAAGGCAAGATGAACCATTTCGGTTTTTGGCTGGAAACGAAAACCGGTGCTTCTGAAGGCGGCATCTCTGCCGCTTTTGTCACTGCCACTCTTGTGTATGTTGTCGGAGCAGTCGGCATTGTCGGTGCACTGGACAGCGGATTGAGAGGAGATCATACAGTCCTCTTCACCAAATCTTTAATCGACGGTACACTTGCCATCTTTCTGACTTCAACACTCGGTATTGGAATTATGGTCTCCGCAGTACCGGTCTTTATATTTCAGGGGGCCATTACCCTGCTCGCCGCCCAGATCGATCGTTTTATCCCGCCAGAGTTAATGGACCAGATGATTGTCGAAATAACAGGCACAGGCGGCGTTATGATCATTGCAATCGGCATCAGGCTGCTCGGGATATTAAATATACGCGTCGCAAATCTGCTGCCTGCGGTACTGTTCACAATCATCATCGTTACTGCAATGTATTATGGGGAGACGATCGGTCAAGCTCTGATGCAGATGTTTTAACACTGATAGGAAGAAATAAATTATGTATAGGAAGTGACTTGCAATGTGGGTAAATATCATACTGGTTATTTTAGCTGTCGAAGGCGCCATCCTATTTTTCTACGGACTGCAGAAACAATCCCAGCTGTTCTTCTTCCTGGGCCTCACTTCATTCTTCATACCGGTTGTTTACTTTATCAGCGGATTTACATTTATGCCGCTGGTACCTGTAGCGGCCCTGATCATCACATATATCGTAAAAAGAAAAATTACACTCGCTTAATTAATAAAAACCCGCGGTCTTTGGCCGCGGGTTTAACTATTTATACGCTATTATTATCATTTCCAAAGATGCGCAATACTTTTCAGTCTCTCGACACATTCTTTAAGCTGCTCATCTTCGATGGCCATCGATATCCGGATATAATTCCTGCCCCTGGAACCGAATGGAATGCCAGGTGTTGCCAGTATCGATTCCTCTTTCAGCAGATACTTTACAAAACTCTCTCCGTCAAATTCATCCGGCACTTTAATCCATCCGAATATGCCGCCTTCAATCGGCTCGATTGGAATATCCGCTTCAGACAATTCCTTGACCACCATATCTTTCCGTTTCTTGAAAATATCCTTTTGCGCAATCAGAAAATCGTCTTCCTTATTCAAGGCATCGGTCGCCGCTTCCTGCAGCACGCCCCACATACCCGTCTGGGTATGATCCTGATAAATATTGATCGCTTCAATCATCTCTTTATTGCCGACCGCAAACCCAGCCCGGAAACCGGACATATTATAGCTTTTTGAAAATGAATATATTTCCATCGCCGTCGATAATTCCGGATCACTTTGAAGGATGCTCGGGTGCTTGTCTTCGAACCCGAAACCGGCATAGGCAAAATCATGAACGATCTTTATGTCTGTATCCTTAAAGCGATGGATCGTCTCATCAAAGAATTCTTTTGATGCGACGGTACCGAGCGGGTTCGAAGGATAGTTCAAGTAAATCAGCCGTGTATTATCCAGGTCTTCCTGATCCAGTGCATCATAGTCCGGCATATAGTTATTCTCCTTCAGCAGCGGCAGATCATACTCGATACCTTTCGCAAGCGTCACGCCTGCGGAATAGTCTGCATAGCCCGGGTTCGGTAGAAAAACCCCCTCCCCCGGTTCGATGAATATCATCGGAAACTGGACGAGTGCACTTTTTGTGCCGTAAAGGATTGCGATGTTCTCATCTTTCAGATCCACATCGTAATGCCGTTTATAAAAATCTATGATCGCAGCTTTAAATGAAGGACGGCCGCGGAAACCCGGATATTTGTGGTTGTCAGTAATGTCGACAGCACGCTTCACCGCCTCTTTTACAGTGTCCGGTGCACTGCCGTCAGGAACACCGACAGCCAGGTTAATCAGCGGTTTCTCGCCGATTTCAAGATCTTCATTCAGCGTACTGACGCTCGCAAAATAACTTTCCGGTACAGATTTCAATAACTCATTCATGTCCTATTCCTCCTCCGGCTTATCGAATCCCTGGAAGTCTTCATCATTGACCTGATCAAAGTATTCAGACTGCGCAGCTTCGATTAAATCATCGGCCATTTCTGAATCCTTATCTTCCGTATTGACCACTATTCTGTTTCTGAAATATTCATTCATGCTCTCAAGTACCAATGCATCTTCAAGATTCATATCACTTGCCAGCGCAAAGTTCCCCGGCACGAGTGACAGACCAATCTGATCGACGCTTCTCGGCAGCTGTCCGGCATCCTGGAAGACGAACTCGAGATTTTTATTATTGCTCGTAATATCCTCTTCTTCTATCGCGAGCATGTTCGCATCTTCACTGATGGTAATCAGTCCTGCTTCTTCCAAAGTCAGAAACCCGCGTGAAGAGTTGACCGGGTCGAGCGGCAATGCAACTTCACTGCCATTCGTTATTTCTTCAAGCGATTCAAACTCACTCGAATAAAGACCCATCGGTGCAGTCGGGACCTGGATCAGACCATGCAGGTCCGTACCGTTCTCTTCATTGAAGTTCTCCATGAATGTCAGGTTCTGATACAGGTTCGCATCAAGATCTCCGTTGTGAAGCGCATTGTTCGGCTGGACGTAATCCGTATATTCGACGATTTCAACCGAATATCCCATCTCTTCAAGCGGCGGCTTCAAAGCAAAGTTGACCATATCACTGAAGGGGCCGGTAGATGCACCAATGGTGATCACTTCACCTTCATCTTCATATAAAAGCACACTCGAAACGATGATGACTCCTAAAGTGCCAAGTAAAAATAAAATAATTCCACGCATCTATTTCCCCTCCTCACGACGGCTTAAAAAGTCACCGATTAATTGTACAAGCTGAACGATGATGATCAGCAGGATGACCGTCACGGCCATTGTCAAAGTATCATAACGGTAATAACCATAACGGATCGCAAGGTCACCGATACCGCCACCGCCGACAACACCGGCAGTCGCACTGAATGCGATAATCGTAATGATTGTCAGAGTAATCGCCTGAATCAATCCTTTTTTAGCTTCAGGGACCAGCACATCCGTGACAATCATGTATAAAGGTGCGCCGCCTGCGATACTCGCTTCAATGACACCGCTGTGAATGCTGTTGAAACTCGATTCAACCAGCCTTGCAAATAAAGGCACTGCGGCGATCGACAATGCAACACTCGCAAAGACCGGGCCGTGCGAAGCATTGACCAGCCAGGTGGCAAACGGCATGATTGCAACGATCAAAATGATGAACGGGAATGAACGGATGACGTTCACAAGGGCGCCGAGCACCTGATTCAACGGTTTCACTTTAAAAAGTAAGTGGTGCTGAGTAACAAATAATAAGACACCGAGCGGCAGTCCGATCAATACCGCGAAAAATATGGATATCGAAACCATCAAAGTCGTTTCCAGAAATGCTTTATAAAGTAATGGTCCAAGGTTCGTTAAACTACTCATATATCTCAGCCCTTTCTATGCCTGGAGTTTCAGTGATATTACGGGTCAACCGTTCAATTTCAGAAGGCTCACCTGTCACCTGAAGCATCAGAATACCGAGCGGAATGCCGTTGATATACTCGATTCTGCCGTTTAATATGCTGATGGACAGATCAAACTCCCTGTAAAGTTTATTCAAATAGCTCTCTTCCGCACTTTCCTGAAGGAACTTGATCGTGATGATCTTATTATCTTCCGACTGCACGATATGGGGAGGAATCTGGAAATCGTAAATATCCTGAACAAAGCCTTTTGTCACTTCATGCGTCGGTTCACTGAAAATTTTATAGACATCGTCCATTTCAATGACTTCACCGTTCGACATGACACCGACACGCTCTGCAAGTTCCTTGATGACCTCCATCTCATGGGTGATGACGACAATCGTAATACCGAGCTCTTTATTAATCCGCTTCAGCAGATTCAATATCGTCTTTGTCGTTTCCGGGTCCAGCGCACTCGTCGCCTCATCGCTAAGGAGCACATCAGGATTATTTGCAAGTGCCCGTGCAATACCGACACGCTGCTTTTGGCCACCGCTTAAGTTTTTAGGGAAGACCGTCTTTTTATCCGACAGACCCACCAGCTCTAAAAGCTCGTCAATCCGTCCGTCAATTTTAGATTTCGGATACTTCGCAGCTCTTAAAACAAATGCGATATTATCCGCAACCGTCTTTGATTCAATCAAATTGAACTGCTGGAAGATCATGCCGATTTTCTGACGCTTCACACGTAAATCTTTCTGATTTAAAGCCGTCACTTCATCATCACCGACATGAATCGTACCCGTTGTCGGCGCCTCAAGCAGATTAATCAGCCTGAGCAGCGTACTTTTTCCCGCCCCGCTGAAACCGATCAGACCGAATATTTCTCCTTCGTTGATCGTCAGGCTTGTCGGTCTTAAAGCATTGACTTCCTTACCTTTATGTAAGTAGGTTTTTGAAACATCTTTAAAGACTATACTCATATGAATCCTCCCTTTACCTCTTCCTATAATAAAAAAAGCCATCTGCACTGGACAGATGACTAAACTGATTATCGTTCAAGCATCCGCTTGTTGGAATTAGCACAGTACTCAAATCGAGTCCGCTGCTGAGACATCACCGGGCCAAGTCCCTCCGTCTGCTCTGAATAATTGGATATTTAGTTGAGATTAATAATATAGTAAATCAGTATAATTTGCAAGGCAGATTTGTAACACATGACACAAAACAATCATTTCCAAAAGCTTCATGCCATCTATCATATCAACAGCCTACTTCGATAAGGCGATTTTAATATGTTCTAAATGATGCTCCTCATGCCATGCAAGCTTCGCAACCTTTGTTGCCACTGTTACTTTACCGTTATCTTCATGGATGAAATAGCGTTCAAGCTGATCTTCAGTGAGAGAGTTACCCAGTGCGACAATTCTCTCATTGATACCTTCAAGCATTTTAATGGAGCTCTCCACCGGCAGCTCAGTATCCGGCTGTACGGCCCATTCATCCTGCACAAATCCCGGTACTGTCGGCGCATCATCAGTCAATGCAAGCTTCAGACGCTGGAACATGTTCATTTGAGAATCCGCAATGTGATGCACAAGCTGTCGTACATTCCAGGCACCCTCACGGTAAGTTTTGTTCAACTCATCTTCACTTAAGTGGTCGACCGTCTCACGCAGTCTTTTCGTATATGTCTCAGTCTGCGCATTCCACTCACGAATATTTTCAAGTGTTACCATTTCAGGTACATCCAACTTTCCGATAGGAAATTTAACATCCATCTTAAATACTTCCTTTCCATAATATATTCTGTCTATTCCAATATACTATAAGTACCGATAAAGCTGAAATATATAGGATTATACAGTTAATATTAGGCATAAAAAATGAGACTGGATCTCCAGTCTCATTCACAGATAAATAATATAATATATGATATCTAGAGGACAAGCAGTGTCACTCTATCGGAAGACGTCGATGAAATCAAATAATATATAACGAAATACTTCGTTGACGTCCTTGTTATGTTATCTTCATTATATTTTAATCTAATTCTCATTTCAAGGGTTTAAACCTATTTTCTTTATTTGTAACCTGATTGTAATATTGTTTACCAAATGAAAATGTGGCTTAAAGCCCTACTTGAAGGCCTTCTCTCTCATTTGAAAATAATAAAATTCTTTATATTTTTAAGAAACTTCTTTTTTATCTTCTGTTAATCTGGATAAAAAACGCTCTTTTCTATCATTATTCATACCTTCGACCAGCTTCAATTCACTCATTAAAAAAGCCTGCGCCTGTTTAAGCTGGGTTCTTTCACTGGAATTAAGCTTCTGTTCTCTTTGCATATTGGATAATCCATATATTACTTCAGCACATGCCTTTAAACTGCCCGATTTTATCATATCATTGTTAAGCTTGTTTCTTTTTTTCCACGTTAAGTCTTTATCAGCTTCCACTTTATCGATCATTCTGGCAATTTCTTTCACAGTGTCCAAATCTGTCACAGGACGGATATTCGTCTTGGAAATCTTATTTTTCGGAATCATCACTTTCATATTATCATTAATCATATTGATAATATAATACTGCAAAATTTCGCCTGCAACTTCTTTTTCCTCGATCGCGGTTATTTGACCAGCACCATGCATCGGATAAAATATGTTATCTCCTACTTGATACAAAGCATCGCCTCCATATTCTCTTAACTATAAGTATAGCACACAACGTTAAATTAATAAAACTTTTATCATAACATTCCCAATATTATGATGTCAATAACTTTTAATCACTTATATTTCAAATTAAAAATAATTATCATATAACACAAAAAATCCAAATTGATTTCTCAAAATGGATTTCCTGCAGTGTATTATTCAGGCGTTTTTGATTTGTTCATACCCGTGACAATATCCAGTTTATTATGATCTACAATACGATTATTTTTCCCCTCTAAAGAGGAGATTTTTTCCATATCCGACTCATCGAGTGAAAAGTCATGCACATCCAGATTTTCCTTCATGCGTGCTTTGCGCACAGATTTAGGAATAATAATCACTTCCCGATCAAGATGCCATCTTAAAATGACCTGTGCTACAGTTTTCCCGTACTTTTCAGCAATGCCTTTCAGCATTTCATTTTCAAGTATGCCGTGCTTGCCTTCAGCAAGCGGTCCCCAGGATTCAATCTGTACTCCATATTCTTCCATAACTTTTTTAGCATCCTCCTGCTGCAGGAATGGATGCAGCTCAACCTGGTTAACAGCCGGCACGATCTCGTTATTTAAAATTAAATCCACCAAGCGTGCAGAATCGAAATTCGATACACCAATCGCTTTAATTTTACCTTCTTTATAAAGCTCTTCCATCGCACGCCATGACCCGTAATAATCTCCGAACGGCTGATGAATTAAATATAAATCCAAATAATCAGTGCCCAGTTTTTGCAATGTCTTTTCAAAAGCTTTCTTTGTACTTTCATAACCCTGATCGGCAACCCATAGCTTACTGGTCAGAAACAGTGCTTCACGGGGGACATCACTTTTTTTAATGGCTTTGCCCACACCCTCTTCATTTCCATAAGTTGCAGCCGTATCGAGACTGCGGTAACCGACGTCTAACGCATCAATGACACACCGTTCTGTTTCTTCAGGCTCTATTTGGAAAACACCATAACCTTCAATCGGCATTTCTATACCATTGTTCAATTTTATCTGCTTCATGAATATATTCCTCCTGTAAAAATGTAAGTCGTTATTAATCTACTGACCTCAATTATACATTTCCACCGGCTGAGTTGAAACACTCTGACATCAGCATTAAATCTTTTGGATTTCACCAATTCGATGTGTAGAACAGATAATACTTATTAAAATCAATAAATTTAGCATGGTAAAAATCAGATGCTGCCTGATCAATATATGTGTGATAAATCCTTCCATAATCATAAGAACCAAAAAATGGTCCCGGAAAAGTTGGGAGTAACAGATTGGCCTTTTCTCTGTTGTATCTAATTTCATTTAATAATTGATATACATCCTCGATTATTTCTTCAGTCAGCTTCACTTTACCGCAGTTTGGAATATCAAATTTCTCTACGAAATAACCTTGTAAAGCATTGAATTTTCTATAGTAACTATACTCAATCACTTCAGATGTTTCTTTATCTTCTAAATATAAGTACATGTCTAATCCCATAATTTACCCCTTTAATTGATGTAATTCATTTCTTTTAAACTCAAATATTTACCAGAACCGACGATAATATGGTCTAAAAAATCTATTCCTATCAATTCCCCACATTCTTTCAGTCTTTTAGTTACCTCTATATCTTCCTGGGAGGGTGTCGGGTCCCCGCTTGGATGATTATGGGCACATATTATAGCCGCGGCACTCCGCTTTACAGCTTCTTTGTATATCTCTCTCGGATGTACTATGGATGTATTTAAAGACCCTTTGAACAAAGTATTTTGATGAATGACCATATTTTTTGTAGAAAGATACAATACGACAAAATGTTCCTGCTGATAATAACGCAACTTTTCCATCAGCAATAAAGAAACATCTTCAGGACTTTTAATATAAACCTCTTCCTCTAAAGAATGTGTGTGCATCCGTACAGCAAGTTCTACCATCGCGAGTATGCTGACTGCCTTTGCCTGTCCTATCCCCTTCAGACTGGTCAATTCCTGATATGTGATGTCTCTTAAATCTCTTATGGTCTTAAAATCCTTGATTATTCTGTTTGCCAAAGTCAGACTCGACTCATCTTTACTGCCAGAGTTTATGATGATGGCGAGCAGCTCCTGGTTATTCAATTTGTCTGCGCCGTAAGTCATCAGTCTTTCTCTCGGTTTATCTGAAGCATGCATCTCTCTGATCAAAAGTGTCATAAAAATCCTCCAGTATATATTAGGTGAATATCGTCATACAAATAAAATACAATCAGTGCCCCATTTGTAATAAAAGGTACCAAAGGCACTTTATCCACCCTGTTGTTTCTATATAAATTTATTATTAGAACGAATAAACCCCCTATTAAATATGTGAACATTACAATGTATAGAAAAAAATTCAAAGGCGTGAGAAGCGTGAGTATTGTAAATAATTTTATATCCCCGTAACCGACTGAACCGTAAAATAAAAAGTAAAAAAGATGGAGTATCATGATGGCTGCCAGATCACCAGCAATCTCAATATACTGTAAGTCCGTTAAATACAAACCGCTAAACAGGAATATTAAATTTATATGATTTGGGATGGTAAATGTCTCAAAATCATATATTGAAAGTGGAATCAGAAATAGAATTATCAAATAATAAAGAGTCAGATCTTTCAGGCCCAGCTCAATAAAGACAGGACAAATAAATAGTAATATCATCAAAACTTCAACAGCAAAATATGAAATAGGAATCTTCATTTTACAGGTAAGACACCTGCCTTTTATAAAAAGGAAGCTTATTACGGGAAATAGTTCATACCACTTTAATGGCCTCATGCAACTATCACACCGACTTCTTCTGAATAGAAAAGATGAGTTTTTTGCAGATGTAAGCGCGAATATAAAAGAAGCACAGACACCGCCGAATAGAATTAACATAGTCATTTAACTCCCTCCTTAAATAACTAAAATCATCATAAGCCTAGCTTAAATTGTTGTAAAATCGCAACAATTTAAAATCTGCAGAGATTTTCTCCCCAAAATTAGAAAACTGTATTAAAAGTGCACGGTTTTCTAATAACTGCACGCAGTTTTATAATTTCTGTATATTTTCAAATTCTTTACAATCAAAATAGTTATTACAATTAAGAAAACTCTATATAATGGTAACCAAGAGGTGATGTTAATGAGCTTTTATAAAGATAATAAGAAGGAAATACTGACTCTGCAGTTAATTTCACAGATCCTGGGGAAGATTAAACTAAACTATGCTCCCCAGGAACCGCAATGGGCGCATGTCATTTTATACATCACGACAAGAGGATTTTCCACAGGCACTTTAAAATGCAATGGCATATATTTTGAAATTGAAGCCAATTTAGCCAATAATGTCATTACTATAAGAACAACCGATAATGAAAACAATATCCAAATGACCGACGGTAAATCAGTAAGGGATTATTATTATGAAATTATCACGGTCACGCAAGATCTAGGGCTGGATATTGTAATCAATACAAAACCGCAGGAAATGGAAACAAAGACACCTATTGATTTGGATATCGAGCACCATCATTACAACAGAGAAACTGCCACACAGATTCTGAAGTGGTTCCAGTTTGCGAATGACGTGGAGATGAAATTTATCGCACCGTTGAGAAAGAGAAAAGTCTATCCAGGCTTGTTCTGGGGCACCTTTGACGTCTCCTGTATACTGATATATAAGGAACACGAGCCATTCCCCGATGACTCCAAGGTGATTGAAAGAGCGGCATTCGACGAGCATATGGTGGAGTTTGGGTTCTGGATGGGTGATGACAGCTTTGAATATCCGACATTTTTTGTCCTGCCCTATCCATTTGTCAGCGGAAAAGAACTTGAGGTCACAGAAGACTTCCCCGAAGGCAGTTACTTCAGTGAACAAATGGCAGAATATCTGATTGAAATGAAATCCATTCTTGAAGATGCAAATCCCGAAGAAATTATTCAGTTCTTCGATGCTTCATTTGATAAATCAACCGAGTATCTGAACTGGCAGGGAGTGAATTACTGTTATAAGGAATTAAAAATGGAAAAGAATTTTAGGAATAATGGACACTGATACATTAAGAAACCCGGATTCAATATATTGAGTCCGGGTTTCTTAATGATCATTTTACTCTGGGAATGCATTTCCCAGCACACTGTTAACATCATTCACAACAACAAATGCGTTTTCATCGTATTTCTTAATCAGCCGCTTCAATCTTACCAGCTTCGATTTGTTGATGACGACATATAGAATGTCAAACTGTTCTCTTGAGTAGAACCCCTGTCCGTTCACCATTGTCACTCCCCTACCGATTTCACTGTTGATCAGCGTACCGAGTGCTTCGGGTTTGGAGGAAACGATTGTGATGGCCTTCTTAGGATTCAGTCCCTCTATGACAAAGTCCATCACTTTAACTGCAGTGAACATCGCTACAATCGTAAACAGCACCTGCTGAACGGAAAGTACTGTCAGACTGAGCAGTATCACAAACAGGTCAACCATCAGTATTGCGTTCGCAATTTTCATATCAAAATACTTATTGGCTATTCTGCCGAGGATGGCGGATCCTGCAGTCGTTGCACCAATTCTGATTACAAGACCGTTACCCAGCCCGATGAACAGCCCGCCGAATAAGACATTCAGTATAATTTCATCATTGTCTATGGACCAAGACTGTGTTAGACCGAGGAACATCGACATCATTAAGACCGCAAAAATCGTATAGTACATCGCTCTTTTGGACAGAAACCTGAAACCGATAATCAACAGAAGCCCATTCAGTATCAATGTCGAAATCGCGAGTGGAATATCAAAGGCGTATAAGAAGATGATGGACAGCCCTGTGACACCGCCTTCACCAAGGTTACCCGAAATCATGAATACGTTGATACCAACCGAGAAAATGAATGACCCGGCTATGACAGACAATATGTTCAGAAGTGTCTGCGCTGTGATTCTCGGCGTGATTGACAGCTTAATTTTTTCAAAATTTATATTTTTAATACTTCTTTTTTTCTTCATTAATAATCCTCCTTTTTAAACAGGGGTAATATACCGCTGATTAATGATATAAGAGAATGGGTACAAATTACAACTCATTTATTAATGTTCCTAATATTGAGTATTTTTAACACAATATATCACCTGATCATCCTGCCCAGCTTCTCTTCCATCATTGACCATGCCGCGTCATAATTTTCATCCAGTCGCACCGGCTCAAATCCATAGTTCAAGTACATATTGACTGCCTGCCAGCTTGTCGTCTGCGAAGTCAGGTAAAATTCATCATGCCTACCAGCAAGTATATTCATCGCCTGACTCAGCATGGGTTTGGACAGACCTCTCCCCTGGTATTCAGGAACAACGCCGACCCAGTGGATTCTTCCGCGTATCTTTCCGTCCCCTTTTAAATCTCCATACCATGCAGTGGTTGTCCCAATCGCTTCACCCTCCTCTGTTTCTATAAATAAACATCTCTCCTCCATTTCATGAATATAATTACCGAATTCACGGTTGAACCTTTGAAGCGCATCTTTTTCGGTCTTAAATTCATCCACTCTCATTTCAATATTTGCCCACAATTGCTGATCACCGTCTTTAAACATTCTGAATCTGTATCCTTTTGGCAATTCATACATGGGTATATTCTTCGAACTTTCTCTTATCATCTGAAGTTTTATTCTT
This sequence comes from Lacicoccus kunmingensis DSM 17847, assembly GCF_059568765.1. Taxonomy (NCBI): domain Bacteria; kingdom Bacillati; phylum Bacillota; class Bacilli; order Caryophanales; family Salinicoccaceae; genus Lacicoccus; species Lacicoccus kunmingensis. Next base: position 208,680 of record NZ_JCANUC010000001.1, on the reverse strand, counting down.
TTCATATGGCTCCTCCTGCTTTAGCAAATTAATATTTTATTACTTTCATTATAGTAAATTTACTGCTTCAGTACTTTCTTTTATATTTAAACTGTTCCTTCTTTACTAGATAAAATAATATTTCATGATAATCAAAGCTGTTCAAGTTCGTCCTCTAGTGTCTCTTCGACTAAATCTGTATAATGGTAATCAACTATGAAAAGAAAAGGGGTCTATTCATGAATTCAGAGTCGCACGGACAAAGTGCGCAATTAGATGGCAGGATTTGGACCAGAGATTTTGTCTTTGTTTGTCTGGCTAACTTCTTTGTATTTCTCGGCTTTCAAATGACGCTGCCGACCCTGCCTTTATTTTTAAAGGAGCTGGGCGGGAATGACCAGCTCGTTGGTCTCATCGTCGGTATCTTTACATTTTCAGCGCTCCTGCTCAGACCTTATGCAGGTCATGCATTGGAGTCAAAAGGCCGGGGTTTCGTTTATAAGACAGGACTGGTTGTCTTTGTTCTATCAATAGCCAGCTACAGTTTTATTTCAAGTATATTGTTTTTATTCCTATTGAGAATTGTCCAGGGTATGGGATGGGGATTTTCAACAACTGCAGGGGGTACGATCGCAACGGATATCGTTCCGCCGAAACGCCGCGGTGAAGGTCTCGGGTACTTCGGACTTTCGGGTAACGTGGCGCTCGCACTCGGCCCGACACTCGGGCTGACACTGGTCGGCGTCATTTCATTCCCGCAATTGTTTTTAATCTGTGCCGCTTTAGGATTGATCGCATTATTGTTTGCTTCACAAATCCGCTATAAGAAAGTGGAAGAAGCTGAAACAAGAGCTGCAAAACTCAAATTTGACATCTTTGAAAAAACTGCGATCAAACCGTCTGTACTGTTATTCTTCATTACAGCAACCTTCGGCGGTATTGCGACATTCCTGCCGATATATGCCATTGAGAAAAACATTGCAGGAATAGAATTATATTTCCTGCTCTATGCAGCATTTCTGATGATATCCCGTACTTTCGCAGGCAGGATTTACGATAAGAAAGGCCATTTGTATGTATTTCTGCCGGGTGCTTTTTCAATATTTATCGCAATGCTGCTCCTTGCCTGGCTGCCGAACACAGCGGTGCTGCTTATTGCCGCTTCTCTTTACGGTCTCGGGTTCGGCAGTGTCCAGCCCGCCCTGCAGGCATGGTCGGTAGAAAACTCTCCTGCAAACAGGCGTGGTATGGCAAATGCGACTTTCTTCTCGTTCTTTGATCTGGGAATCGGGCTCGGTGCCATACTGTTCGGCCAGATGGCCTTCATATTCGGCTATGCGTCGATATATGCCGCTTCTGCCGGCTCTGTCGCGATGTCCATGATCATTTATGTTCTTCTGTACATACGTGCTAAGAGAATGCAGACATAATACAGCCGGGTAAAATGAACCAGAAATTTTTTTACGGGCAGCGCTGATATAAAAAGTGCTGCTCTTTATTTTGAATTATTTTCTTTGACAATTAATCTTGATGCTCCTATAATGATGAATTCATACTAATTAACTAAGGAATAGGAGAATTCATTTGATCAGTAATATAAATACCGTGAGTAAGGCAATGGATCCGGTACATCGTCACACAGATGCACTGAAAGATCCGCAAAATGTGCTTATTGGCGGCGGCGTTCTAGTCAGTCTGGTCTTATTTATATATTTAGCAATCACGCAGTCAATCATGCAGCCGGTACTTATGGTTATCGGATTACTGCTCGGCTATACATTATTTCACGCAAGGTTCGGTTTCACTTCGGCATTCAGACGTCTGATGTCGGTCGGTAACGGTGAGGCCCTGCGCGCGCATATGGTGATGCTCGGTACGGCAACACTGTTATTCGCTCCGATTCTCGCTCTCGGCATTTCATTTTTCGGTGCTGAAGTGACGGGTTATGTTTCACCCGTCGGCGTCAGCCTCGTTGTCGGCGCATTTTTATTCGGCATCGGCATGCAGCTCGGCGGCGGTTGTGCCTCCGGTACACTGTACGCTATCGGCGGCGGACGTTCCGTCATGTTCATCACTTTGATTTTCTTTATCATCGGGACAACAATCGGTGCAGCTCACCTGCCGTTCTGGACCGAAGAGCTGCCTTCAATGGCGCCGGTCTCACTCGCAACTTCAACCGGACTCGGTTATGGCGGTGCTTTAGCTGTATCATTATTAATTTTCGTCCTGATTGCTGTCATTAGTAAAGTGGTTGAGAAGAAGAGAAACTCTCCAAAGATTGCACCGCTTCCGAGTGCACACGGCTGGAAGAGAATTTTCAGAGGTTCATGGCCGTTGATGACGGCTGCGGTCGCTCTTGCAGTGTTGAATGCTTTGACACTCATGACACGCGGTGAACCATGGGGCATCACTTCCGCATTTGCACTTTGGGGATCCAAAGTTGCAGAGTTTATCGGATTCGATGTCGCGGGCTGGGGATACTGGCAGGGAGAAGCAGCAACCGCTTTGAACTCTTCAATATTTGCCGACTCCACTACCGTCCTTAACTTCGGTGTCATACTCGGTGCATTTTTGGCATCTGCTGCAGGCGGACTGTTCAAATTTACCAGGATCACCAAAGGCAACTTCATGGCGTCGGTCATCGGCGGTCTGTTGATGGGCTACGGTGCGCGCCTCGCATTCGGCTGTAACATCGGAGCATATTTCGGCGGCATCGCTTCATTCAGCCTTCACGGCTATATTTGGGGCATCGTCGCAATCGGCGGTACATTCCTTGCACTTTACCTGAGACCTTTATTCGGATTATCCGTACCAAAATCGAATGACTCTGTATGTTAAACAACAAAAAGCGGCGGGCATATCAATCTGATATGTCCGCCGCTTCTCATTTGGGAAAATTATTCTATTGTTTAAATCACTGTCTGATCCTTTTTGTTCTAAGATACAGATAGAGACCGATATTAATCAATATGAACAGTATGCCTACAACAAATACTGTCGTTGCCAAGCCCGCTGATAGGTCAAGGAATGGTGCGACTATTAATACAATAATCGTCCCTATGACCAGCAGGGAAGCCAAAGTCAAGTTATACCATTGCATGAATTTACCACCTTTAAAAGATTGTTTTCTTCTGATCGTTCCAATCATTTGATGATGGTACTTCAGTGTAATAGATGTTTGACCCTGTTCCTGTAAAAGTTCAGACCAACCATTTATTACATCTCATCCCTCATCGGCATCCCGCTCTGGGCGCCGAGCTTTCTGACAGCGAGGCCTGCTGCCTCGTTTGCAAAGTAAATCGCATCTTCCACAGTCATACCTTCAGCAATGCCGACTGCGAATGCCGCATTGAACGTATCACCGGCACCGGTCGTATCCACTACATCCACTTTTTTGGGCGGAATCATGATTTCCCTACCGTCCTTGAAGTACGATGCGCCCTGTGCACCCTGGGTGGTGATCAGTTTCTCATAATACTCGGGCAGCCCGTCTTCCCGCATCTTAAACAGCCGGGCCCGCTCATGTTCATTCGGTGTAATGTAGGTCGCCATAGCCAAATACTCTTTTTCCAGTTCGGCCACAGGTGCCGGGTTGATGATGACCGGCACATTTTCCTTCTTGCATATATCCAGCGTATGCCTGATGGTTTCCATCGGTATTTCAAACTGGAACAGCACCATATCGCTGTCTTTTATGACCGATGCGTATTGGTTCACATGCATCTTATCGACTTCACCGTTCGCACCGGCGATGATGATGATGCGGTTGTCATTGTCGGAAACGATGATGTTCGCAATGCCGGACGGTGTTTTTTCTTCAACTGCGATACCGGAAGTATCGACACCATTCTCTTCGAAGTTTTTAATCATTTCTGTACCGAATGCGTCATCACCGACTTTGCCGATGATGGATACATCTGCACCGAGCCTTGCGGCTGCGACCGCCTGGTTGGCACCCTTGCCACCGAACATTGTCCTGAAATCTGTACCGGCAACAGTTTCACCGGCATTTGCCACTTGATCGGTGACAGTGACCAGGTCCATATTGATGCTGCCGACAATCGTGATTTTAGGCTTACTCATCCGTCTCACCATAAGAGACGAGCACGTCCTGGAATATATTCCAGAATGTTTCAGTATCGACACCTGTTGCGAATTTGACGTTTTCAGGCTTGCCGGTCGTCTTCAGCAGGTCGACGACAGTCATGCCGTACGTGGCTTCACCTTTCGTCTCGATGGTCACGTTGACGCTTTCGAATGTGAACATCTCGGGGTTGATCAAGTACATCGTCGTACATGCATCGTGAATCGGGCCGCCCGGAAAGCCGAAATGGTCCTTATATGTTTCTACAAAGAATATAAGCAGTTCTTTAACAAATACTGCAATTTCATTGTCGATTTTACCGACTCTGTCGATGACTTGAGTGTCGGCGATGACCTGATGCGTCACATCGAGCCCGAACATTGTCACCGGCAGTCCGCTTTCATAAACGACTTTAGCCGCTTCAGCATCCACAAATATATTGAATTCGGCTGCCGGCGTCCAGTTGCCGAATGTCCCGCCGCCCATCAGCACAATTTCATCTATATTATCTTTGATCGACGGATCTTTGATTAGAGCGAGCGCAATATTCGTCAGCGGCCCTGTCGGTACGAGCGTCACTTTTTCCTGACTGTTTTTAACCTGTTCGATAATGAAATCAACGGCATGCCCCGGCAACTTTTCTATTGTCGGTTCCTTTAAAACCGGACCATCCATGCCCGTTTCACCGTGTATTTCAGGCGCAATCTCACTGTCTCTGACAAGCGGACGCACCGCACCTTCCACAACCGGCACATCCAGTCCGATCAGCTCACTGACTTTCAGTGCATTCACTGTATTCTTCTCCACTTCCACATTGCCTGCGACGGTCGTAATGCCAAGTATATTCAGCCCGCTTCTTTTCGAAGCCCCAATGATGATGGATATCGCATCATCATGCCCCGGATCACAATCCAAAATAACATTTCTCATCGTATCACCTTTTCAATCTTTTAAACTCATCGTAGCATAAAAGATAAAAAAAAGTCCCCTTAAACAGAGGACTTTCAGTCAGATATTGTGCGGTTGCTGCCGGCAAAGTAGCCGAAAAACGCAATCAGAAATGAAACAGCGATTAAAATGATCAGCGGGATGTTCCATGTGCCTGTAAATTCGGCAATCATTCCAAGGAATAAAGGACCCGTCGCCGCCAGAATGTAACCGACCGACTGCGCCATCCCGGACAATTGTGCCGACTGTTCAACCGTATTGGTACGCAGCACGAAAAACATCATTGCAAGACTGAATGTCGTCCCAGCACCGACACCCGTAACAATCAGAAACGGAATGATCATCCAGTGCTCAGGCATCAGGAAGATACCGATGAGTCCGACGGACCACATCAGGCCGCTCGTCATCCCAAGAACCCTCTGCCCTGCAAATTTATATGCGATGACCGGTGCGATAAACGTCGTCGGCAGTATACCGAGCTGATAGATGGTCATCAACCAGTCGGCAGTCGTCTGGGTGAAGCCTTTTTCTATGAGCATCGCTGGGAGCCACGCAAACAATGTATAGGGTATCAGCGACTGGAGACCCATATAAAAGGTCACCGCCCATGCAAGTTTGGATTGCCACAGGCTCTCTGATGGCTTATCATCAATCTTTTTGAAGATCTTCTTACGCTCTTCCAGTGTTCTCGGCATCCTTAAAATTAAAACGACAACGCCGAGCAGCGGGAATATCCCCCACATGGCAAGCGCTGTCCGCCAGTCAAAGTCTGGGCTCGTTGCGACCGTCACCGACAGGCCTGCGGATAACGCACTGACAATATTCATTGAGAAAGTATACAGCCCGGTCATGAGTCCCACTTTGAAAGGGAATGTCGCTTTAATCAGACCCGGGGACAGCACATTACCCACCGCAATGGCCATGCCGATGACCGCCGTTCCGAAAAACAGCATGAATGTACCGTCCATGCCGCGGACGAGAATGCCCGCAGTTAAAAATACCATCGCGATCAAAAGCGGTATTTCCATGCCGTATTTACGGGCGATTTTCGGGATGAACGGCGAAAACAGCGCAAAGGCAATTAACGGCAGTGTATTCAACAGACCGACAGTCGTATTGTTAATGCCGAGATCTTCAGTGAAAAACGGCACCAGAGGACCGATTGACGAAATCGGTGAGCGCAGTGACGCTCCGACAAAGATGATAACAAGTAATAATAATGCGATATAATACCGCTCTTTACGCACCGACATACCGCAGTCCCCCTTCTATTAATTCCAATATCATATCATGTATTCTCTATTATAATAAGTATTTCTGCTCAAAAAAAGAGCAGTCACCTGCTCTTTTGCTTATTTATTCTTCTTCTATTTCTTCGGTCAATGCAGCAACATCATCCACTATTTCTGAAACAGGGAACCCTTTGTCACCCTGATCGAGTCCTGGATAGGATTTTCTGATCGTACCTTCAGAATCAATTAAGTAAAAACTTGTCGCATGCGTCACCTGGTCACTGCCTTCCGGTGCCGGTGCCACAATCGTTTTAAAATTCTTTTCTGCAAAGCTGCGGATGAAATCGTGATCGTATCCTGTCAGAAGATGCCACTCTGTATCTTCGGGCACTTCATAATAACTGATATATTGTGATAATGCATCAGGTGTATCCTTTTTTGGATCGACGCTGAAACTGAGCACACCGTAATCTTCCACACCCTGTTCTTCAAGTTCCTGGGTAAGATGAGTCATGTTTGCCGTCATCGGCGGACACACTGTCGCACAGTTTGTAAAAATAAAGTCCAACAGCCAGACTTTGCCTTCCATATCATCATCTGTCACTGTTTCCTCATTTTGATTGGTCACTGAATACTCCTGTATTTCATTGCCAAATTGACTCATGGTTTCCACTTCGGAATCACTGCAGGCGCTTAAAAATAATACAGAAAACAAACCGAATAATATAAACTTTTTCAAAATAACACCCTCCATGTCCAACTCACCTTAATATATCAAATATAAAATGGACGTGGTGCCGCTTTTTTTATTTTATTGTGAAATTATTATGTCAAGAACGTGTGATTAGTGCTCTTCGGCCTTTATATACTTCTGTTCCTTTAAAAAGAAAGCCATGACCAGACCGATGAATGCAAGGACCGCCGAAACTACAAACGACATGTTGACGCCTGCGATTTCATCGCCGACTGTCGGCGTGCCGCCGGAAGAGATATTGAATGCAAAACCTGTCATCACTGTAATTAACAATGCTGTAAATAAAGACCCGCCGATCTGCCTCATCGTATTATTGATGGATGTGCCGTGCGGCAGCAGATGATCTTTCAAAGCATTCATCGCAAACGTCGTGAGCGGCATCATGGACAGCCCGGTGCCGAGCAGTCTGAATGTATAGACGATGGTAATATACGTCCATGAAGTGTTTTCATCCAGCACGGACAGCATGATCGACGTGACCAGAATGATCCCCATCGATGTGAATGTCAGTGTTTTAATGCCGTATTTGTCGAACAGCACGCCTGCGATCAGGCCGAATGCGCCCATAAGCACTGCACCCGGCAGCAATGACAGTCCCGACTCGAAGGCTGTAAACCCAAGCATATCCTGCATCAGTACAGGCAGAATATTATTCGCACTCACCATCGAAGTGAAGACGATGACCCCGATCAGCGAACTGATCAGGAAGTATTTATTTTTGAACACACGGAGCTGTAAAATCGGAATGTCCAGCCTGAGCTGTCTGCGGACAAAAATCGCCACGATGATCCCGCCGGCAATGATGGGGATGAGCACTTCAGGCGATGTCCATCCGCTTATACCTGCGACTGAAAACCCATAAAGCATGCCGCCAAAACCGAGTGTGGATAATATGATTGAAATGTAATCCACCGGCGGGTCCGTCGTTTCCGTGACATTCCGCATAAATTTATATGCAAAGAAAATGTTCAGGGCGGCAAACGGCGCCACAATGATGAATAAAGTTCTCCATGGCCATATTTCAACTATGTAGCCGGACAGCGACGGACCGATGGCCGGCGCAAAACCGATGATCAGCCCGAATAAACCCATTGCCCGTCCCCGTTTCTCAGCCGGGAACATTTTGAGGAGGACGACCATGGTGAGCGGCATCATGATGCCCGCTGCACCCGCCTGGACGATTCGTCCCGCAAGGAGAAGCGTAAATACCGGAGATGCTGCTGCAATGAGCGTGCCCACGGTGAACAGGGTCATTGCGAAAATATATAGTTTCCTCGTTGTAAATTTATTGATCAGAAATGCGGTGACGGGAATCATGATGCCGTTCACTAAAAAGAAGCCCGTCGTCAGCCACTGTGCCGTACTGAACGGAATGTCCAGATCCTCCATGATCGAAGGCACAGCCGTCACCAGCAGCGTCTGGTTCAATATTGTGATGAACGCCCCGATGATCAGATTGGCAACTACAAAATTTCTTTCATTAAAAAACTTTGATTGATTGGTATTCATATTGACACTACTCTCTTAAATAAGAAATAAACCATTAAAAGTTAAAATTAGCTGTACTGATTTCATCCGTCGATGTGACTTCTAAAATGTAGTTTAATCTTTCTTTTAATTCGCTGACATGTGAAATAATGCCGATTGTCTTACCGTTTGATTGCAGATCGATTAAAGTTGAAATCGCAATTTCAAGTGTTTCTTTGTCCAGTGTACCAAATCCTTCATCAATAAACATCGTATCAAGACTGATGCCGCCCGCTTCCTGCTGCACCGCTTCACTGAGGGCAAGCGCGAGCGACAGCGATGCCTGGAACGTTTCACCGCCGGATAATGAAGAGATGTGGCGGGATGAGTTATTATAGTAGTCGAACACCTCGATATCGAGCCCCGTTTTTCTGCTGATTCTGGCCCGGCTCCGGACGAGTGCGTAACGGTGGTTCGTCATATCGAGCAGCCTTTCATTCGCGATGTTCAATATTTTCTCCAGGAAGTACATCAGTACATAGCGCTCGAGCGACACTCTGCTTTCATTGTTGCCGCCGACTTTTTGCACCAGATCGCTGACCGCTTCAAAATGCGTCTTCTTCTCTTCATATTTTACGATGTATTCAGATACTGTCGAAAGCACTCTGTTAAACTGTCTGATATTATTGTTCAATACGGCAAGTTCCCGCTGGAACTGATCGATTTCCTCTTCTGATGCTTTTATTTTCTCTTCATCTTCAGCAGTATTGTAAAATTCTTTTTGCACCAATTCCTTTTCAATATCACTGATCTGCTGATCGGTTGAACTTTTTTCCTGATGGAATGCACGGACTTCCTGCTCTTTCGCTGCGATATCCGTGCGGCTTAAAATCTGTCTCAGTTCACTGCGGTCGATGAACGGTTCTTTTTCCAGAAAGCTATCCACCACTTTACTCTGTGCAACAATTGCCGACTGATTCTCTTTAAGGCTGTCACGGCTGTGTTTAAGCGACTGCGTGACTTCAGTGAGTGCTTTATTTAATTCATCCTGCTGCGCTTCCAGCTGCCCTTTTTCCAGTTTGAATTTCCTGACTGCCTCTTTTTGTCTGTCCATATAATTTTGGAAATCAGAGTGTCCGTCAAATGATGTTTCCGCTTTGAATTCTTCAAGCCGTTCTTTCAGCTGATTCATCTTATCATTATTTTTTTCATAGTCGAACTTTGACTGCTGAATCTCTGTGGATTTTTTCGATATTTCTTTTTCAAGGGCTTCTTTTCTGGCAATCTCCTTTTTCATTGATGTGATATCACCGGTGATTTCTTCTATTTCTTTTTCCGTACTGCCGAGTGTTTCTGACAGCTTTTCATATGAATGACGCTCCAGCCCGTCCAATAGTTTTTTATAGACAGCGGAATCATTTAAAAGCGACTTATTTTCCGCTTCCAGACTGTCAAGCTGATCATTCAGACGGTTGAGCTCCTTTTCCTCATTCTCGCTTAAGTAAGAAATGCCGTCAGGAATGGTGGCCACCGGACTCTGGCAGACGGGACATACTTCTCCGACTGTCAGATGGCCGAGCAGATGCTCAATATGCGGCTGGTCCTCTTTCGCATACTTACTTTGTACTGACGCTTTCATCTCTTTAAGGTAAGATTCACATTCTGCACGGTTTTCTTCATTCGATTTCAAAAGCCCGTCAATGGATTCAAGTTTTTTATCGTAGCCTGAATACTTCTTCTCATCTTCCAATTGACCTTTGAGCGCATTATGATTCAGCTCAAGACGGTGCTTTTTCGTCGTCAGCGCATCCACTTCATCACTTGTTGCAGTGATGCCTGCCAGTTCTTTCTTATACGATTCGTGCGCCGCCTCAAGCTTTTCTGTCGAATGTTCCAGTGTCTTCAACTGATCTTTGACGCTGCTGATTTCTTCTGTCAATTTTTCATATTTCGGTGTCAGGAACCGCTCATTTCTGGTAATATATCTTTCATTTCCCAAAATCCCGGCTTCATTTTTCTTCAGTGCATTCAAATTTTCAATCAGCCGGTCATATTGCTTCTGTAAACTTTCATATCTTGAATTCAGTTCACTTTCATTTTTCTGGAGTTTATCAATCGTCTTCTCGAGCTCCGCTTCCCGTCTGAGTTCGAAGTCGATGGTTTTTACCCTGTTGTAGTCGGAAATATCCGCTTCCATCTGCTTGATATTCCCCGCATGATCATTCAGTGCGGTCTGTTGTCCGAGCAGTTTTTCAAGCTGCACCACTTTATCATTGTGGGCATATTTTTTCTTCAGTGCCGCCTGCAGACTGTTGCGCTTTTCTCTTACGCCATCGATTCTTTTTTCAAGAACACCGGCCTCTTTTTTCACATTGGTAATTCTTAGTTTCAATGATTCGATCTGATGGTTGAAGCTTGGGTGCGCCTCGTTATCTTCCAGCGTGCTCAGCTGTTCGCCGATTTTCGCCTCCAGCTGATGCAGTTCTGTCCTGTCACTTTTCTCAAGTGCTTTCAGTCTGTTTTCAAAGTCGACAAAGCGTTCTGTCTGGAATAAAGTCCGGAGTATCTTCTGCTTATCTTCACTCGTCGATACGAGCAATTTTTTGAATTCACCCTGCGGCAGTATCAGTATCTGTCTGAACTGGTCCGCAGTCAGCTGGATGATATCGATCACTTTGCCCGTGACGCCCGTGACAGAGCTTTCGATGACACTGCCGTCAGCGGCATACAATGCAGCTTTCGACGGCACTTTCGATTTCCTGCCCTCTTTGCTGAAGCTGAGCTCCCTTTCAACCGTGTAGCTGTTTTTCCCGACAATAAACTCCAGACTGACTTTTGAAATATCACTGTCTGCGGCAAACTGGCTTCTGACCGAATACTCATCGCGGTCGGTCGTTGAAGTCTGCCCGTACAGACTGAATGTGATGGCATCAAAGATCATCGTCTTGCCGGAGCCTGTTTTCCCGCTGATTAAAAACATCTGGCCGTCAGCATGGGTAAAGTCGATCGTTTCCTTTTTAAATGGTCCGAAGTATTCCATATGCAGTTTAATTGGTCTCATGCGTGCTACCTCCAAAATGCCGTTCAAATAATTCCGTTTCTATTGCGCTCGGCGGCCTCTGACCGATTTCTTCTATGAAAGATGCATAGATGTCATAGTCGCTTGTTTCCTTCATATCTATTGTCGACATATTGAAATCATGATTTTCTGTCGTCACTTTCAGTTCCAATGTGTTCGGATAGATCATTTTGATTTTCGACATCGGTTCTTTTACATGCCTTAAATCCGACAGTATGAATTTAAAATAGGCTGCCTTATCCTCAAAATCAATTTTTTCATTGATGATGTCTTCATAGCTGCCCTCGTATTCCACAATGTCATGCACCGGTTTCAAAGGAATGAATGTCACTGAATGATCATCAGTATCTATCCATCTGAAGCCTTTCGGCTGCTTCACTTCATTGAATGAATATTTGAGCGGTGATCCGCTGTAAAATATTTTGTCATGGTTGATTGCAAACGGATGGTGTAAGTGCCCGAGCAGAACGTAATCAAATGCTTCGAACACTTCACTGCTCACTTCTTCGGACAGGCCGATGGATAATGCCCTTTCCGATTCACTCTGCTTGCCGTCCTGGATGAACAGGTGGCCGATCAAAACGTTTTTCGCTTCTGCGTCAAGCTCAATCTGCTCAACAATATGCCGGTAAACATCATGGTGGGTACGGAGTTCTTTATTTTCAAAATAGTGTCTTGCTTCCAGTACATCGATATGCGGCACCAGATAGAAATGATGTCCGTCGATGACGACAGGTTCAAAAATATCTTCAAGTGAAGTATGGATAAATAGGTCTGACGCCTTGAACCACTCTGAACCGTAATCGAGTAACGCTTTAGAATCATGGTTCCCGCTAATCATAAGAACAGGCAGCTCCATCTCCTTATTCATTTTATAAAGATAATGGTTCACCATGTTCAGCGCATCTTTCGACGGATTGCTGCGGTCGTAAAGATCGCCCGCTACCACGACGATATCCGGCTGCAGTTCCTCAATCTGCGCCATCAGCTGTTCCAGTACAAATCTCTGATCATCTATTAAATCTCTGCCATTCAGTTTCTTTCCGATATGCCAGTCGGCAGTATGTAAAATTTTCATATAAACACCTCAAATCAATTATACTAAAAAAACGCCCTGATAAAAATCAGGGTGTCGTATTTTGGAGTTGTCGGATAGTGATGATGAGGTCATCCAATTTTCTTTCCATGCGGTGAAGCAGAAAAAAGGTGATCACTACCGGGAAGCCGACATCACTCACGAATGGTATCCAGTCCACTATATAATGGTTAAAGTATCAGTGCTGACTACTTTGGCGGAATGGACGCCGATGGGTTTCCCCTGCATCGGGTCGAGCGCATCCGAGTCGATCAATTTCTGTGCCGCTTCCAGTAATTCCGCTTCAGTGATCGCTTCATTCGGATTACGGAAATTCATCGTAAAACGTCTGTTGGCATCGGTATTAAAAACTACAACCAGTCTCTTTTCCATTGTGTATCCTCCTTATTTTAAATTAACCAATTACGTATGTTTCCAGTTTTTCAACCAGCGCATATGCATCCAATGTCAATGTTTCAAATACTTCCATAACCTGATTGATCTCTGCGTCCGTTGATGCCACATCGATATTCGGTACTGAACGGTAACGTAAAAGCTCTTTGCCCTCTGCATCTGTCGTAATGTAATAAAATCTCGCACTTGTACTTTTGTGCATCCTCTTCACCTCCTCACACTATATATCGTCACAAATTCGTATATGGACATATTTCTTTTAATTGAATATAATGGTAGTTGAGGTGAAGGGTATGACTGATACGTTGTTCATGTGGGGAATTACCCTGTGGATGTTCATAATGGTCGGCGCATTGTTCATAGGCGGATTTTTTATGTTCAGGAAATTTTTAAGAAGAATGCCGAAAGAAGATGGATACAGCGAACTTGACTGGCAGGATTATTATATAGAAAAAGGATTGCCGCTTTGGGACGAAGATACAAAAGCACTGTTGAATGAGCTCGTGAGCCCGGTGCCGGAGCTGTTCAGACAGGTGGCGAAAGAAAGAATCGCCGGCAGAATTTCAAAGGTCGCTCTGGATGAAGGTGTGGAAAAGATAGAGCTTGACCAGATCATGAAAGGTTACATTATCGCAACACCGAAGAAAGATCACAGATTCATGAAAAAAAAACTGGATCAGCTGGAGATAGACTATAGTCCATACGAGGCACTGTTCCAATATGCAGACAGCGAGAAGGAGAAGTTCTCGATATTCGAACAGACGGAAAAAGTAAAGCAGCTAGGCTAAATTAAATGGCCTGCTGCTTTTTAAATTGCTTAAATTTAATTAACATGGATAGTCTCCATACGACAATCATGACGAATGCGAGAAGAAAGAACATCCCGCCGATTTCTCCAGGAGATATCGACATCGATAATATCGACTTCAAAGAAGTTCTGATGATCAGTAATGCCAATAAAATACCGATGAACCACTTTGAAGGTTTAACGAACAGCTGATTGTCCTTTTCTTCATACTTTGTCGTAATAACAAGGAGCACTGAGAAGATCAGTCCGATGACGAATGCTTCCAATATCTCAGTCATCGACAGCCTGAAATAAGGAAAGACGAACATCAACGCCCCGGTCGACATCATTACAGGCGGTATCAATATCTTTTTGATTGAAAGCGGCCGTTCCGATGCCTTCTTTCGGACAAAGATGACGCCGATGCCCATGAAGACCGCCATGATGGATGCAAGTGTGAATAATAGCATTTCTATATCAATATTCAACATATCATACCTTCTTAAAATCCTTGGAAATCACCAAAGAATGGCTGTAACCAAATTATAATCTGAGTCAGTCCGTCAAAATAAAGCAGGATGCCCATCAATATCATCACGATGCCGCCCGCTTTCATAATGCCGTTTGAATACTTGAGCATCCAGCGTGTCTTTGAAACAAAGAAACTGAGGACAAAGAACGGCACGCCAAAGCCCAGACAATAAACAATCATCAGAACTAGCGCGTTGCTCGGCTCGGTTGCACTCATCGCAAATATTGCACCGATGATCGGACCGTTACACGGTGTCCATCCTGCTGCGAAAGCCATACCGATCAATATCGAGCCGATAAATCCGGACGGTCTGTTTTTAAATGACACTTTTCTGTCTTTCATTAAAAAGTCGAATTTCAGAACTCCGGTAATGACAAGACCGAACACTATGATCAGTATTGCACCGATCTGTCTGATCAGGTTGCCGTATTCTATGAATACTCCGCCAAAAAAGGAGGTTCCGAATCCGAGCGCAATATATATTAAACTGAATCCGATCAGGAAAAATAATGTATGGAAGATTGCACGGGCATTAAATTTCTGATTTTCAACTTCGTTGTAACTCATCCCGGTTATGTATGACACAAATGCCGGGAATACGGGTAGCACACAAGGTGACACAAAACTGAGGACACCTGCGCCGAATGCCAGTAAAAATGTTACTTCGCTGCCCACATAAATACCCCCTATTCAACTGTATTTTATCAAAGAAACAGCGTCTTAGGGGGCTTTATTTAGAATAAATTATGACATTTAAATGGACTTATCCGTTTTGGAGCAGATACATCTTATGATAGATGCCCTCTGTCTCGAGCAGCTCCGCGTGGGTACCTCTTTCGACAATCTCACCTTTGTTAAGAACCAGTATCAGATCAGCATCCTGGATGGTGGACAGTCTGTGGGCGATCGCAAGGGTCGTCCGTCCTCTTCTCATCACATTGAGCGACTTCTGGATTTCCTCTTCCGTTTCCGAGTCGATGTTTGCCGTCGCCTCGTCGAGAATTAAAATCTTCGGTTCGACGGCGATTGTTCTGGCAAACGCGAGCAGCTGTCTTTCACCGCTTGAAAAAGTGCTGCCTTTTTCCAATACTTTATGATGGTACTTGCCGGGCAGCTTTTCAATGAAACTATCCGCCCTGACGAATTCACCCGCCGCTTTCACCTGCTCGAAAGTCATCGTCGGATGATACAGCTTAATATTGGACTCGATCGTACCGTAAAATATGAATGGATCCTGAAGCACCAGGCCGATATTTTTCTTCAGTTCAGACTTCGGCATCTTTTTAATGGACTGACCGTCGATTAAAATTTCACCCCGTTCAAATTCATAAAACCGCATGAACAGATTGATGATTGAACTTTTTCCGGAACCGGTGTGTCCGACGAGTGCGACCGTTTCCCCGGGCATAGCCGTAAAACTGATATTTTTCAGCACATCCACTTTGTCGTCATAGCTGAAAGTGACATTGTTGAAATCAATGCGGCCGTGGGTGATTTTATTTTCCTGAACCGGATTTTGAGCAGGCTCCAGAGTACCGTCGTCTATCAGTCTGAACACACGGCTCGCAGCGACAAGCGCCTGTTGGAATATGCTCAAGTTCTGACTCACCTGGTTGATCGGTTCAAAGAAGCGTTCCATATACTGGATGAAAGCGAAGATCAGCCCGGCTGTAATGGACGCTTCAAAACTGAGGAGTCCGAAATAACCGAGAATGACTGCGATTGCCAGTATTTGTATCATGCTGATGGCCGGTCTCAAAAGAAGTCCGTCCAGACGTACGGTTTTCATATTATATTCGTAATGTTCATCGTTGATGTGTCTGAACTCTTCCTGCAGACGCTTTTCCTGGTTGAAGACCTGGATGATTTTCATCCCTTCAATTGATTCCGACAGTTTTGCGTTCAAGTCAGACAGCAGCTGCCTTGCGTGCGAGAAGAAGATTGCCGAATATTTACGGTAGACGAGCATGATCAAAAAGATCAGCGGCATGAATATAAGCGCCATAAATGCGAGTCTCACATCCAGCACGAACATCATGACATAACTCGATGCCATCATGAAAAATGCCATTAAAAATGTGGCAAATACCCCGATGAACATCTCGACAATCGCTTCAGTGTCATTCGTCAACCGTGACACGATGCTGCCGCCGGGCACTTTATCAAAATACTTCATGCCGAGTTTTCCTATCTTATTGAACGCATCGATTCTGAGCTGCTGAATCACTTTGAATGCCAAATACTGAAACAGATAGATGTTCATATACGTCGTAATTGCGCCGACAATCTGTACGATGAGATAGATCGCCACCAGCATCGTCAGCTCCCCTTCCGGGAACACAGCCGGTGTCAAATAATCATCAATAAAGACCATCACAAGATAAGGAATGACCATTCCGGCAACAGTCGACAGGATCAGCATGACAAAAGCCAATGCTATGACGCCTTTGAAAGGGAATGTATATGTCAGAAGGCGCATTAGCACTTTCAGCTGGTCACGCGCAGTCAGATTAACATTATCATTCATGTGAATCATCCCCTTTCACCAGATCATCCAGTTCATCCGTCAAATTTTGCCTGAGGGCCTGCTGGCAGTGTGTTTCATAATACCAGCCGCCCGCTTCAAGGAGCGACTCGTGAGTCCCGCGTTCAACAACCGTGCCGGCATCCATGACAATGATCAGGTCCGCTTTTGAAACCGCGCTGATTCTGTGGGCCGTAATGATATTCGTCTTGCCCGCCCGCACTCTGGATATATTTTCTAAAATATTGACTTCTGTCTGTGCATCCACTGCAGACAGTGAATCATCGAGAATCAGTACTTCAGGGTCGGTAATGAGTGCTCTCGCGATTGAAATTCTCTGTTTCTGTCCGCCCGATAATGAAACGCCGCGTTCACCGACAACAGTTTCATATCCATCGGAAAATGCGAGTATATCTTCATGAATATTGCTTAATCTGCTCGCTTCATAAATGACTTCATCATCTTGAAACGGATTGCTGAATGCAATATTCTCCCTGATTGTTGTAGAGAACAGGAAATGATCCTGGGGCACATAGCCGAACTGTGCACGGAGATTTTTTATGTCATAATCTCTGAGACCGACATCCCCGTATGTGATATCATTCGGATTCGTCGTATCGAATTCACGCAGCAGCAGTCTGATGACCGCGCTCTTACCCGACCCCGTCCTGCCGACGATACCGACAGTCTGGCCTTTCTTTATATCAAAGTTGACATCGCGCAGTGCGACTTCATCGTCGCCGGGAAAATTGAATGCCCCGATATTCAGGGCGATATCCCCATCCGGCGCATCTTCAATCCTGTAATCATGGCCGATATCATTTTCCGTGTTCATAATTTCTTCTATCCGTTCATATGACGCCCGCCCGCGCTGCACCAGATTGAAAAACATGCCGAGTGCAAGCAGCGGCCACACCATCATGCCAAGATAAGTCGTAAAAGTAATCAGCTGTCCCAGTGTGATTTCATCCGATAAAACCATCTGCGCACCAAAAATGATGGCAAGAAAATAACTCGTCCCGATAACGAGCATGATCGTCGGGTCGAACAGCGCATCAACCTTTGACACTTTCAAATTCTTTTCCACAACGTCATCACTTAAAGTCTTGAAATCTCTCTGGTCACTCTCTTCATAACCGAATGTCTTCGTCACTTTAATACCCGCGATGCTCTCCTGCGTCTTATCGTTCAATTCACTGAATGCCGCCTGTGCTTTTCTGAATCCCCTGTTTAGGAGCTTCCCGTAATAACTCGTCAAAATGACCATGAACGGCAGCGGAATCATTGTTATCAAAGTCAGTTTCGGACTGATTGTGATTGCCATCGTAATCAGTACCGC
This sequence comes from Lacicoccus kunmingensis DSM 17847, assembly GCF_059568765.1. Classification (NCBI taxonomy): domain Bacteria; kingdom Bacillati; phylum Bacillota; class Bacilli; order Caryophanales; family Salinicoccaceae; genus Lacicoccus; species Lacicoccus kunmingensis. Next base: position 190,466 of record NZ_JCANUC010000001.1, on the reverse strand, counting down.
CCCGCCGGTGATGATGGAATCCGCGATGGTCAAAATCCCGGGTCCCGCAGTGTTTTGGACAGCCCGGATATCATTTGTCGCATGCGCCATCAGGTCCCCCGTCCGGCGTTCCTGATAAAAATAAGGGCTCATCCGGGAAAATTTGCTGAACATCCTCGTCCTTAAAATTTTCCCCAGACGGTGGCTCGCACCAAAGATTAAAATTCTCCAGTAATATCTGAATATATATGTAAAAATTGCCGTAATCAGCAAAACTGCTAAAAATATTGTCAAACCTCTCGGTGTCAATGTACCTTCAGTGATATTGTCTATCACACGGCCGATGATCTGAGGTGGAATCAGTTCCATCAATGCCACAAGTATCAGCATTAAAACACCGAATATATAGCTGTTTTTCTCCCTTTTGAAAAACCACCATAGCTTTTTAAAGACTTTCATTTTCAATCCCCCATCTACTTCTCTCCCACTAAAATTTTACCATATATTTCGATTTATGAAATACTTATAAAGTTGTAGAATTGATATATTCTCTGCCTTGGAATGTCGGAAGGCTGAAAGGATTTATGTATTTTTAAAATAAACACCATACTCTTTTCGGGCGGATGGGTGCCGTAGTCAGATTTGAATCTGCAGTAACCGCTCTTCAAATCGGATGCGGCAGTCTAATCCGATGTGCCTCAGCTAAAATCACCATTCAAATCGGATTCACTCTTCAAATTCGATTTCGCCATACTAAAATAAGACTTCAAATCGGATACGGCGGTTTAATCCGATCTGCAACAGCTAAAACAGACCCTCAAATCGGAAAACGTCTTCAAATCCGATTTGTACACCTCAAAATTGACAGACAAATCGGATACGGCAGTCTAATCCGATGTGCAACAGCTAAAACAGATCCTCAAATCGAAAAACGTCTTCAAATCCGATTTGTACACCTCAAAATTGACAGACAAATCGGATACGGCAGTCTAATCCGATTTGCAACAGCTAAAACAGATCCTCAAATCGAAAAACGTCCTCAAATCCGATTTGTACACCTCAAAATTGACAGACAAATCGAATTGCAATGAAAAGACACAAAAAAACCGCCGGTCTTCAATGGAAGACCGGCGATTTATAAAATCATCGTTATTTTTTAGCGCGCTCTTTTTGTGAGCCTACGTTTTTATTCATCATACTCATCATCTGATTCACTTTTTTCTGCGATGGTTTTTGACCCATTTGCATCATCATCATGCGTAGCATATCTTCATTAATCGGCGGGTTTTTCTCCAAATAATCCATCATATACTTTCTCGCAAGGAAGAATCCTAGAGCTAAACCACCAACAAGTGCAACGATAACGATGAGTATCCAAATCCATGTAGCCAAGCGACTTCACCTCTTTCTCCGTACATAAACCATTATATAGTTTATCTTAAAATCATTACTTTTTCAACAAACTATTTTTCTAAAACGGTTCTCATCACTTGTTCTACTGTGAAACCATATTTTTCTACTACGATGTCTCCAGGCGCACTTGCACCGAATGTATCGATAGTCAATACTTTGCCGTCAATGCCTGTAAATTTGTGCCAGCCCAGGCTCGCAGCCATCTCTACAGCTGTTCTGTTCGTAATATCTTTGTTAAGGACACTGTCGATATACTCCTGGTCCTGGTTTAAGAATGCCTGCATGTTAGGAATGGATGCAACTTTAATGTTAACGCCCTGTTCCTCTAACTTCTTCGCTGCATTCACTGCAAGGGAAACTTCACTTCCTGAAGCGAAGATAATCGCGTCATCACCTTTATCGTAGATGATATAACCGCCGCGTTTTACACCTTCATCCACCGTATCGTAATCCACATCAGTCACTTCGACGTTCTGACGTGTCAGTACCAATGCAGTCGGCATATCTGTCGCCTCAATAGCAACTTTCCATGCAGCTCTTGTTTCATTGCCGTCTGCCGGACGGATCGTGTTCAAGTTCGGAATTGCACGTAATCCTGCAAGCTGTTCGATCGGTTCGTGCGTCGGGCCGTCTTCACCTACTGCAATGGAGTCATGTGTTAAAACATACGTTACAGGAAGCTTCATCAGTGCACTTAGACGGATTGCCGGTTTCAAGTAGTCACTGAACACGAAGAATGTTCCGCCGTATGGTTTGATTCCGCCGTGTGCAGACATACCGTTCAGTGCAGCTGCCATCGCAAATTCACGCACACCGAACCGGATATTTTTCCCTGCATAATTATCTCTGCTGAAATCTTCCTGTCCGTTGACAGCAGTTTTGTTACTTCCTGCAAGGTCAGCTGCACCGCCAAATAATGAAGGTACAGATTCGGACAATGCCTGAATCATATCTCCTGAAGTGCCGCGTGTCGCTTTTTTAGTACCCGCTTCATATTTCGGAAGATCTGCATCGTAGTTTTCCGGTACTTCTTCATTGATTGCTGCAATGAACTCAGCATGTTTTTCAGGTTCTGCCTTGCCGTATTCCTCAACAAGTTCAACCCATGCTTCCTGCGCTTCGTTACCGCGTTTGTTTAAAGTTTCATTGAATCGCTTATAAACTTCATCTTCAACATGGAACGTTTTTTCAGGATTCAGGCCGTAGTATTCAAAGGCTGCCTGACGTTCTTCACTGCCTAGCGGTGCACCGTGTGCATCACTCTTGCCTGATTTGTTCGGCGCGCCATAGCCGATTACAGTTTTCACTTCAATCATCGCAGGTTTATCCGCTTTTTTTGCATTGTTAATCGCCTGATCGATTTCTTCCAGATCATTGCCGTCTTTTACCAATTGATAATCCCAGCCGTAAGCTTCAAATCTCTTTTTAATGTCTTCGGAGAAACTTTTATCCAAATCGCCATCGAGTGAAATATCATTGGAATCGTAAAGCACAATCAGATTATCCAATTTCAAATGACCTGCGAATGATGCTGTTTCATGAGAAATCCCTTCCATCAGGTCACCGTCACTTACAAGTGCATAAGTGTAGTGATCTACCACTTTATAATTTTCAGTATTATATTTAGCGGCGAGATGCTTCTCAGCCATAGCCATACCGATACTCATAGCAAAGCCCTGTCCCAGCGGTCCTGTTGTAATTTCCACACCTTCAGTGTGTTTGAATTCAGGATGCCCGGGTGTTTTGGACTCATATTGTCTAAAGTTTTTAATCTCTTCAAGTTCCAGTCCACCTGATAAATGAAGTAAACTGTAGATCAGCATTGAGCCATGTCCGGCACTCAGTACAAATCGGTCACGGTCGAACCAGCCCATTGAATTCGGGTTGAAGTTCAAATGTTTGCTCCATAGTGTGTAGGCCATAGGTGCAGCGCCCATAGGCAGACCAGGGTGACCTGAATTTGCTTTTTCAATTGCATCAATTGAAAGAGTACGGATTGTGTTAATTGCTAATTGATCAGTATTATCAAAAGCCATCTTAATATCTCCTCTATTTTCTAATATTTTTCTCTCGTTGAATTGATTTTAACTTTTCCGGAGTCACGTCACTGCCCTCGGGGTCGATGACTTTAGTCTGTTCGACCTGAGCTTTGAATGACTTGCGGAAAGTTTTCAAATACTCTTGTCTTAATTCATGCTGTTCTTTTGCTTCTGACTTCGTCAGAGTACCTTCTTTCTTCTTTTTCGCAAGTTCATTGATGCGATCGAGTTTCTTCTTTTCAAGCATAAAATTCAATCCTTTCTTATATAATTTAACACAAAAAAAAGTATGAGTACATTCTCATACTTAAATAATTATTTTCCCATTGTGACGGACTTCATTCCACTGTCGGATTCCTGTTCTGAAAGCATCTTTTCCTCTATGATTTCATCAATTGCGTTCGTATCCTGTTCGATTGCCATTGTTTCATTGTGTACTTCCTGTGTGTATATATTATCAGAATGTGCGTTCTTTCCATTATTGTTAGAATAGATATAAATTGTGCCGATCATCACTACTGCTATGAATAATAAAGAAAAACCTTTGATTTCTTTAAGCATTAGTCATCCTCCTCGAACATTTGTTTGTATTCATATAGTAACAGAACACTTGTTCTTAGTCAATACTTTTACGAACAAACGTTTGTAAGACACTAAAATTTGTGATATCATTATATTTAATAAAGGGCTGGAGGTCTTACTATGAAAGAAATCAGTGACAGACAGAAACAGATTTATCAATATATAAAGAGAACAGTTCAGGAAAAAGGTTACCCGCCGAGTGTCAGAGAAATCGGTAATGCAGTGGGTTTGCAATCCAGCTCCACCGTTCATGGACACCTGGCAAAATTACAGGATAAAGGATATATAAAGAGAGATCCGACAAAGCCGAGAGCAATTGAAATTGTCCAGGCGGAAAATCAGGCATATACTCCAGTAATTCAAGTGCCTGTTCTAGGTAAGGTCACAGCTGGTCTGCCTATTACAGCAGTTGAAAATGTTGATGAATATTTCCCTTTACCGGAACATTTCACTGCGAATCACAATAGTGAAATATTCCTGCTCAATGTAGCCGGAGACAGTATGATTGATGCGGGTATTTTTGATGGAGACCGCGTCATTGTCCGCAAACAGAATATCGCCCATAATGGTGATATTATTGTCGCTATGACCGATGAGGATGAAGCAACTGTTAAACGCTTCTATAAAGAAAAAGGATATTATCGTCTGCAGCCTGAAAACCCTGCACTCGAACCGATCTACCTTGACAGCGTGACTGTCCTTGGAAAAGTTGTGGGTCTGTTCAGGGAATTTTAAAACAAAATAATCATCTGAAACAAAAATAGATTCGTCCGGATTAACCGGACGAATCTATTTTGGGTATTCGGATTATCGTGTGGAATACCAGTTAAAAAGTATAATAGCTACGATATCATAAATCGGATTATCGTGTAGAAATAATACCGACCGACTGTAAAGACTTCTTTACATTAGGTCGGTTTTTTGTTATTGTATGTGTAAAGATATCTTTACTTTGATTTGGAGGGGTGATTAATGAGGGTAATTAACCATATTCGAGAAATCCGCCAAAAAAAGGGGATAACTCAAGTTAAAATGGCTGAGGATCTACAAGTTACACGTCAAACTATAAATGCAATTGAAAAAAATAAGTATAATCCCAGTCTTGAGTTGGCATTAAAATTAATAGCATATTTTGATATGCCAATAAATGAAATATTTATTTTAGAGGAGGATGACAAATGAGTGTAAAGGACAGAAAAAAATGGGGAAAGATTTTAGAAAAGTGGACTCCATACTTTATTATTACTTGTACTTTTATTGGTGCTGTTCTGGGTTCATTTCTTGCTTATATTTTTCAAGGTGAATTTCCGTATGAAGTGCTTACAGGTGGTTTGGTAGCAACTATCATTTTGACAGTAATTCAGGTGATTAAACAGAAACGCAAAAGAGATAATTTGCCCGAAGCAGATGAACGAGTCATCCACAATGTTTTCCGTTTTTTTGCATATACATCTCATATTTCCTTAGCTATTTTATTTGTGGCTTTAGCAGTTTTCACACTTTTAGGAAATGAGTCGATTTCAATTCTTTATCTATGGCTCTTTTTCTTTGCTTATATTTGGATTGTAGGGATAGGTGCTCTTATCATTAAAAGAAGGTAATAGGATTTTAAAACAGGTTTTAACAAAGAACCGATATTTAGCAAAGGATAGTATAAAATGTTAACCAATATGATTAATCTATCAAACTTTAAGATTCTGGATATGAAAGAAAGTGAGTATGATTATAGATTCTTAGTTGAGTCCACTACTATATCTCCTTCACACTGTCCAAAATGTGGAACCGTTGCAAACTTATATAAACATGGTAAGAAACAACAGCTATTTTTTGACCTGCCAATGCACGCAAAACGTGTCGGTATCTATGTCAATCGCCAACGATATAAATGTAGGGAATGTAATGAAACATTTTTTGAAAATCTACCAGATATGGATGTTAATCGATCTGTTACTAATAGGCTAATTAATTGGATTCAAGAAGCAAGCCTTGAAAAAACGTTTACCAGTGTTGCAGAAGAGATTGGTGTTGACGAAAAGACTGTACGAAACATCTTTAATGACTACGTTACTGAACTTGAAACTCAAACTGATTTTAGAACTCCTAAATAGCTTGGAATTGATGAAGTCCATTTGCTTAAAAACTATCGTTGTGTCATCACAGATGTTGAAAACAAGTCAGTAATTGACATCTTACGAAAACGTAATAAGGATACTGTTGTCAGTTATCTTTCGAAGCTCCAAGACATTGATAAAATTGAACTTGTAGCAATGGATATGTGGAGACCTTATAAAGATGCAGTTAACATGGTAATTCCACACGCCAAAATAGTTATCGACAAGTTTCACGTTGTTAAATTAGCAAATGAAGCCTTAGAGAAGATACGAAAGGCTAATCGTCAAAGTGTATCAGCCAAAGAACGTAGGCAACTTATGAGAGACCGTTATGTGCTTCTGACAAGGCGTAAAGACCTCAACGAATTTGATGACGAAATAAAACTACAAGTATGGACTGATATGTTCCCATTGCTTGGTTATGCCTATGAACTCAAAGAACAGTTCTTTGATATTTATGAAGCTAAAACAGTCGATGAAGCATATAAACTCTATCAAGAATGGCTTTCAAATGTACCTAAAGAGTTAATGACCTACTTCGGGGATCTCATTAAGGCTATGACCAATTGGGAAGAAGAGATATTCAACTATTTCACTTCACCTATCACAAACGCCTATACAGAGTCCTTGAATCGCTTAATTAAGACGATAAATCATATTGGTCGTGGTTACTCCTTTGAAGCCCTCAGAGCGAAGATTTTGTTTACACAAGGCTATCGTAAAGTTAAAAGGAAAAAGAAATTCAAAGAAGTTGAAGTTACTTTCGGAAAAATGTTGCCTGATCAAATGCCGAATTGGTTAAAACCAGAATATGAATGGGTGTATGAAGAAATCTATGGTGCTGACTTTTCCACACTGATTAAGGCTATGGAAGAGGGTACTTTTTAACTCTCTTTCCACACTATTTTCCGATTACCCTCTATTTTTTAATGTAATTCTCTGTATAGTACGGGACTTCGTCCGTGTTGTAATCCACTCCGATTCCCAGATGTGTATATGAATCATTCAGTGTATTTACTCTGTGCTCTTTGGAGTTCATGAGACTGTGGTGGGAAAATATTGGAGATGTATGTCCCATCGCTATATTTTCACCAGCGAGCCTGTATGATATATCCATTGCTTCGATTCTATTTTTTAAAGTACTTCCATCCGGTGCAGTATGCGAAAAATAGTCATTGTCCGACATATCTTTGCTGTGCCCTGCAGCCGCTTCACTGACTGTCGGGTCATGTTCGAGTGGTGCGGCACCATACTTTATCCTTGTTGCATTTATCAGATGATGGTTTAATACTTCATTATCTTCTTCAGGCGGATGATTATACATACTGTCGCTGTGTTTCATCTCTGATTTTTTTACTGTCAGCAGGCCGTTGACTTTGTCTTCTTCATAAACATCGTAAAAGAAGTAAACATATTTATCGTTAATATCAAAAACATCATACTCTTCATTTTCCACTATCAGGTGCTTGCTGCCTTTATCGACTGTTTTCACGGGACGTTCGTAAATCTTTCTTATACTGTCCCGGTCCATACCCTGGATGTTGATGGAATCAATGGATACTTCCTCATTGTTAGTATAGAGACCGGTAATTTCCCCCTCGTTCACTAAAAGGATGTGAAAGATTCCGTCTTTGTTAATGATATTGAACTTCCCGCCGAATTCGCTGTCAATCACCGCTTCAACGTCATGATCTCCGGCTTCAAATGACTCACCTATAGTGTATTCAATCGAGTAGGACTGCTCACTGTTGACCTGTTCTATTTTAGAAGTATCATAGTTCGGCAGCACATATAGATTCAGCCATTCACTGGCATAACTTTTATTTAATCCATTTTTAAAATTATATGATTCTACAGCTGGATATATGAAAAATAAAACCAGTAATAACATTAAAAAGGATGTTGTTTTTTTAATCACGGCTTCACCTGCTTCAGTATCGATAAAATCATTTATCAATAAAATTCTGTCGCTCTTATTTCTGCACAGTTCTATTTAACACTATCATTTTATCCGTTAACAATCATCCTAATGGGATAATATTGATGCGAGCGTCCGCTATTTGTCAATTTCCACCATCAGGTTATCAATCAATCGTGCTTTTTCAAATTGTACAGCAATGAATATTATAACATCCGAGTCCACATGCGTCATCGTATCCAGATCAGGATGGCTTAAGATTTGCAGATCGTCCATGGTGCCTGAAGTATTTTCATTAATATGAGCAGTCATCTGCCCCACTATTTCTGCAACATTCCTCTCGCCGTTCTGAATCAGTTTATTTCCGAGCTGAAGACTTTCATAGACATGCGGTGCCTCGAGCAGTTCCTGTTCGCTCAAATTTGTATTTCTGCTGCTCTTTGCGAGTCCTGAGTCCTCACGTTCAGTTTTGACCGGCAGAATTTCAATATCATGATTGAAGTCTTCTATCATCTTCTGAACAATCATCAGCTGCTGCCTGTCCTTCTCGCCAAAAGTGACATAGTCCGGCTTAATGATATTGAACAATTTGTTGACGACGGTGACCACCCCTTCGAAGTGGCCGGGGCGTTTAACACCATCGAGTACATCCGCCATACTGTTCAAAGAGATGTCCAGCTCCAAATCTGACGGATACATCTCCGCGACATCAGGGTGGAATACAAAGTCAGCGCCGTTCTCCCTTAATAGATCAAGGTCCCGTTCAAGATTTCTTGGATAATTGTCAAAATCCTCATCCGGTCCAAATTGCAGAGGATTCACAAATATGCTGACCACTACAGTATCACCATGTGTTTTTGCGGTGTCTACCAGCTTCAGATGGCCGCTGTGCAAATAGCCCATTGTCGGCACCAATGCGATTTTTCCAATATTTTCAGCACTTAAAAAGTCTCTTATTTCATTAATTTTACTGGTTGTTTTCATCCTCATAAACCTTCTTTTTATAAGTAGTATTTTCATCAGGGAATTTAAGGTCTTTTACTTCCTGAACATATTCCTTAATACCCTTTACCCCGATTTCATCAAAATCTGCATATTGTTTTACGAATTTTGGCAGCTTACCTGAACCGTATTTTAAAATATCATGATACACAAGTACCTGTCCGTCAGTGCCGACGCCTGCCCCGATACCGATCAGCGGGATACCGACGCGTTCTGAAGCCTTCACAGCAAGATCGCTTGGAATCGCTTCAAGAACGGTCATGACGACACCGAGCGTTTCAAATGTCTCGAGTGTATCGAGCAGCTCTTCTGCTTCCTTTCTTGTGGATGCCTGCACTTTAAAACCTGTAATGCCCACCGACTGCGGCGTCAGTCCCAGATGGCCGACAACAGGTACACCTGCATCGACTAATGTATGTACAAAATTCTGCAGATGTCCGCCTTCAATCTTAACTGCATTGGCGCCACTTTCCTGATACAGCCTGATGGCATTTCTCACCGCTTCTTCACTGCTCACATGATAAGTGCCAAAAGGCATATCCACAACGATGTATGTATCCGGTGCCCCTCTTCTGACCGCTTTTGTATGATGAATCATATCTTCAAGAGTCACTTCAACCGTTGAACTGTAACCGAGCACCGTCATACCGAGTGAGTCCCCGACGAGTATTGTGTCCACCCCGGCCGCCTCTGCCTGCCGCGCACTCGGATAATCGTATGCCGTCAGCATCGTAATCTTTTCACCGTTTTTTTTCATCTCAATAAAATCCATAGTAGATTTCATTAATCTTCCCCCTGTATGTTAGATAAGTTATAATTATTTTACCATATTAATATATAATCATTCGGAGGAATATTCATGAAAATTGCCTGTATCGGCATCGGAGCAGTCGGCAGCATCATTGCAAGAGAATTAAAATCGATGGATTTGGACGTCACTTTATACTCAAGAACAGAACAGAGCGGCTTTACCATACTGGAAAATGATGAATATACACGGTATGATTATCCAATTCAGTCCATCAGTGATCATGAAGATAAAACATTCGATGTGATCTTTATTTCCACAAAAGCGACAGTTTTCAAGTATCTGGTTGATATCATCCCTCAAATGTCTCATGAGCACACCGATATCATTTTGTGTGAGAACGGCATGGGCTATGATCATTGGTTTAAAAACAGCATCCCGTCGGTCGTCTATATCAGCGGACAGAAGAAGCAGGATTACATCGAACACTTCAGAGACAGCAGGCTCATCATTGAAAATAAAAGATATCATCACCTGGATGAACTGATTGCCCTGCTGGCGGCCGATGAAGATGTTGAACTTGAAATCATTAAAAATGATCAGTTTGAAAAACTGCGTTATGAAAAGCTGCTCATCAACCTGGGCGTAAATACAATGACCGCCTTATCCCAAAATACTGCGCAAATATTTCAGGATGCGGATATTGTCACTCTGACTGAACAGCTGTTGAAAGAAGGCCAGGAGATCATCAACCGCCATTCAGAAATCATTACCGACGATTTTATAGACCATTCAATCCAGCTGTTTCAGAGCTATCCCGACCATATGGGAACCAGTATGTATTATGATGTCATGGATAAAAAAGAGACTGAATATGAGTTTATCCAGCAATATTTCTATGACAATAAAGGCGATCTCCATACCCCGGTCCTTGATGTGACATGCACTTTACTGAAGGGGTATACTGTCGGGAAAAATTGAATGGACGGCAGTTTACAGCATAGCTGCCGAGGCACCCCCGCTTAAATTATCCAATGAAAAAGCTATCCCGCACAAGTTGTGCCGGATAGCTTTTTATGTGCCGCAAAAAGTGTTTTGGATCATTTCCTCTGCCTTCGGCGGTCTTCTGTAATATTCATCATGTGCATCACTGTATGGATTTTTGAATATCTCCACCAGCTTTTCAACTTTCGACATATCATCTGTTTTCACTGCGTAGAATAAAGCCTCTTCCACCAGGTGATTACGCGGGATGACGGCCGGATTGACACTTTTCATGAGGGTGTACGCATCTTCAGCCGACTGGTCTTTATTCTCCAGTGCAGTCTGCCACTTCTTCACCCATGTATCGAACGTCTTCTGATCTTCCACTTCAATTTCAGCCACGTTTCCGAGTGACAACGCCCTGAATGTTGAGGTGTGGTCGAGTGCCTCTTTTTCCAATATCTCCAGAAACTCAAGGACCAGTTCCACATCGCTTTCTTCAGGTGTTGCAATACCGAGCTTATTCACCATGTTCGTCAACCAGTAAGTCTGGTATAAATCTTTATAGTTATCCAGTTTTTCCTGGGCGATTTCTATCGCCTTGTCCTGATCCTCATCAAGCAGCGGAATGAGTGTTTCAGCAAATTTTGCCAGATTCCACTGTGCGATGCCGGGCTGGTTTCTGAATTGATATCTGCCCTGCACATCGATGGAGCTGAATACTTTTGCCGGATCATAATGGTCGATGAATGCGCATGGACCATAGTCGATTGTTTCGCCGCTGATGGCCATATTATCCGTGTTCATGACACCGTGAATAAAACCGATCGACTGCCACTTGGCAATGAGATAGCTCTGTGCATGAATGACCGCTTCCAAAAATAATTCATACTTGTTTTCTTTGTCGGCAAAATCAGGATAATGGCGCTCGATGGCATAATCGGTCAGTTCTTTGAGTGCTTCTTCACTTTCTATAATTGCATACTGGAAAGTGCCTGCTCTCAAGTGACTGCTTGCCACACGTGTCAGCACCGCACTTTTCAATGCCTGTTCCCGCATAATGCTGTCACCGGTCAAAGTGACGGCAAGACTTCGTGTCGTCGGAATACCAAGCGCATGCATCGCTTCACTGATGATGTATTCCCGGAGCATCGGTCCGAGCGGTGCACGCCCGTCACCTGCACGGGAATATTCAGTCCGTCCGGAACCTTTCAGCTGGACATCGTATCTTTCACCCTTGTGCTTATGCTCACCGAGCAGCAGTGCCCTGCCGTCGCCAAGCATGGTGAACTGCCCGAACTGGTGGCCTGCATATGCCATCGCAAGCGGTGTCTCACCACTCACTTCATTGCCTGAAAGTATACCCGCACCCTTCTCTGAACTAAGGGCTTCTTTATCGAGTCCAAGACTGTCTGCTAGACGGTCGTTGAAAAGTACAATTTCAGGGTTTGACGCCTTTTCAGGCATTGTCTCCGTATAAAAGTGTGAAGATAAATTCTTGTACGTCGTTTCAAAATTGAAACCAAATGTCATTCTCTCATCTCCATTTTAAATAAGTTCTTCCAAAGCCATATGCAGCGCATAGATGACGTGTTCCATAACAAGTCCGCCCTGGACGAACACCGTATAAGGCGGTCTGATTGGTCCATCCGCACTCAATTCAAGTGATGCACCCTGGACAAATGTGCCCGCTGCCATGATGACCGGATTCTGGTAACCCGGAATGAGGTCCGGAATCGGCATGAATTTCGCATTCACCGGGCTCGCTTTTTGAATCATCTGAGTAAATTTGATCATTTCATCTTCACTGTTGAAGCGCACTGTCTGAATGAGATCCGTGCGTTGATCTGCAGGCGCGGGATCCGTCGTCATGCCGATTTTTCCCAGTACATGACTGGTCAGTACAGCGCCATTCAGACTTTCAACCACTGCATGCGGCGCCATATAGAACCCTTGGAACATATCAGTCAGTGCATTTAAGCTCGCACCCATCTCCTTGCCGATGCCCGGCACGGTCAGACGGTAGCTGACACGTTCAACGAGATCTGCCCGTCCTGCGACATAGCCGCCCATTTTGGCAAGCCCGCCGCCCGGGTTTTTAATGAGACTGCCTGCGATAATATCAGCACCCGCTTCCAACGGTTCTCTGTCCTCTACAAATTCGCCGTAACAGTTGTCGACGAAAATGATGACTTCAGGATGCTTTTCCTTGATTTTACTGCAGATATTTTCTATTTCGTCAATCGTCGTCGATGCTCTCAGCGAATATCCGCGTGATCTTTGGATGCCGATGACTTTTGTCTTTTCTGTAATCGCCTCTAAAACCGCTTCTGTATCGAAAGTATCATCTTTCAGTTCCACTTCTTTGTAGGAAACGCCTTCGTCATACAGGCTGCCGATATCCGCTTCACTGCTGCCGATCACTTTTTCCAGCGTGTCGTATGGCGTGCCCGTAATATATAACAGTTCATCCCCTTTTTTTAATAAAGACAGCAGCGCCAGGCTGATGGCATGTGTACCTGAGATGATCTGTGTTCTGACGAGTGCATCTTCAGCCCTGAACACGTCCCTGTATATATCTTCAAGCTTGTCGCGTCCGATATCGTTGTATCCGTAGCCAGTGGTCCCGGAGAAATCAGTATCCGTCACTTCATTCTCTAGAAAAGCCCTCATCACTTTTGAAAAGTTTTTATAGCCGAGCTTTTTATTTTCCTTGATGATTGGTTCAATTTCTTCCAATGATTCTTCAATCAGATTTTGTACTGCTAATGTCGTCACTGCCTACAATCCTTTCAATCCATCCACCTTCCGGTGAATATCCTTCTACTTTTAATGTACCGGTGTCTTCATCCATTTCACTATTTTCGATAATCGTTGCGCTTTTAAGCGAGTAGTATAAATGCATGCTTTCAGCCGGTAATTCAACTTTATAATCTTCAAATTCTTTTTTCATAAAATCTTCGAGATGCTGATTCATTTCCTGCTGCGGTGTATTTTTTGAAACATATACACTGTGTTCGGACGGAATCAGGTTCAGTTCATCATTGAGATCCGTCTTGTTGAAGAAGATGATCTGGGGGATATCTGTCATATCGAGCGCTTCCATCAGCCCTTTGACCGTATCATAATGCGCCGTAATATTGTCGGCATCATTATCGATGACATGGATGATGAAATCACTGTCACTCGCTTCCTCAAGCGTTGATTTGAAACTTTCAACGAGCGTCGTCGGTAAATTTTGAATGAATCCGACCGTATCTGTCAGCACACAGTTGAAGCCGCTCGGCAATTCCATTTTCCTCGTTTTCGGATCAAGTGTTGCGAACAGTTTATCCTGTTCCAGCGTGTCGCTTTCCGCCATGACATTGAACAGCGTGGATTTACCCGCGTTCGTATAGCCGATGAGCGATACTTTGACCACCTGATTTTTGCGCCGCTGTTCGCGGTATCTTTCCCGGTGGTTGATAATCGTCTTCAACTGGTTTTTTATTTCTTTAATTCTTGTATTGATATGACGTCTGTCCGTCTCGAGCTTCGTTTCACCCGGTCCTCTCGTACCGATACCCGCACCGAGTCTCGACAGGTTGATGCCCTGCCCTTTCAGCCTCGGCACCAGATATTCGAGCTGGGCAAGTTCAACCTGCAGCTGGCCCGCTTTACTCTGCGCCCTTAAACTGAATATGTCCAAAATGACCTGGGTCCGGTCGATGACCTTGGTATCGAGTACTGATTCTATCTTTCTGTTTTGACTGGCAGTGATTTCATTGTTGATGATACAATAATCGATTTCTTCGTCATAGCTTTCGGCAACAGTTTCCAAAAAGCCCATGCCGACATAGCTTTTCGGGTCCATTGAGTTTCTGTTCTGTATATGTGAGCCGATCACTTCTATGCCGCTCGTTACCGCCAGGCTCTTCAGCTCTTCGATCTCCGAATCGATATCTTTCACATCGAATGTATTCACAGCGATGATGATGCCTTTAAAATTCTCCGCCATGTTGTCAAAACACCTCCATCGGAATAATAATTTCATTAATAAATGTTTAAAAACATAATAAGTTGTGTACATAACATATATATACAGTATTTTTTTGTTAACCAGAAAGGGGCCCTTCAAGTGAAAACTCATTTCTACGACTTGAAGTTCAACGACGCACAAGGCGAAGAACAGTCGATGGAGTCTTATAAAGGAAAAGTGATTTTAATCATCAATACTCCTGTTGAAACCGAGAACAGTGAGCAGTTGACCGATGCAGATCATATATATCAGAAATATAAAGATCAAGGGCTTGCAGTCCTCGGTTTTCCTTCCGATGATTTCAACAAAAAACTTCCTATTCAAAACCCGCTCATAAACAATGATAATAAAGTGCCCTATACTCCTACATTCCCTCTAATGGAAGATGTACACGTGAGAGGACATAACATCCATCCGGTTTTTCAATATTTAACAGAGGGCAGATCCGGCCTGTTCATCAATAAAGTGAAATGGAACTACACGAAATTCATCGTCTCCCGGGAAGGCAAGGTCGTATCAAGGTACGCACCGCAGAAATCCGTCATGCAGCTGGAGGATGAAATCCAGCAGCTCTTAATCGGCTAAAATAAAACCCACCCGGCAGTGGGATGGGTTTTTATTGTTTCACAAATGTACTGATTGCATGTTTGTAGATCAGGTGGGTCTTGCCGCCGGATTCAACTTTGACGACATACTTATCAAAATCTTTCACTTTGCCTTTCATCTGATAACCATTTTGCAAAATTACCGTCACTTCGAGATCTTCACTCTTAATACCATTCAAAAATTCATCCTGCAGATTTAAGTTGCTCATTTTGCACTTCCCCTCTTTATTTATTCAGAAATTCTGATATATCTTTAAAGATTTGTTCTCTACTCTCTTCTTCATCCAGATCATACCATTCAACATTCAATTGATTCCTGAAAAATGTCAGCTGTCTTTTAGCAAACTGTCTCGTATTCTGCTGTATTTTTTCTTTCACATCATTTAATGGACATTCGCCTTCAAAGTAAGGTATGAACTCCTTATAGCCTATTGCGCCTTTTGCGGTTGTCGACAAGCTGTGTTCCTTGTATAACTTCTCAGCTTCCTTCTCTATACCCGCCTCAAACATCTCTTCGACTCTTTGATTGATTCTGTCGTATAATACAGAGCGCTCACGCTCTAATCCTACTATAAATGTATCATATTTGGGCTCTTGTTGATAGTTTGAGTCCTTGCCGGTCACCCGGTGGCTGATTCTCTCGGACAGTTCAAATTTAATGAGCTGCCTTAAAATTCTCTGGCGGTTATTCGGATGGACGCCCGCTGCCAGTTCTTCCGAGATTTCTTTCAGCCTGCCGTATAAGATTGTCGTGCTCAGTTTATCGAACTTTTCCATCAGGTCCCGCTTTTCCTGGTCGTCTTCATCATGGAAGTCATAATCATAAATCAATGCACGTATATAGTGCCCTGTCCCGCCGACAATAAATGGCACTTTATCATCTTCATGGTAAGTGTCAATCAGATCATCCACTTCATGCTTGAAGTCATGCACCGAGAAACTTTCACTCGGCTTTTTAATATCTATCATATGATGAATGACCCCTTTTGTCTCTTCGGGTTTTATTTTCCCCGTAAGAATATCCATATCCTGATAGACCTGCATGGAATCGCCGCTGATGACGTCCAGATCAAATGTTTCAGCTATGTCAATTGATAAAGTCGTTTTCCCGACCGCCGTCGGGCCGATCAATACGATTAATTTTTCATTAGTCGACACGTAACATCACCCACTCCAAAAGTTTTTGATATACCTGTTCCCTGTTCTTTTCATTCAGCACTTCATGACGGCTTTTTTCATAGAGCTGGACCGTGACCGAATCGGTATAGCGGATCAGGTTTTTTGCGAGCGCCCTGATATCTTTGCCGAAATCGGAAAACGGGTCCTGCTTCCCGCCGATCAGCAATATCGGTATGTCCGTCTGATATTTGCCGAGGACATGGTTGCTGTTTGTCAGCCTGATATTTTTGACGATTTCAGCCAGGGCATTGAACGTCATGTGCTGCCCGCAGTATTCATCTTCATTATAGCTTTGAACCACTTCCATGTCACTGCACAGCCAGCGGTTTTCAAGTGGTTCAGGAAAATGTTTATCGTAGCCGAGGAAAGCCAGGTTCATAAGAAAATCACCCTTCATCCGAGGTCTGATGCGCTTTGTTAGATTCATCGCCTGTACCAAGGGACCGTCCATAATACCGTCCTTATTGCCTGTCCCGACAATGATTCCGGCATCATACCGATCTATCGCAAGCAGTCTTCTCGCTACAACCGAACCCATGGAATGGCCCAGTATGAATGTTTTCAAGTGGTCTGGAATCAGTGTCTTCACTGCAAGTGCGTCGGTAATCAAATCATTGAATCTGTCAAAGTGACCCAGGTTATCGGCATTTTTACCATGTCCCCTGTGATTGTGGATCACTACATGAATATCATTCGCCATCAGCCAGGTGCAGAATTCATTATACCGCTCCAGATGTTCTGCCATGCCGTGAAGAATCTGTATGGCAGCTACCGGATGGGCAGGTGCAAAAACTTTCGCCTCTATTTCATCATTCCCATTATATACCTTTTTATAAGAAATCACCTTATCCCCCCTTACTTCATTATCCTGTTGAACATCTTTTCTATCTCATATGTTGTCATGTGTATGATTACAGGACGGCCGTGCGGACATGTGTACGGACTGTCGCACTCATTCAGCTCTTTAAGAAGCGCTTCCATCTGGCTTTTATCCAGATAATGATTCGCTTTGATCGACTGTTTACAGCTCATCATGATGGACATCTCTTCCCGGTAGTCGTTGACGCTGAAGTTGTCGGAATGGCTGATGAAATCGATCAGTGATGCAATGTCCTCTTCCGGTTTATCCGCTTTGATCCAGTTCGGATAGCGGGAGATTGAATAGTTTTTTATGCCTGTCTTTTCAATCTCGAAACCAAGTGCATTCAGATCGGTCATTTTTTCATCGATTGTAATGACGTCATCCAGCGGGAATTCGAATGTATATGGAATCAGCAGCGGTACGCCGTCACCGTCGTTTTGAATGTTTTCGTAGTAATACTCATATTTGATTCTTTCCTGGGCGGCGTGCTGATCCATCATGTACATACCCGTATCATTTTGCATCAATATATACGTACCGTGCAGTTGGCCGATAATTTCAAGGTAAGGCAGTTTTTCTTTTTTCAACGGCGGTGTGTCCTGAACAGAAGTTGACGCTACCTTTTGGAATGGTTTTTTATTACGCTCCGGGACAGGCTCAGTCCTACGATAGGCAGGTGTGTCTTCAGTCTTTATGAAAGCGTTGCCGGTGTTGATTGCCGGACGGTCTTCTGTCTCTTCAGTGACAGGTTCACTGACGTTTTCCCTTTGGCGGAAGTCTGTCGTTTCTGGTTTTCCCTCGTTTCTGGCCGGCCTTCTGTCTGGATTATTCATGAAATCGAACTGAGACTGTTCTATCTTCTCTTTAGGTTCCTTTTCGGGCTTCTTTTCAACGTCGGGTATCAATGTTTTCGAACGCAGCGCATTTCTCACTGTATCCTCGACGAGCTGATTCAGCTCTGCTTCTTTCGAGAATCTCACTTCTGTTTTTGCCGGATGTACGTTGACATCGACGATTTTGGGGTCCATTTCAATGTTGATGACTGCGATTGGATACTTATCTTTCGGCTGCAGCGTATGGTAACCCTTGATGACACTTTGTGAGAGCCTGAAGTTTTTGATGAATCTTTGATTGACCGACAGATTGATGTAGTTCCGGTGGCTTCTCGTCACTTCGGGACGAATCAGGAACCCGCTCACGTGAAAGTCCGGTGAGGATGCTTCAATCGGTACGGCGAGCCGCGCGATATTGATGCCATAAATATCTGCGATGACCGCCTTCAGATCTCCTTTGCCGCTCGTGCGGAGCTTCTCTTTGCCGTCAATCATCAGTCGGAAACTGACATCCGGATAGCTCAGTGCCATGCGCTGGATGATACCGATGACTTTGCCCGCTTCGGTTCTGAGTGAGCGCACATACTTTAGTCTGGCAGGCGTGTTGAAAAACAGTTCCCTGATGGTGATATCCGTCCCTGCTCTTGCCCTGCCGGGTTCATAGCTCGTCTCTGTACCGCCGTCATACTGTAACTTCACCGGCTCTGAATCCTCATTCAGCGTTTCCAGTGTCACTTTGGACACCGCGCCGATACTCGCAAGCGCCTCTCCCCTGAAACCGAGTGAACGGATCTGGAAGAGGTCATAATCATCATTGATCTTACTCGTTGCATGACGTTCGAACAGGAGTTTTGCATCATCCGCTTCAATGCCGTCCCCGTTATCGATGATCCTGATTTCTTTCATGCCCGATTCTTCGATATTCACCTGGATTTCAGTGGCGTTGGCATCAAGTGAGTTCTCGATCAGTTCCTTGACGACCGAACTCGGACGCTCGACCACTTCTCCTGCGGCTATTTTATTTTGTATTTTTGGGTCTAGAATTTTGATCTTACTCATTCTGATCACCTTTAATCATGTGTTTTAAGTCATTTAAAGTCTGCAGCGCGTCAAGCGGTGTCATGCTGTTGACATCGACCGCCGTCAATCTGTCCATGACGTCCTGTGCCTCGTCAGTTCTGCCGGCGGTTTCCATATCATCCAGCGGCAGTTCCAGCTGGTAGTTGTCGGACTCGCCGGAAGCACTTTTGCCGGACTCGAGTGCTGCGAGCTTCTCTCGTGCGTAGGAAGTGACTTCTTCAGGCAGCTCGGCGAGCCGCGCCACATGGATACCATAGCTTTTTTCCACCGCACCGGGCTTCACTTTATGAAGGAATACCAGTTTGCCGTCATATTCAGTCGCTTTAACATGATAGTTTGAAAGGCCGTCGAGCTCTGAATCGAGCTTCGTCAGTTCATGGTAATGCGTGGAAAATAAAGTCTTCGCTCCGATGAAGTTGTGAATATATACAAGCATGCTTTCCGCCAGCGCCATACCGTCATAGGTCGACGTTCCCCGGCCGATTTCATCGAATATCAACAGACTGTTTTCCGTCGCTTTTCTCAATGCATCATTCGCTTCCATCATTTCAATCATGAACGTGGATTTACCGCTGGACAAGTCGTCACTCGCTCCGATCCTTGTAAATATCGCATCGAACACCGGCAGTGTGGCGCTTTTCGCCGGTACGAACATGCCCATCTGAGCCATGATGCTGATGATTGCCACCTGGCGCATATAAGTACTTTTACCTGACATGTTCGGTCCGGTAATCAAGTACATGAAATCTGCCTCATCCATTTTCAGGTCGTTCGGTACATACGTATTTTCTCCGATGACCTTTTCCACGACCGGATGTCTGCCTTCTTCGATTTCGAATTTATCCTGGCTGAAATCCGGTTCAGTCAGACGGTATGTGTTGGACACTTCCGCATAGGCCAATAGACAGTCCAATGAAGAAATCATTTCTGCAGTCCGTTGAAGGCGCTCGATGTAACTTTCCATCTGCGTCCGCAGTCCAGTGAACAGACGGTATTCAAGTACGATGCTCTCGTCTTCAGCCGTCAGTATTTTCGTCTCCATCTCCTTGAGTTCCGGAGTGATGAAACGTTCTGCATTCGTCAATGTCTGTTTACGGCTGTATTCGAATTTTTCGGCATCAAAATTCATCGCATTCACTTTGGATATTTCGATGAAATAGCCGAATACCTTATTGAATCCGATCTTAATATTTTTAATGCCGGTACGCTCGCGTTCAGCTTCCAAATATTCATTCAGATAACTTCTCGCATTATCCTGTATATATCTGAGTTCAGATAGTTTCTCGTCATATTCCGATTTGAATATATTACCGTCCCGTACAGTTTTCGGCGGCGGATCCAATAGACTGTCATTTAAAATATGAAAGACATCTTCCAGTGCATCAAAACCCTTGAAAATGCGGAAATCCAGCAGACCGAGGGCCGACAGTGTGCTTTTTATTTCAGGCAGACCTTCCAGTGAATCTCTGATCTGCACCAGATCCTTCGCATCAATGTTACCGAAACTGAGGCGGCCGACAAGACGTTCAATGTCATAAACCTGATTCAGCAGTGTGATCAGATCTGCCCTTTCAATGAAATGATCGAGAAAGATACTGACGACGTCATGCCTTGCTTTAATTTGGTTGACGTTCATCAGCGGCCGTTCTATCCACGCTCTGAGTTTCCTTTTTCCCATCGGGGTTTCCGTACGGTTCAAATACCAGAACAACGATCCCTTCTCTTTTTTCGTCTGAATATTGCTGAGCAGTTCAAGATTTGAAATTGCGGTACTGCTCAACTGCATCGCACCGCTGATATTATGTTTTTTTACAGGTCTGAAGTGCATCAGACTCTTCATATTGTTGGCCGTGATGTAGGACAGAAGTAAATTGATGACATCATCCTCACCCACATTGTCTTCTTTTTCCACATCATATTCCTGAATATTTTCATAGACGGTGTAAAGCGGCGGATCATTATATATGAATTCAATTAACCGTTCGCTGTCTTTATTGACGACAAGTTCTGACGGACCGATTCTTTCCACTTCATTTTTCAGCTCATTTTCGTCAGCTGTCTGGAATGAATATAATTCACCTGTTGAAATGTCCGCATAGCCCGCGCTGTATTGATGACCGTCAGTGTGCAGTGCAAGCAGATAGTTGTTTCTGCCGTCATCCATACCGAAATCATCGATCAGAGTACCGGGCGTAATGACCCTCACCACTGCACGTTTGACCATCCCTTTAACTTCTCTCGGGTCTTCCATCTGTTCACAGATGGCGACTTTAAAACCATTTTCTATTAACTTTTCTATATAATTTCTCGCGGAATGATGCGGCACACCGCACATCGGTATCGGATCTTTCTTTTTATCCCGTGCAGTCAAAGTGATTTCCAGCACTTTGCTTGCTGTGATTGCATCATCATAAAATAATTCATAAAAGTCACCCAGTCTGAAAAATAACAATGCATCCGGGTGCTCATCTTTGATAGATAGATATTGTTTCATCATCGGCGTTGTTGACGCGGCCATAATAACACTTCCAAATTAATAATTTTATCTCTTTAATTATATCATCATTCAAACTTATGATTGAAGAAATAAGGGCTAATCCTGCATTTTATGAAGAACATTGCGCTTTTCCAGCTGCATCAGTATGAACCATGATAAAACAGCTCCGAGCAGACTGCTTATAATAAACGCCGGTGCCAGTACGAAGAAGAATTCGCCTTCCAGTCCGAGTACCAATATGAGCGGGTATGTCATCAGCGCACCGATGATCCCCGTACCTGCCACTTCACCGATGGCCGCATAATGCAGCTTTTTGAACTGACGGTACATCAGCCACGCAAGCAGCGCACCCACCATGCTTCCGGGGTAAGCAAACGGTGTGCCGGTCCCCATTAATATACGGATCGTCGATGATACAAAAGCCTGCAGCACAACCCACGGACCGGTGAGCACCGCCCCGAGGACATTGATCAGATGCTGTACAGGCGCCGCCCGTATGGCGCCGAGCGGTATTGTTACAATCATTCCGAGTACTACATTCAGTGCGACGAGTATGCTTGTCAATGTCAACTTTCTTGTCATAGTGAATCTCCCCTTTTTCTTAAATAAAAAACGGCTGCACATCAATAAAAGATGTCCAGCCGGTTTTGAAATTTCATTTATAGTTCGTCATTGTTTTGGTTCGGTCTGTTTTCCACTGCCGCCCCTGTTTCACCCATCAGCAGGTCTCCGCCTGTAGATGTGATGACTTCTTCTGTAACAGTTCTGCTGATTGCATGTGATACCAGCTGCAGCAGTTCGTTCATCTGGCGCTGGGAA
The DNA here is from genome assembly GCF_059568765.1 of Lacicoccus kunmingensis DSM 17847. Taxonomy (NCBI): domain Bacteria; kingdom Bacillati; phylum Bacillota; class Bacilli; order Caryophanales; family Salinicoccaceae; genus Lacicoccus; species Lacicoccus kunmingensis. The sequence goes on along the minus strand of NZ_JCANUC010000001.1, from coordinate 167,797 downwards.
TCTTTGAACTGTTCCACAATCGGCATTTCATCCAGTTCATCCTGGATTTTCTTTATTTTCTCTTCCGTCATCTGGTAGGCACGTTCCTTACCGTAGTTCTGGAAATTGACTGATTGCTTCTGTAAACTCTTCAAGCTCGCCATGCCTTCACGAACGTCTTTGTTTTCATGAATTTTAGCTTCTGCTTTTTTGAAAAATTCAACCTGTTCCGTTTCAGCCATCATCTTGCCCAACTTTTTCGCTTCTTCAACTATTTCCTGCTTTGTATACATTACGCTTCCACCTTTTCTTCATTAAGCACTTCTACGAATTCACCCATCAGAGAAAAATTCCTTGTTTCCGTGACTTTTACTTTGACTATTTTACCAATTACATCATCACTTGGCGCTGTGAAATTCACAAGTTTACTTTTATCTGTATAACCTGCGTAAATATCATCACGCTTCTTACTTGTACCTTCGCAAAGGACGTTCACATACGCATCGTCGTATTTGCTGAGCGCGTCACGCGTGTAATGCGTCACGAGACGGTTCAGCCTCTGCAGTCGGTCTTTTTTATCCTGATCACTCACATTGTCTTCCATTTTTGCTGCCGGTGTGCCGTCTCTCGGTGAGTAGATGTACGTATAGGCATGCTCAAATCCGACTTCCTGATAAAGTGTCATCGTATCCTGGAACTGCGCCTCGGTTTCATTCGGGTAGCCGACGATAATATCCGTCGTGAGTGCTACATCAGGCATTTTCGCTCTGATTTTTCCGACGAGCTCGAGGTAGGCTTCTCTTGTATACTTTCTGCCCATGATTTTAAGTACATCGTCGTTACCGGACTGTACAGGCAGGTGAATATGCGGCATCAGGTTCTCACCTGTCGCAAGCACATCGATCAGATTGTCTGTGAAATCCCATGGGTGGCTTGTTGTAAAGCGCACGCGCGGAATTTCCGTTTTTGAAACATCGCTCATCAAGTCACCAAGATCGTAGCTGTAGTCCAGATCCAGGTCTTTTCCGTATGAGTTTACGTTCTGCCCGAGCAGCGTAATCTCCTGGTAGCCTCTCGCCGCGAGGTCTCTGACTTCCTCAAGAATATCTTCAGGCATTCTTGAACGCTCTTTACCGCGTGTGAAAGGAACGATGCAGTATGTACAGAACTTATCACAGCCGTACATGATGTTGACCCATGCTTTCGTTCCGCCTTCGCGGACTTTCGGCAGGTTCTCGATGACGTCGCCTTCTTTGGACCACACTTCTATCACTTTCTCTTTGGACATGTATGCTTCGTCCAGGATGTTCGGCAGACGGTGTATATTATGTGTGCCGAAAATGATATCGACGTTCTGATATGATTTGAGAATTTTATTTACCACTGATTCTTCCTGGGCCATGCATCCGCAAACCCCGATCAGTACTTCCGGGTTGTTCTGCTTCACATGTTTCAAGTTACCGATCTCACTGAACACTTTGTTCTCCGCATTTTCACGGATGGCACAAGTGTTCAGCAGGATGACATCCGCATCATCCGTCGTATCCGTATGCTCATATCCGAGTGCCGTAAATATGCCGGCGATGACTTCCGTATCGTGCACGTTCATCTGGCAGCCATATGTTCTGATGTAGAACTTGCGCCCTTTGCCGAGATCTTTAAAGCGTTCATCAATTTCAAAATCTTTATGATACTCAACTTCCGTCTTTCCGCGTCTTCTCGCATCTATTAAATTCGGCGGCTGATAGACATGTTGAAAATATTGGCTGTAGTCTTTTTCTTCTGTTTTCTGTTTGACTTTTGAAGCATCCAGTCTCTGTTCTTCATTCATCTTAAAACCCCATTTACTCCATTGAAATATCTTTATATAGTATATCGGTTTTCATCTGTAATTTAAAGTACATTTGACCGATTACCTTGCATCGGTGACATTAATGAGACTGAATTCAGTTCCCAGGAAGAATGAGACAAAAGCGATTACAATGACCATCGCTACAAATAAAACATCATACTTCGAGAATGAAGTCTGGTAGTAGTACGTTCTCGGTCCGTCATCGAACTGTTTCGCCTCCATTGCGACACCGAGACGGTAGGCCCGTCTGATGCTTTGTGACAATAAAGTGATCACTGTCGTAATGAAGCCTTTCAGTCCTGAAATATGTCTTTTATGGATGAGCGGCTTCCTGACTTTTCTTGCCTGCCTCAGCATCATATACTCGCCGGCTATAATCGGCACCATGCGGATCGCCGCCATGAACGAGTATGCAAATTTCGGCTTTAACCTGAGCTGGATCATCAGGCTGTAAAAGACGTCCGTCAGTTTGGTCGTGAATATGACGAGCGCACCAAAAAACGACAGTGTCAGACCGCGCATCATAATGTGGATCCCTCTTATCAGACTCTCCTCGGTAATATGGATGAGCCCGAAACGGAACAGCGTCGTCGTTCCGGCGCCGTAAAATACCATGTACATCGCTGAAAATGCACCGAACACCAGGAATAATGCCAGCATCACCAAAAGATACCGGAGCCGGATGCCTGACAAAATAACCAAAGCAACGAGCATAATCATTGCCAGATAGAACAGCTGGTTCGGATTATGCATCAAGACAACGAGCAGGAATAACAGCAGGCCAATCAACATTTTAGTGAGCGGATTCGTCTTATCGACGAACGTATAATACTTTTTAATATGCTCAAGCATGACCGTCACCCCGGACTTCCTTAATCCCTTTATTTTCAAGTATCAGCCTTCTTGTCGGATACCTTTCGGTGATGCCGCGGTCGTGAGTGATCATGATGACAGTGACGCCGTCTTCGACACGCTCATAAAACATTTTGAGCAGTTCATATGAAAGTTTTTGGTCGAGACCGAACGTCGGCTCGTCAAAGATCATCACTTCAGGCACACCGCCGGTTGCGGTCGCAACAGACAGACGTCGCTTCTGCCCGGTCGAAATCTCGAGCGGGTGCAGATGACTCACATGATCGAGCCCGATTCTTCTGAGCAGCGCCTCACACTTTTCATGTGCCTCATCAGGCGGGTAATGCATTTCCAGATTGATGAATACTTCATCGTAAACTCTGTTCGTAATAAACTGCAGCTCCGGATTTTGAAAGACGGGATATACCGTACCGGCGATATCTTTCGTCTGTCTGACTTTTTTGCCATTCACAAGAATGATGCCGTCTGACTTGATCAGTTTCATCAGTGCGAGCATCAGACTCGTCTTTCCGGTGCCGTTCTCTCCTTCAATTGTCAGCCATTCACCTTTTTTAATTATTAAATTGTCAATGTTCAAAAGCGTCTCTTTGCTTCTTTTGAGCGTCATGCCGTTTATTTCCATCAGTGTTTCATCATGTGGCTCTATTTTGTTGAAATCAGGCGCATAATCCCATGAGTACGGATGCCATACGCCGTACTCGTTCAACAGCTCAATGTGATTGTTCATAATGGTGCCCGGCGTTTCATCCATGATCAGTTCGCCTGCTGCGTTCATTAAGATGACCCGGTCGACTTTGTCCCAGATTTCATTGACGCGGTGCTCCACAATGACGACGGTTTTATCCGCCCAGACATTTTCAAGCGTCTGCCAAAGCCCGCCGACCGATGCCGCACCAAGCATGCTTGTCGGTTCATCGAGGAGCAGCGTGCCGCTCTTTTGAAGCAGTGCCGAAGCGATTGCGAGACGCTGTTTCATGCCGCCGGATAAATTGTTGATCGGCATCTTAAAATCCGTTTTCAGCCCCACTTTGTCCAGTGCATCCCGGATTTTCTCTTCCATCTCACCCTGCGGGACACTTCTGTTTTCCAAAATGAACGCGAGCTCTTCAACGACGGTCGGCATCGTAAACTGTGAATCCGGATCCTGGAAGACATATGCGGCACCGGTGTCGACATCAAGGACGTCCGCTTTAAAAGGAATGTCCATGCTTCTCGGTATATTGCCGCCGAGCAGATTGAGCAGTGTACTTTTTCCCGAACCTGATGGCCCGAGCATCAGCACCTTTTCTCCGGTGTTTATTTTTATATTCAAATTGCTGAACTGTCTTTTGTCTGTTTCAGGAAATTTCAGCCTGAGGTTCTTTATTTCAATAGCCAAGTCGTCTACAATCCTTCATCGTGATTTAATTTGCGTCCGCCTACAAACTTCAGTACGCCGGTCTCTTTCAATGCCTGGTATATAAGATGTGCAAGCACACCCGCGATTAATGCTGCGCTTAAAATTCTTAACGAGAACATCAATACGATATTCCATGTCGCCACTTCAGCGAGATATCCGTAAAACCAGTCGATTGGCAGTGTAATCAGTGCCGCCGCAATTCCTGCGTATACCGCCGTCATCATCTTTGTGCTTTCATATTTGAACAGGGCAAAAACAATTTCACATGCGAGTCCCTGAAGCAGCGCATAGACGATTAAAAATACATCGAACTGCAGCGTGACAATCGTTTCACCGGCACCTGCCGCAAACTCGGCGAGCAGTGCAACACCCGGCTTCCTCAAAATTAAATACGCAACGACTGCTGCAATGAACCACATGCCGTATGCAAGTTCATTCAAATGCAGTCCGAGCGGCTGAAGCACCGTATACACTGCGCCCCATAGCGAATAAATCACTGCAAATACAAAACCGATGACAACAGTAATGAGTACATCCGTCAAAGTCAGACCGTTTCTTTTTGCCATAACCAAACTCCTAAAATTATATTTCCAAATAAAAAAACACACCGCAAACGTACGGTGTGCATATATGAAATATGCCACTTTCCTACGCTAGCATGATCTAGATCAGGTATAAGGGTAAATCTCAGCCCATGACGGGCACCCCTAGTGGATGTGTTTATTATTCAGTTAATTAGTATGATAGTACACTTAATGTATTTTGTGAAGTTATTTGGCATTTATCATTTCATAGTAGCGGCCTTTTTTCTCAAGGAGCTGTTTTTCCGAACCGGATTCCAGCATCTGTCCCTGTTCCAATACAAATATTCTGTCCACCGCCTTGATTGTGTTCAGACGGTGGGCGATGATGATGCTCGTCCGCCCTTTCATCAGATGCTCGAGCGCTTCCTGGATTTTGAGCTCGGTCACCGTGTCGATACTGGATGTCGCTTCATCAAGAAGGAGGATGGCGGGATCTGTAATGAGTGCACGGGCGATGGAAATCAACTGCTTCTGTCCCTGTGAAATAAACCCTTCATCCAGTTCGAGTACTGTGTCATAACCGTCTTCAAGCTGAACGATGAAGTCATGCGCATTCGCGAGCTTCGCCGCTTCAACCACTTCCTCGTCCGTTGCATCCAGTTTGCCGTAGCGGATATTTTCCCTGATGGTCGATTCGAACAAGTACGGATCCTGCAGGACAAATGCCGTCTGCGAACGGACATTATGACGTTTGTAATCCGTCAGATTCGTTCCGTCGATCAGCACTTCCCCGCCGTCCACTTCGTAGAAACGGGCGAGCAGCTGCATGACCGTCGTCTTGCCGGCGCCCGTCGCACCGATCAGGGCGACAGACTCACCGGCATCGATGGAAAATGACAGATCCCGTATGGTCGGTTCAAACTGTTCCTTGTCATAAGAAAAATACACATTTTTAAAATCGATTTTACCTTCGATCGTCTGATCTTCGATTGTGCCGTCATCGGATTCCTCTTGTGTATCGATAATCTGGAACACGCGCTCAGCACCCGCAATTGCGGACAGCACCTGGTTGAACTGGTTGGACAAATCCGCAAGCGGACGCGTAAACTGCCTTGCAAATTCTGCGAAAATAACAATCGTACCGATCGTCACAAGACCGTCAGTGTAAAGTGCCATCAGACCGCCGGCACCGGCAACGATCGCAAAGCTGATGTTGTTCAGCATGTTCATTATTTTAGGGATGAAACCTGCATAAAGCAACGCCCAGAACGTCACGTGCTTCAGTTTGCCTGCACGTTTCTCAAAATCATCAATCGTCCTGTCTTCCTGAGAGAAGACTTTGACGATTTCCTGGCCGGAGACGACTTCTTCAATGTAGCCGTTCAGCTCTCCGGTCCGCCTTTGTCTCTGTTTATAAAGCGGACCGGTCCTTTTCGTCACGAATGCCACACCGAAGATGAGCACCGGGATGATGGTCATGGTAAGCAGTGTCAGCAGCGGACTTAAATATAACATCACCGAAACTGTACCGATCAGCGTGACTATACTCGTTGTAAACTGGATGAATGACGAGTTCATCGTCTGTGACAATGTTTCAATATCATTCGTCATACGGCTCATCAGTTCACCGTGCTGCCTTTTATCAAAAAATCGGACCGACAGCTCCTGCATATGTGAAAATAAACGGACCCTTAAATTATAGATTGTCCTTTGTGCGAGCCCCACCATCAAAAATGATGCCACGTACTGGGTAACCGATGACATCAGATATACAAAGAAGATGAACACTAATACCCCGATCAGTCCGTCGAACTCCTGGACGACGAGATAGTTGTCCACCGTCTGTCCGACGAGGAACGGACCGGCGATGGTCAATAGACTTGTTATCATCACAACGAAGATGATGAAGTATAATAAACGCCGCTCCCCTCTCATGAATTGCCAGAGGCGGGCCAGCGTCCCCCAGAAATCATTAGCACGCTGATCCTCTTTTTTCTTTTTACTCTTCAGATCTTCCTTCGTTAAAATCGGTTCATAGCCGAACGGTCTTTTTATTTTATCAATCATCGATATGCCCCCCTTCATTTTGGGATGCGTTGATACGGCGGTACAGCTCAGACTTTTCAAGCAGCTCCGAATGCGTCCCGGTTGCGCTGATTCTGCCGTCATCCAAAAGAATGACCCTGTCCGCCGTTTCTGCAGTGACGATTTTTTGTGTGATGACGATGCGTGTCGCCTTCTCTTCATTCAAGGCTTCCCACAGAGCCGACTCGGTTTTGATGTCGAGTGCGGATGTACTGTCATCCAAAATGAGTATCGACGGCCGACGCACAAGTGCACGCGCAATCGACAATCTCTGTTTCTGTCCGCCGGAAAGTGTCACACCGCGCTGGCCGACAATCGTTTTATACTGATGGTCGAACCCTTCGATGTTTTCATGAATCTGTGCTTTTTCTGTCGAAGCGATGATATCGGAATGAAGCGCTTCGTCGTCGCCCCACAGCAGATTTTCATAAATCGAACCGGAAAAGAGTATCGCTGACTGCGGCACATAGCCGATTGTCTGTCTGAGATCTTCTTCATTCCAGTCCTGCACATTGATGTCATTGACGTAGACATTCCCTTCGACCACATCATACATTCTTGGAATCAGGCTGATCAGAGTACTCTTGCCGGACCCGGTACCGCCCATGATGACGAGATTTTCATTTTCAGCAACTTCAAATGAAATATCTTTTAATACATATCGGGTCGAGCCCGGATATTTGAACGATACATTGCTGAAGCGTACAGAACCTGCTTTCGCTTCCTGATTGATTGTCTCATGATTATTTTCTGTAATCGGTGAATCAAGCACCGCGTTCATACGCTCACTACTCGCTTTGGAACGTGAGTATGCAATGATGATGAATGCAAACATCGAGAATCCGCCCTGCATTCTGAGGCCGTAGTTGATGACCGCAACCACTTCACCAATCTGAACATTGCCGGCTGACAGCAGATCCGAGGATGCCCATATGACAATCAACAGACTCGAGTTCATGATGAGGAGCAATACAGGCAGTATCGACTCCATCAATCTGAGCCCGCTGACCGTATCATTTTTAAGCTTGCCTGCAACACCGAAAAACTTGTTGTTTTCAAATGATGCACGATCGTTCGCCTTGATCAGACGCACCGCTTCCAGGTTTTGCTGGATGAAACGGTTCAGCTTGTCCAGACGTCTCTGGACGCGTAAAAATATTTTTGCACCGTGTTTTGCCGCTATGTATAAAAATATTAAAAGGACCGGCGTCAGTAAAGATAAATAAAAACCGAGCGTCGGATTGACGACAAATGACATGACGAGAGAACCGATGACAAGAAGCGGTGCCCTGAGCACGATTCTGAGCGACATGTACAACAGCATTTCTGTCATCAGAACATCCTGGGTCAGACGTGTAATCAGACTCGACGTCGGAAATTTGGACAGCGTCGTCAAAGTGAAATTCTGAATCCTTTTAAAAATCGCCATTCTGAGGTCGTGACTGAAACTTGTCGCGACGAAACTCGCAAAATACGAGTTGATGATTCCCGCAATGAATGACAGGAGACTGAGCCCAAGCATGACACCAAGGTACAACCACACAACTTCAAGCTCCTCCATGACAATACCGTCATCAATCACTTTGGAAATGAAAAATGGCTGCAGCAGCTCGACAGTCAGTTCCGTCAACATACATAACAGCGCTATCGCCATAAACCACTTATATTTAAATGATTTCTTAAAAATCTTTAACACATGCCACACCACATTTCTTTCGAGTACCGAAGTATTAGTTATATTATGACATAATTTCGTAATAATTAGTAGTCCGATTTTTCAAAAAAATAAAAACCGGCTGCTTATGAACAGCCGGCCTATCCAGTAATTGTCACATTCATATTGGATAGTACTTCGATCGACATATCATGAAGTTTATCACTCGTACTGGCGACCAGATTTTTATTCAACATGATCTCCGCCTGAGGAAAGACATTCTGTATCACCATGACATTCGCAAGGATACAGATGTTCGTCTCAGCACCGACAAACTCGATTGGACGGTTGCTCTCAACATCTTCCCTGTACTTTTTAAGAAGGCTCTTCGCCTCGTCCGGCGGAATCCCGTAAAACGTTTTCGTGTATTCATCGCCGTGCGTTTCAAGAAGCTCACGGAATTGCGGATAGATCGCCTCGTCAAAACGGATGCTCTCCTCCGAGCGTTTCCCGTACTCAAACTCGGGATACAGATTTCTCGTATATATAATCGGCTCATCCTCCTCGACCGCCCTTTGAATCCTCGCCTCGATACCGTCTTTCACTTTTTCAGTCCATTTGGCGTATCCCGATCCCCTGTCATCAAAAATATCATTTTGCAAATCTATAGCAACAAGCATTGTCGAACCTCCTATCATTTGATTCAATTTTACTATTTTATGGTGTTGAGGTCATTTAATAGAGCTTGGGGGTGGAATCTGAATGCATGTGTAGTCAAATATCCAGTATAAACGACGATCTCATCAAGGCTCCGATTTGCGCTGTCATTTCGTCCCCTTCAAATCGGTTTCCACATGATATTCCGATTTGCCCTGACATTTTGACCCCTTCAAATCGGTTTAGACATTCCAATCCGATTTGCCCTACTATTTTTCAACATCCAAATCGTTTTCCACATGATATTCCGATTTAGGCTGTCATTTCGAACCCTTCAAATCGGTTTAGACACGATATCCCGATTTGCCCTAACAGTTTTCAATCTCCAAATCGTTTTCACTTTATAATTCCGATTTGCGTTCCACTTTTGATACTTTCAAATCGTTTTAAACCCTGAAAGGCATTAAAAATCCAGTAACCCTTTCTTTTTATTACTTCTAATGCAGTAATCACTAATTTCGTCATTAGAATATCGTTGAATAAGTGTTGGCGTAATATTCCAGGTACCATTTAAAGTCTTCAACTCCCATATAAGCTGAGTCAAAACATCTAAAACTGCCAGTTCACTAACACATCTGATACATTTGAATTTATACCGGTTCACCCGCACCAGCCGGTCGCCGCATTTCACACAGAACACGCCTTTACCCAGTTTGCGGAATTCCACCGTCGTGTCGCCTTGGTATTTCAAGTCGGACAACCGCCGGGATTCCAGGTCAGCGACCAGTCTGCTGTAATCATAATGGTTGCTCACCATCGCCTTCGACAATTTTTTACGCAGATTACTCCTGACGATGATTTCATTGATTGAAGGCAGGTTAAAGATGGTCTGGTTTTCGTTAATAAAAACCAATACATTGAACATCCGCAACTGATGACCGAGGCCGCCAAGCAGCTTGTTCACCATGTTCCGCTGTTTCGTCACCTGCACGAGCGGGTCAGGGAATTCACTGCCATTCTCAAAAAACCACTGGAGATCTCTGTATTCCAGATCGAAACTGTAGTTTTTGATTTCAAAAGTGTATAGAAAATCTTTCGCTAAAACCACATTATCAATCTGCACGTACGGTCGATCCGTCTTCGAACGGGTCAAAAGCCGCCGGTCGATATTTTCAGGATAAAAATTATAATCCTTAAGATGAATGATATTTGTTCCGGCAATAAAGTCCTCGATCACCCCGTCAAAAATCAACTCCCCTTCATGCCCCGCTTCAAGCTTCAACAGTTCTTCCTTTTCATAAGATGACAATTGATATCTGCGGTTCAATATCTCAAGCTGCTGATGACGCCTTGTTTTCTCTCTCAATTCACTGGCCTCCGGTTTTTATTTTCATCATATACCGGCCTTGAATTGTTGTCATATCGCAGCAATTCAATTTCTGCACGAGATTCACCGTCAAAATAGCAAACCTGCTTCAAAACTCTACAATTATCCAATTTCCGGCAGCAAAAATTACAAATCTGTAAATGACTATAAAAAATGCCCGAGACCTATAACGGCCCCGGGCACATAATAAACGTATTCTATTTGAATTCTGCCATCATATCATCGAAAGTCTCTCTCTCAAGTCTCATTTCACGTGAGATGAGCGGCTGATCGTCATATCCTTCAATATGCTCTTCGTAAGAAGGCGCATCCGGATTATGATAGATGATCCCTTTTAGCAGGCCATCATTCTCCATGATTGAGTTCATTGCGCCAGTCGCATTATGAACATCGTAGCCTTCAAGGTCCGCTATCGAAATCAGGTTCTCTTTGAACCAGTCGTAAGTATTTACCTTGTTGTAAGTCACACAGGGACTGAAGACGTTGACGAAGCTGAATCCTTTATGATCAATCGCCTGCTGGATGATGGACGTCAATTCCTTGATGTCCGAACTCACACTTTGAGCAACGAATGTCGCACCGCTCGCAAGTGCAGTTTTAATCGGCTGGATCGGCTGTTCAATCGAACCTTTCGGTGTTGACTTCGTAACGAAACCTTTAGAAGAAGAAGGGCTCGTCTGACCTTTTGTCAGTCCGTAAATCTGGTTGTCCATGACGATGTAAGTAATGTCAATATTACGTTTCAGAGCGTGGACCGTGTGTCCCATACCGATGGCGAACCCGTCGCCGTCGCCGCCTGAAGCGATAACCGTGAGGTCTTTATTCGCCATTTTAACGCCTTGAGCGACCGGCAGACTGCGTCCGTGAGTCGCGTGGAAACCGTATGACTTGATGTAGCCGCTCAGACGGCCGCTGCACCCGATACCTGTAATGACTGCCAGTTCATCCGGCTCAAGCCCGTTGCCTGCACAGGCTTTTTGAATTGCAGCCTGCACACTGAAATCTCCGCAGCCCGGACACCAGTTGGGTTTGATATTATTTCTGAAATCTTTAAAAGTAGCCATTTATAAAACTTCCTTTATTTTTAAAATCGAATTGATATACTTTTCAATCTCATTCGGCTTAAACGGCGTTCCATTATATTTCGTGAATGACTTCATTTTGCTGTGCATAGGATAGTTCATCTTCACGATATTGAATAACTGCGCACTGTAGTTCTGTTCGATGACGAGTACGTCTTTTGCACCTTCCAGGTACGGATACAAAGCTTCCGCCGGGAATGGATGCAGCTGTTTCAGCTGAACATGAGTAATGTCACCGACGATTTCTTCGTCGAAACGGCTGATCGCTTCTGCTGCCACACCGTTGACACTCAGGAAACTGATGACAAGAAGATCGCTGTCTTTATTACCGTTCACTTTGAAAGGTTCATCCATTACAAAGTTGTTCAGCTTGCGCATTCTTTTTTCCATCATGACCTGGCGGTTGTCCGCCGTTTCGCTCGGTGTACCTGTCGGGCTGTGTTCAACACCTGTAACGTGATGTATGCCGCCCTTCAACCCAGGAATCGGACGTGATGAAATGCCGTCTTCACTGTCGCCGTATCTCTCAAAGTATTCGGTATCGTCTTCTTCGCGTTCTATATCTTCAAGTATCGTCTTACCCCGGTTGATTTCAACGCGGGAAAGGTCAAACGGTTCGGATGTCTGTTTACCCAGCGACATCTGCAGGTCTGACAACAGAATGACAGGCGCCTGGTAATATTCTGCTAAGTTGAATGCATCGATTGTTGAATAAAAAGCATCTTCAACATCGGTCGGGGCAAGAACAATTTTAGGGATATCCCCATGCGTACCGTAAATCATCTGATTTAAGTCGGCCTGTTCCTGTTTCGTCGGAAGCCCCGTTGACGGTCCGCCTCTCATCGTGTTGACGATGACCAGCGGTGTTTCCGTCATACCTGACAGACCGATCGATTCCATCATCAATGACAGACCTGGTCCCGCTGATGCTGTGAAACTTCTCGCACCTGCATAGTTTGAACCGATTGCCATCGTCACTGCAGCAATTTCGTCTTCTGTCTGAATGACTGTTCCGCCGAGTTTCGGCAGATGCTTGATCATGTATTCCATAATTTCACTTGCCGGTGTAATTGGATAGGCAGGCATAAAACGTACGCCGGCATTGACTGCACCGAACCCTATGGCATCGTTGCCGATAAGATAAAGCTTCTCCGTACCGTCAGATTCACCAAGGTCGAAATCCCCATTGATCGACAGCTCATTATATTTTTCATCCATCGCTTCAAACCCGAGGCGCAGTGCATTATGGTTGCTCTGGACAATCTCTTCACCTTTTCTGATGAACATCGTGTGAATCATATCTTTGAATGGTTCCATCGGCAGATTCATCAGTCTCGCGCTCGCACCGATCGCCACCATGTTTTTCATCAGTTGGCTGCCCTGCTCTTTGGCAATTTCCGTAAATGGAATCACAACCAATGTCACGTTCAAAGATTCATCCACTGTCGGCTTGAATTTCGCATCCGCTAAAATAATGCCGCCTTCAAAAAGCTCGTGGCTGTTCACATCGATTGTCTGCTGGTCGAATGCCACAAGAATATCTATATTATCATCAACTGAACGCACTTCATCCACTGAAATTCTTATATTGTTGTTTGTATGTCCACCTTTAATACGGCTGGAAAAATGGCGGTAACTGTAAAGGTGATAACCAAGACGATTAAGTGTGGTTGAGAAAATCTCACCTGTGGATTCAATCCCTTCACCCTGCTGTCCGCCGACTTTCCAAGACAACTGTTCTTTCATATAAATGCCTCCTTATTCAATTAAAACTATATCAGATAAACGTCCTTCAAGCATGACGAGACTGCCGTTTCAGCTTAAAATCATACTTGAGTCCGAGCGTATTACTCAGTTATTCTTATCTTTTCAATCTTTTTATAATCCGTATCAATAATAACGCCGGATAATATCCCTTTTCCTTCTTCCGGAACATCATGTCTGACAGGAAGCTGGTTTAAAAACCGTTCGATGACTTCCTCTTTACGTATACCGAGTATGCCATCTTTGAATCCCGTCATTCCGACGTCTGTAATATAGGCAGTTCTGCCAGGGAGTATCTGTTCATCATTCGTCTGTACATGTGTATGGGTGCCGACAACTGCTGTCACTCTGCCATCCAGATAATAACCCATCGCCAGACTCTCGCTTGTCGTTTCACTGTGAAAATCGACAAATGCATAGTCATGCTCATTTTCTTCAAGAACTTTATCCGCCGCTTTAAACGGACAGTCGATGGCCGGCATGAAACTTCTGCCCTGCAGATTGACGATGAGCAGCTTTTTATTGTTGATGTTAATCGTCTTATGGCCGCGGCCGGGTGCCGATTCAGGATAATTTAAAGGTCTGATCATATTGATATCTCTGTCCAAAAGTTCATAAACATCACTTTTGGCAAATGCATGGTTGCCGAGCGTAATAAAGTCCGCCCCATAACCCAGCAGTTCTTTATAGATTTTTTCTGTGATTCCCTTGCCGTGAGCGGCATTCTCGCCGTTCACTATCGCAATCTGGGCACCGTGTTCTTTTTTTAATTTTAATAGATGGTCTCTCACCATTCGTCTGCCGATTTTACCGACAACGTCACCTATGAATAAGATCCGCATGAATTTCATCCTTACTGATTTTTTATGTTGAAGTTTATAGTGAAAAACTTTGGGTATTATAAATTATAAAAATTTATAGGAGTGAGCATTGTGTCACTATCAATCGACCCGAAAGAGTTTGCAAAAAATGTTTTGATCGCTAATCCATCCACTGAATCCACAGCAGAGGAAAAGGCGATGGGAGGTTTGGAACTGTATTTGACAGCATATCGTCTTGCTGAAAAATATGAGAGATTATCGACCTCCCACAATACTCAGGAAACTGCTGAAATCCTCCAGATGCTGAAGGACAATGATTCCAAAATGTAATTATACATGAAATCGCCCTGGACTTATACCGGTTCAGAGCGATTTTAAAGCCAAAACGGGTACTTTTTTAAAAATTTCATTTAATATACATAAACTTCTCAGAAATAAGACATTAAAAAACCCGAACTTTAAAAGTTCGGGAATTTTTTTATTTGGCATATTCCACTGCCCTCATCTCACGGACGACTGTCACTTTAATGTGTCCTGGATACTGCAGTTCATCTTCTACTTGTTTCTTAATGTCTCTCGCCAATCTATGTGCATTCAGGTCATCGATGCTGTCAGGTGCAACCATCACCCTGATTTCACGGCCTGCCTGTATTGCAAACGTTTTCTCAACGCCTGGATAGTTGTCTGCAATTTCTTCCAGCCGCTCTAAACGCTTCACATAGTTTTCCAGTGTTTCACGACGTGCACCCGGTCTTGCAGCACTTAATGCATCTGCTGCCGCCACCAGAATAGATATTACATTATTCGGTTCAACATCACCGTGATGTGAATGAATCGCGTTGATTACAGTTTCAGATTCTTTATAGCGTTTCGCTAATTCTACACCGATTTCAACGTGACTGCCTTCAATTTCATGGTCGATCGCTTTACCGATATCATGTAACAGGCCAGCGCGGCGCGCAACCGCAACGTCTTCACCCAGTTCGCTTGCAAGCATACCTGCGAGGTATCCGACTTCAACCGAATGTTTCAACACATTCTGTCCGTAGCTTAAACGATACTTCATCTTTCCTAGATGCTTGATAAATTCAGGGTGCAAGTTATGAATATCGAGTTCAAAAGCAGCAGCTTCACCTGCATCGCGAATGTCCGATTCCATATTACGTTTTGCTTTATCCACCATTTCTTCAATTCTTCCAGGGTGGATGCGACCATCCTGTACCAGTGATTCCAATGCGTTTTTGGCAATTGCCCGCCGTATTGGATCAAACCCTGATAAAATCACCGCTTCTGGTGTATCGTCAATGATTAAATCTACACCTGTAAGAGTTTCAAGTGTCCGTATATTACGTCCTTCACGACCTATTATACGTCCCTTCATTTCATCATTTGGTAAATTCACAACGGAGACGGTAGACTCGGAAGTGTACTCGGCAGCATATCTTTGTGCTGTCAATGCGAGTAATTCCTTCGCATTTTTGTCTACATCCATTTTCACCTGGTTTTCTTTTTCTTTTACCATAACAGCCATATCATGTGACAGTTCTTTCTCTAATTCAGAGAATAGTTCTTCGCGTGCTTCCACACGTGTTAAACCGGAGATGCGGGATAATTCTGTTTCTTGTTGATTGATTATTTCTTTAATCTTTTCATCCTCGGCATCAACCAATTGCTGTTTTTCTTCAATTTTCGCCTCTTTTGTCTCCAATGCCTCATCTTTCTTGTCCATAGTTTCACTTTTACGGTCAAGAGTCTCTTCACGCTGAAGCAGTCTGGATTCAAATGCCTTCAGATCATTTCGTTGATTGTCAACTTCACGTTCCATGGCATCTTTGAGATTTTGGTTTTCTTCTTTTGCTTCCAACAGCTTTTCTTTCTTAATACTGTTTGCTTCCTTTTCAGCTTCACCGATTATATGTTCAGCTGACGAACGCGCTTCCTGCTGTTGCTTAGTCAAAATTGATTTAACTATAAAATATCCGATTACAACGCCTAGAATTATGCCGAGCAAGATTAAGAGAATGTCTATCAAACCCACAATAAACACCTCCTTAAAAGGCTCAAGCTAATATATATAATATAGTTATTAAAATATTATATATAACAATTCTAAATATAAACATGAATAAAATCAAGCACCAGCTTCATATTTATATGAGCTGGTGCTAATAATTCTTTATTTACTCATCATCGTTTTTAAAAAGTGAATTCTCATCTGCGACTGAATCTTCGGGAACATCTTCATTCGAATCTTTGCCGAAACCGAGTTCATCCCTCAATTTGCCTGAGATTTCTTCAAACAATTCAGGGTTCTGCTCAAGATGCTCTTTAACATTTTCTTTCCCCTGGCCTAAACGCTCGCCGTTATATGAATACCATGCACCGCTCTTTTGAACGATTTCCGCTTCAGAAGCAAGATCGATTACTTCACCGGTTTTGGAAATTCCCTTACCGTACATCATATCCACTTCTGCCACCCGGAACGGTGGCGCCACTTTATTTTTAACAACTTTAAGTTTCGTTCTGTTGCCGACGATTTCCTGCCCCAGCTTCAGCTGTTCTGCACGGCGCACTTCAAGCCTTACAGAGCTGTAGAACTTAAGTGCACGTCCGCCCGGCGTCGTTTCCGGGTTGCCGAACATCACTCCGATTTTTTCACGGATCTGGTTAATGAAAATTGCTGTTGTATTACTTTGGGAAATTGCCGCTGAGAGTTTTCTCAGTGCCTGTGACATCAGACGTGCCTGCAGGCCGACGTGGGTGTCTCCCATTTCACCTTCAATTTCCGCTTTCGGTGTAAGTGCCGCAACCGAGTCGACGACAACGATATCAACAGCACCACTTCTGACAAATGCCTCTGTAATTTCGAGTCCCTGTTCACCGTGGTCCGGCTGTGATAAATACAGGTTTTCAGTGTCGACACCTAAGTTTTTAGCATATACAGGGTCTAAAGCATGCTCTGCGTCTATGAACGCCGCGATGCCGCCCTCTTTTTGCACTTCTGCAATCGCATGCAGTGCGACTGTCGTTTTACCAGAGGATTCAGGACCGTAAATCTCGATGATTCTTCCTTTCGGATAACCACCTACACCCAGTGCTTTGTCCAATGTGATTGAACCGCTAGAAACTGTGGATACGTTTCTCCCGGTATCATCACCAAGTTTCATGACGGATCCTTTACCAAAAGACTTCTCCATATTTTTAATTACAGTATCTAATGCTTTTTGTCTATCGTCCATATTATCCCTCCAAATGTTACTTCGAAAATATTATATCATGTAGAAAATAAAAAAGCGAACATATATTCGCTTTTATTCTGCAGAAATTCAATTTTTGTGTTGTACAAGTCATATTCCCGACTTTTTTATATACCAAAATCCAGTTTCTGTACGGTAAAGCATACAGAACTACTTTTATTCAGGCTTTACCTTGAATACTTCCCGTCCTTTATAGAAATACTCGATACCGGACAGAACAGTAAAGAACACTGCGATATACATCATCAGCATACCTAATGAAAATGGTAAAAACTGTGTGAATATATCTCCGAACAGTAAAAAGATCAGTGCGAGCATCTGGAAGGTCGTCTTCACTTTTCCGAGGTTGGATGCAGCACTGACGAAGCCCTGCTCGATCTGTAGCAGTCTCAGACCCGTGACCGCAAATTCTCTTGCGATGATGACAACAGCAATCCAGGAGGATATAGTATGCCACTCCACGAGAACAATCAAACCTGCTGTGACCAAGAGTTTATCTGCCAGCGGGTCCAGGAATTTACCCATGTTCGTAATCATATTCCATTTACGGGCAAGGTAGCCGTCAAGAAAATCTGTAAATGTTGCTACAACAAAAATAACTGCTGAGATGAACTGTTCCACTCTGATAAGCTCTCCGCCGAGAAATTCCATATTTCCAAAACCGAAATCGGCCAGAGCAAATACCATTAGAACAGGTATCAGAACAACTCTGAAAACTGTGAGCTGATTAGGTATGTTCATACTATCACTCCCTTACAATGTTAAATTCATAATGTACTGTGATTGCATCTGTCGATTCACTGCTCGCCACCGTTTCTCCGCCGACAGTCAGTTCCTGTGCCGGCGCATTACCGATGGTCAGATACAATGCCGAGGCGTTTTCCTCTATATCAAATTCACCTTCTGACAATTCTTCATAGGCATAAGTGTTGCCTGCATCGTCAGACAGGCTGACCCAGGAATTCTCTCCTGAAAGTGTCAGTACAAGGTCACCACTGACAGTCACATCATAGAATAATGTGTTGTTATCCATGCCGACGTAACTGACATCCGCTGAAGCGCCTGATTCAGAGGCCTCGTCTTCTTCAGCACTCTCTTCCTCTTCAGCCGGCTGCTCGTTTTCCTCTTCCTGCTGTTCTTCAGAAGATTCATCTTCCGAACTGTATGATTCAATATCAAATGCGGTTGATTCATAAATAGGTTTGGACTCGAACACATCGGTTTCAGAGCCGACCTGCAGCAAAATCAGCCAAAGTACAAACAAAATACCGATCATTGCGCCAAAGCTGATCAATACTTTCCTTAAATATTTGAAGTCTTCATTTTCCGACTGCTGTCGTTTTTTTGACTGCTCATTCTCTTCAGGAAGGTCTTCTGAGAATCTGAAAAATAATTTATCAGCATCGAGTCCTAAGACTTTAGCGTATTTTTCAATTAAAAAGTATACATGGTTCGGTTCGGGCAATTGAGTGAAATCGTCCGCTTCGATTGTTCTTATTATACTTTTTCTAATGCCTGATTTTTGCTGCATTTCTTTTAAGGTAACGCCGGATTTTTCACGTTTATCTCTTAAATACGCGCCTAGTTTCATAATGCCTCCTAAAACCCACTGAAGAAGTCCATGTCCTCATTTTCGAACCAATGTTTCTTCTTATGTTTTTCATATGTGATTTTCTGATCTTCATGCTCTCTGAGCTCAATGATGTAATCGAAGTCATCCATCGTATACTTCATATCATCATTGAACAGGTCCGGGTGTTCGACAACTTTCACAGCAGGGAAGCTCATTAATTCCCTAATCAGATTCTTATGCTCCCTGTTGGAGGAATTTGCCGTTACCGCACCGTCGATGATAAAAACATTCCCGTCATCATACTCGCCTT
Source organism: Lacicoccus kunmingensis DSM 17847 (assembly GCF_059568765.1). NCBI lineage: Bacteria > Bacillati > Bacillota > Bacilli > Caryophanales > Salinicoccaceae > Lacicoccus > Lacicoccus kunmingensis. The sequence continues at coordinate 148,580 of NZ_JCANUC010000001.1, read as the reverse complement.
TCAAGAGACTTTTACGCTCTGTCTGTTTAATCAGTGTACTCGACAGAAACAGCCATTTTTTCTTTGCTGTGACACTCGCGGCGACAATTGACTCGGTCTTTCCCACCCGGGGCATCCCGCGGATACCGATCAGGCGGTGCTTCTTTTCAAGAAATATCTCACCGAGAAAGTCGACGAGTATACCGATTTCATCACGTGTAAATCTGTATGTCTTCTTATCTTCGTCCCTTTTTATGAATCGGCCGTGTCTGACTGCAAGACGGTCTCTGACCTGCGGTTCTCTGACTTTGATGATATTGATGTCGTCCACATACTGGCTGATATATACAAACCGTCTGAGTTTATCGATATCATCTGTACGCACAATTAATCCGCGGCGTGTTTTTTCCACACCGTTGATCGTATTGATACTGATGCCGAGGTTGCCAAGCAGAGATGATATATCCCCGAGAAGCCCGGCCCTGTTGATGACATTCTCATACTCCAAATACTGCTCCATATTACGTTCTGGGTACTGCTCTAAATCAGTTTCAGGATACATATCTTTTGCGTCACTCATGTGTACCATCCTCCGTTTATATTCAGTATTTCACCATTAATGCTTTTTGAGCTGTCCTTCAGTATAAAGCAGACCGAACTGCTGACTTCTGACGGTTCGACCAGCCTCTGCTGGGGCAGTTCACTGAGCACTGCCTGCAAGTCTTCCGGAGAAAGTTTATGCGTCATACTGCCATTTACGACACCCGGCGCGACCGCGTTTACAGTGATATCTGTCGCTGCAAGTTCTTTTGCAAGAGACTTGACCAGTGTATTCTGTGCACCTTTCATCGTGGCGTAGATGCTTTCAAAACTGGCACCCACAGTCCCCCATACAGAAGTAATTACTATTATTCTACCACTTTTACTTGATTTTAGTTTTGGCAATATCACTTTTATAAAAATAATCAGTGAACGTATTGAAACGTTATATTGTTCATCCATGGATTCCACATTTGTATCCTGCAACATCTCAAACAGGTCGACCCCCGGCGACCAGATCAGTCCGTCGATGATATCGAGGTGGTCTGTAATTTCACGGACGTCCGCTTCGGTAATCGCAGTTGACAGGTCGATAAAGTGATGTTCACTTTTATATTTTGGCAACTGTGTTTTTGACACTGATATAATATTCTCATCTTCCAGGTCATGGTGTATGGCCTGTCCGATATCCCCGGAAGCACCGACGATGAGATATGTTTTATCAGCCATCAGCACTCACTTTTTTATCTTCAGGCTGCAGCACGCATTCGACCAGATATTCCGGATTCAAAGCGTCGAATATATACTTCTTAATATCTTCAACAGTAATCTGTTCGATGATTTCCGGCAGTTGATATAGATCATAGCCGTCCAGATGATATTTTGTATATTGGTTTGCTATATACTCCGGTGAGTTCAAACTCGACAAATAATCTCCGAGCACTTCACGCTTCTGGTTGATCAGCTTGTCTTCTTCGAAAATATCTTTATTTTTAATATCTTCTATAATATCAAGAATCGTCTGTGTAAACTTCTCAGGATCATCGGTCTGTGTGGTCATCAGTATATGGGCGAAGTCTTTTTCTTCATTGTGGGCGAAATTGAATGAATCATCGATGATGCCATCTTCCAGCATCTGATAATAGTAGTCTGACTGTTCGCCGAAGACCATGTCAAGACCGAACATCATCGCAAGGTCACGTGTCAGTCTTTCTTTATCGGAATCAATCTTTTCATTTTTAAAACCGAGCATCACTTTTGTCTCCGCAACATCAAGATAGAGGTTGTGCTTTTGTTTCACTACATCCCGCGTCTCATCAGGCAGAATTCTTTCAACATCCAACGGTTTTATTTCCCCGCGGGCGTTCTGATGATCTTTGACGAAATTCATCGTTTCATCCACATCGAAGTCGCCCACCATGATGAGGACCATATTGGATGGATGATAAAATGTGTCGTGGCATAAATATAAGTGGTCTTTTGTGATTTCACTGATTGACGGCAATGTGCCTGCGATATCAATTTTTACAGGCAGCGCATCGTACATCTGGCCGATTGTATCGAAATACAATCTGTATCCCGGATTGTCCTGATACATCTTGATTTCTTCATTGATGATGCCGATTTCCCGTTCCACACTTTCCTCTGTAAAGTACGGCTTCTCCACCATCTCCATCAGCAATGTGAGGTTTTTATAAAAATCTTCCGTCGTGCTGAACAGATAGGACGTCCTGTCATATGAAGTGAATGCGTTGGCGTTCGCGCCGCCTTTAGCAAACAGATCAAAGACGTCTCCATCTTCCTTTTCAAACATTTTATGCTCGAGAAAATGTGCGATGCCGTCCGGCACCTGATGTTCTTTACCATCCACTTTGAAATGATTGTCGATCGAACCGTATTTTGAAGTATAAGTTACAAACTTTTTATTGTAGCCCGCCTTCTGAATGATAAATACTTCAAGACCGTTATCCAAAGTCTCCTGGTAAACATTTTCGTCTATATCTTTATATTCTATGTGTCTCATTCATTCACTTCCCTGTTAATGTATATACCGTATCCAGATAAATTTGATTGGCAACTTTAACGATCAGCTCATGATCGACTTTATTCAATGATTTTTCCCAGTCACCGTCGGTGCTGTCGTTCAAGTACTGATTGTAGACAAGAGCGATCAGACCTTTCGGCTTATCGACGATTTCGTTTCTGTTCACCTGCATGAGATGCTTCGTCTCTTGCAAAAATTCTTCTGTGAAGTCTCCGTCCTTGATTCTTTGAAGTTCATGCAGCACTGCACTTTTCGCCTTGTCGACCTGGTCGGGAGAAATCCCGGCCAGTACAAACAGAAAGCCATTTTTAATATCCGTCTGGGAGTGGATCTGGTAGGCAAGACTTTCCTTTTCACGGATATTTTTAAATAAATAGCTCGTCGCACTGCCGCCGAACATCTGGTTGGCAACATTCAGCGCCATTCTTTCTTCCGCTGAATCCACATCCACTCTGAAGCCCATATTAAGCTTCGCCTGTTCGACGCTTTCCTGATCCGTCTGCTCTTTCTCCGTCACTTCTTTGAAGCTGTATCCTTCATACGGCAGTCGGATGGTTTCATCACGGGTAATCAGACCTTTCAAACTGTCGTCCGTCACTTCGTCCAAATGGCCTGCAATCAAAATGACCGCTTCATCGCTTTTCATCATTTCCTCATGCTCATCTTTAATATCTTCCAAAGTGATATTTTCGATGTCTTCAAGGATACCGTGGGACAAATATTTATAAGGCTCATCTTCAAACATGATATTTAAAAGATTTTCAAAGCTTTTCTGGGCTTTATTATCCTTAAGGCCTTTCAACCTGTTGATATAGAGACGCTTTTCACGTTCGAAAAACTGAGCGTCTTCCGCGCTGTAATCAAACGGCGTCTTCAATACGCCTCTCAATACTTCAGACATTTTTTCAAGCAGGTTCAAGTCTTCCTTGACGAACATGGAATTGATGAACTCCAGATTGAAAGCGACGAGATGGTCCCGTCCTTTTTTCGTCACGGCTGAAGTGAGATGCGCACCGTAATGATGCGCCAAATACTTCAAAAATTCACTTTCAGTTTCAAATGAACCGGTTTTCTTCACCATCATGCGGCTGAGCAGATACCTTTTTGATACCCGCTCTCTTTCAAGGCCGCTTCTGAACTGTATTTTCAAATTGATCGTCTTGAATTTTTCTGTATGAATAAAGACCGTTGGAATATTATCTATCGTTTTTGATTGCACATTATACATAATTAACTCCTTACTCATCGTTTTCGACTAATACGTTTCTCGGCTTGCTGCCGCTGGCAGGACCGATGACGCCGTTTGCCTCCAGATCGTCCACAAGTCGTGCCGCACGGTTATATCCGATGCGGAACTGTCTCTGCAGAAGCGAAGCGCTCGCGCGCTGCTCTTCGATGACGAACCATTTTGCATCCGGGTATAATTCATCTTCTGATTCTACTTCCTCTTTTTGAGGCTCTTTATTCATAATTGACTTCTCATAGTTCGCCTTCATCTGGCTTGTAATAAATTCAACCACATCCTGAACTTCATTGTCCGACAGGAATGCGCCCTGTACACGGAGCGGCTTCGATCTTCCTGAAGGGAGGAACAGCATATCCCCTCTGCCAAGAAGCTTCTCGGCCCCTTGAGAGTCTATGATTGTTCTTGAGTCAATTTGTGAACTCACGCTGAATGCAATTCTTGAAGGTATGTTCGCCTTGATGATACCCGTGATGACATTGACGGACGGTCTCTGGGTTGCGATGATCAGGTGGATCCCTGCTGCCCTTGCCATCTGAGCAATTCTCGTGATGCTCGCTTCAACATCTTTTGAAGCCACCATCATCAAGTCTGCCAGCTCATCGATGATGACGACGATATAAGGCAGTTTCTGAACTTTTTCCGGATCGTCGCTTTCACGTTCCAAATACTGATTGTATGCTTCAATATTTCTCGTATGAGAATGTGAGAACAGATCGTAGCGCCGTTCCATTTCAGAAACGATTCTGTTCAGTGCGTCACTTGCTTTTTGCGGGTTCGTCACGACCGGTGACAACAGATGCGGAATGCCGTTATAGACATTCAGCTCAACCATCTTAGGGTCGATCATCATCAGTTTGACTTCGTGCGGTTTCGCATTCATCAACAGACTCACAATGATGCCGTTGATACAGACTGACTTACCGCTGCCCGTCGCCCCTGCGACAAGCAGGTGGGGCATCTTGTTCAGTTCAGCAAGAATCGGTGCACCGGATATATCTTTACCGAGCACCACTTCAAGCGGATTATCCGATGATTTCCGCTTCAGCACTTCTCTGACCGTGACCATGCTGACTACAGAGTTCGGCACTTCGATACCGACTGCCGATTTACCTGGGATCGGCGCTTCAATACGGATATCTTTCGCTGCAAGACTTAACGCAATATCATTTTGAAGGTTGATGATTTTGCTCACCTTTACACCGATATCCGGCTGCACTTCAAACTGTGTGACCGCCGGACCGACCCTGATTTTCGACACTTTTGCGTTAACGCCGAAGTTCAGCAGTGTTTCTTCCAGTATTTTACCCAATTTTAATACTTCTTTGTTATCCATCTTCTCTGAAACTTCCACATCATCCAAAATGCTGATGGAAGGCAGTTGATACTGTTTCAACTGTCTAAGTTCATCATCATCGAATTCTTCAACCGTGCTCTCGCCTGATGTTTCAGCCGGTGCAACGGTATTTGTGAAGTCTTCACTCTCATATTCAATCTGCTGCGGTTCATCTTCCGCTTCCGCAATTTCAAGAGAGTTTTCTCTGTCAGGTTCGGACCTTACAGGCTCATCTGCCGGCTTTGTTTCTTCCTGGATATTCTCGTCCCTGTCAATACTGTCCGACAGCTCTTCAAGTGCTTTTTCGTTCGCTTTCTCATCCTCTGCCTCATCTTCACGCTCATAGCTGTACATATCTTCAATGATTGTCTCATCATGCGTAAAGTCGTCCAATTGTTTCGGTTCAGCATAAGCAAGCGCATCGGCCTTCGGATCTTTTTCTGGTTTTTTATTGGCCGCGACGGACTTTTTCTTTTTGGCCGGCTTCTCTGCACCACTGCCTTCAGCTGCCGTTTTCTTCCTGTTGTCGTTAAGTCTGCCGATGCCTTCGGCAATGCTTTTATACAGCCATGCGAAAAGACTCATGATACCCAGAGCAATTGTTCTGATGACTTCAACGAATTTATTTGTATGGGCAGTCAATGAGTCTGCGATGTTCTTATGGGTAATCATTAAAATACTGAAATAAATGAATATCACGCTGAGGAGCAATGTCCCGATCAGCGAGATGCCCGTTGAGGAGAATGCGAACAGCAACTGTCCAAATACACCGCCGCCGAAAAATTCGGGACCGCCCGGCTCACGGATGATTGAAAATATCTCATTAAAAGTGAAGTAGTTTTCTGTTCTCGGCTGGTTGGATAAAAATAAAATGGAATGCAGTAAGAACAGCAGCCCGAACTGAAACAGCAAATAACCGGACATGCGTTTAGTGAATGGTATTTTTTGTTCCCTGATCATATAAATACCCGCTAAAATCGCAATAATATATGTAAAATAACGACTCGTTCCCAAAATATATGCAACACTAGCATCTAAAAAAGCACCAACTACTCCGAGTCGTAAAATTGCAATAATTATTATCACAATGAACGCAAATGTTAACAGTGAATAATAAGTTTTGTTATTTTGTTTTTGTTTTTTTCTATTAGTTGTACTTTTTTTACGCTTTGAAGTCATAAAAACTCCTCTTTCGATTGATAATGAGACTGCCAAAACGGCAGTCTCACTATAGTTTATATTTCAGATATGATTGGTATGATCATCGGTCTGCGCTTCGTGCTGTCATATAAGTACTTGCCCAGATCATCACGGATGCCCTGCTTGATTGTACTCCAATCGAGTTTCTTTTCCATCAGCGCATCGTTGACAATGTCAGTCACTCTGCTCTCTGCTTCATTCAGCAGATCTTCGCTCTTTTTAACATAAACAAAGCCGCGTGACTGAAGCTCCGGTCCTGCTATAATTTTACGCTCGACAGGGTCGATTGTGATGACTGCGATGAAAATGCCGTCTTCACTTAACAGACGTCTGTCTCTGAGTACGATGTTGCCGACATCTCCGACACCGCTGCCATCTATCAGCGTGTTTCCAGCTGTCACTTTTTCAGCACTGATCATTGTATCGCCGTCATATGATGCGACGTCACCTTTTTCGAGTAAAAAGATGTTTTCAGGTGCAACACCTGTTTCCGCTGCAAGTTTTGCGTGCGCAATCTGCATTTTAAATTCACCCTGAACAGGTATGAAGTATTTCGGCTTCATGACGTTCAGCATCATTTTCAATTCCTCGCTCAGACCATGGCCTGAAGCATGAGTGTTTTGAGAAGGCGTAACAACATTCGCGCCTGCTTTCACCAAGTCATTCAATGTACTGTAAAGAATGACTTCCATATTTGAAGACGGTGTCGTTAAAATAAAGACCGTATCGCCTTCTTTAATGTTTGTTACGTCATGGCTGCCTCTCGACATCTGTCCGAGTGCCTCGATCGGTTCACCCTGGGAGCCGGAGGCAATGATGACCGTCTCATTTTTAGGATAGTCCTTGATTTCATGGATCGGTACCAGCAGTCCATCAGGAATATTGAAATATCCCATATTTCTCGCCGTTTTGAATGAACTTTCCAAAGTACGGCCCAAAAATGAAACTTTGCGCTTTGTCTTTACAGCATTGTTGATCACCTGCTGGATTCTGACAAAGTTCGAAGCGTAACAGGACACGATGATGCGTCCGTTCGCTTTATAGAAACCATCCAGTATCTGCTCTTCGACCACATTCTCTGCAGTATTATAACCCGGCTTCTCCGCCTCGGTCGAGTCACTGATCAGCGCCAGCACACCATTCTGACCTGCCACTTCATACATTTTCGCCATATTATAGCGGTAGTCGCCGGTCAGACTCTGATCGAATTTAAATTCACCGGTATAGACGATATTGCCATATTTCGTTTCAAGGCTCACACCGTATGCATCCGGGATGCTGTGACTCACTTCAAAGAAGTTCATCGCAACATTTTTAAATTTCATTTTTGATTTGCTGTTGATGGTATAAAACTTGACCTTCTTATTGACGCCCTTCTGTTTAAGACGGTCTTTAACGAGTGCCAATGTTAATTTAGAGCCGTAGATCGGCACATTCAATTCACTGACAATGTATGGAATCGCACCGATGGCATCTTCATGTCCATGGCTCAGAAAAATTCCTTTTAATCTGTTTTTATTTTCTTTTATATAGGAAATATCAGGGATGACAATATCGACACCTAACATTTCATCTTCCGGAAACATCAGTCCTGCATCTAAAATGAACATCTCATCATCCACTTCAACGACATACATATTTTTGGCAATCTCGCCAACGCCGCCGAGCGGAATGATTTTGATATTTCCTGTCTCTGTTTTTGCTGAATTCAAAACTTTACCTCCTAGTATCACTTGAACGTGGCATGATAATGTTTGCCATCAATCGTAATGTGGATGAGGGCCACGTCCTTAGTATCGTATCTTGTCTCCTGAACATTCCGGAGCTCCAAATGGTCGATATCTCTGTCATTATCAGGCAGTTCTTTCAAGTATGTTCCTAAATCCAAATCTTCAAAAATGATTTTCACTTCATGATTTTCTTTAATCCTAAGCTGGCCTTCAACATCAAATTTTCTGTCATTCAAAATTAAAGTATCAAAAATCATTATTTATCCTCCTGTTTCTTATCCTCCATCATTGCTTTTCTGGAAGCATTCACACGTCCCTGATTATCAATGTTGATGACTTTGACAAGGAACTGGTCACCAATTTTTGCCACGTCTTCAACATTTTTAATATGTTTTGTATCCATATTGGAAATATGCACTAAAGCATCTTTGCCTGGGAATATCTGTACGAAAGCACCGAATTTCTCAATGCGTTTCACTTCACCCATGTATACCTGACCGACTTCTGCAATGCGTGTCAAATCTTCAATAATCTTTTTAGCCTTCTCAATCATTTCAGGATCGCTGTGTCCGATATATACTGTACCGTCCTGTTCAATGTCCAGTTTAGCGCCGGTTTCATCAATGATTTCATTGATCTTTTTACCGCCCGGTCCAATAACATCACGGATTTTATCCGGCTTGATTTTCATGACTTCGACTTTCGGCGCATAACGTGAAAGTGTTTCTCTCGGCTCGCTGATTGTTGAAATCAGGTTGTCGAGTATCGCAAGTCTGCCGAGTCTCGCCTGCTCAAGCGCTTCTTTTAAAATGCTCTCGCCTAGACCGTCAATTTTGATGTCCATCTGAATCGCAGTGATGCCTTTGTCAGACCCTGCAACTTTAAAGTCCATGTCTCCAAGTGCATCTTCCATCCCTTGAATGTCGGAAAGAATCGTATAGTTTTCGCCTTTTTTAACCATACCCATCGCAATACCTGCAACCGGTGCTTTAATCGGCACACCTGCATCCATCAATGCGAGTGTTGAAGCACAGATTGATGCCTGTGAAGATGAACCGTTCGATTCAAGCACTTCGGAAACGACGCGGATTGTGTACGGGAATTCTTCAGCACTCGGTATCACCTGAAGCAATGCACGCTCGCCGAGGGCACCATGACCGATTTCGCGGCGTCCCGGTCCACGGATCGGACCTGTTTCACCGACTGAGAAATGCGGGAAATTATACTGGTGCATGTAGCGTTTCTGTTCTTCGGCACCCAGACCGTCGATGATCTGATATTCACCCAGACCGCCGAGCGTCGCTACAGTCAATGCCTGAGTCTGGCCACGTGTAAATAAACCGGAACCGTGTGCTCTTGGCAGTAGTCCGACTTGTGAATCTAACGGTCTGATTTCATCGGGCTTACGGCCGTCGGGACGGAGTTTCTCCTCAGTGATGAGGCGGCGTACTTCCGCTTTCAGCAGTTCATCGATGATATTACCCGCTTCTTTGATTGTTTCTTCATAGTTTTCACTTTCTTCATCGAAAGTTTCGAGTATGCTGTCTTTTGCATTTGTAATGCCTGCTTCACGTGTTTGTTTGTCGACTTCCTGAATCGCCTCGTACAAACCGTGTGTTTTCACTTTTTCTTCGATATCGCTTCTTAAGCCTTCAATGTCTTCTTCCAGATCCGCCCCGTGCTTTTCAGGCTGGATTTCTGCAACGATTTCTTCTTGGAAAGTGACCAGTTTTTTAATTTCTTCATGACCGAACAGAATCGCTTCAAGCATGACGTCCTCAGTCACTTCTTTTGCACTGGATTCAACCATGTTTACAGCGTCCTTTGTACCTGCAACCTGCAGATCAAGTTCTGAGTTTTCCATTTCTTCGGCTGAAGGATTGATGATGAATTTTCCATCAACCAATCCGACTGTTACGCCCGCAATCGGCCCTTCAAATGGAATATCACTTACACTGAGGGCAAGTGATGAACCGAACATCGCTGCCATCTGCGGTGAAGCATCCGGGTCTACGGACAATACCATTGAAATGACCTGGACATCTCTTCTGTACCCTTCAGGGAACAGCGGACGAATCGGACGGTCGATCAGACGGCTTGTCAATGTCGCCTCTTCACTCGGTCTGCCTTCACGCTTATTGAAGCCGCCGGGAATCTTTCCTGCCGCATATAATTTTTCTTCGTATGCTACTGTTAAAGGGAAAAAGCCGATGTCTTTAGGGCCTTTTGATGCCGTGGCTGTTGACAGCACAACAGTATCACCGTATCTGATGAGTACTGAACCGCTGGCCTGCTTTGCCATTTCACCATATTCAACTATTAAATCATGTTTACCCATTGTTGTTTTATATATCTTTTTTTCTGATCCTGTCATGTTCAATATTCTCTCCTTAGTATGACTACTTATTAATAATCATATCACTTTTACTTTAAAATATATATAAAAAAAGGGCATATCCTTTTAGGATATGCCACATGTGATTAACGGCGCAAGCCAAGCTTTCCGATTAAGTCACGGTATCTATGAACATCTTTTCCACGAAGGTAAGTCAGTAAGTGTTTACGACGACCAACCATCTTCAAAAGACCACGTCTTGAGTGATGATCTTTCTTGTGCATTTTCAAATGCTCGTTCAATGAGTTAATCTCATCTGTCAGTACAGCAATCTGTACTTCCGGAGAACCTGTATCTGTTTCGTGTACGCGGTACTCCTGAATCAGTTCATTTTTGCGTTCTTGTGAAATAGCCATTAAGAAACGCCTCCTTTATTAATATTCACCTGTATCCGAGCAACAGTTGGAGTTTCTGAAAGCCAAGATAAGGTACTCAAACCATTATACACATGTCAGTCTATATCTTCAAGTAGTTTTATCGCATCTTCACGGTCAAGTTCCATCTGATCGACGAGCTCATCCACACCGTCAAATTTCACTTCGCCGCGAATATAGTGATGGAAGTAGATGGTCACCGATTCACCGTATATACTCTCATTGAAATCAAAGAGGTGCACTTCGATGATCGGTTTGGTTATATCATCATGGAAAGTCGGTTTTACACCAATATTGCCGACGCCTTTATGAATCTCGTCGGTCGAGTGTACTTTGAGAGTGACGGAATAAACCCCGTTCGTAGGCAGGAAATATCTGAAATCCGCTTCAATGTTCGCTGTCGGAAAACCGATGGTACGGCCCCGCTTTTCACCCTGCACCACTACGCCTGAGATCGTGTACGTGCGGCCGATCATTTTATTCGCCTCTTCAAGCTGACCGTTGGCGAGACTTGTACGGATCTGTGTCGTCGACACTTTTTCATCCGTAAAAGCATATTTTCCGACAATGGTCGTATTGAATTCATCATACTGGGTCAAATTGGTAGTATTGCCTCTGCCTCTTGCACCGTATGTATAATCGAACCCTGAAATCAATTCGCTTACATTCGCGCCGATGATATACTTTTTGACAAAATCGTCCGGCTCAAGTTTTGCAAGCTTACTTGAGAAGTTGATGATGAAAACATAATCAATCCCCATGGATTCAAACATTTCCAGTTTGATTTCAAGCGGGGTCAGATACGTCGTTCTCTGGAATTTCGGATTCAACACCACCGACGGATGCGGATCGAATGTCATAATCCCTTTTTTCAGATTTTTTTCTTCAGCAATTTTATTCATTTTGTTGATCACTTTTAAATGCCCGCGGTGAAGACCGTCAAAAAAACCGATCGCTGTAGCACTTTCTTCCAGCTTTTCAATACCTGCATCATCTGTATAATTCAGTTGAATAATTTCCATTACAATCGCCTCTTAACTATAGTCTATTGAACATCTTATATGGTTTTAGCTCTTCTGCCTTTTCGGGATGCTGATGATACATTCCAATAGGTTTGCCATCTTTTAAAAATACAATATATCTGTCTTTTTGGCTGACCAATTCCATAATATCAGATTTGAACAGTTTCTGCCCATGCTGTACTTTAAAAAGCAGCTGTTCATCTTCAATCTCCAATAGATTTTCTGCGCTGACAATATCTTTGACCGGCTGCACATATTCTTCCTTTTTCTCATCTTCAAGCGCGTTAAGTTCATCCAGAGTGATCGTGTCGCTGATATTGAAGCCGCACGATGCCGTTCTGATCAGTCCGGACATGTGTGCAGGCACGCCGAGTGCGCGTCCGATATCGACAGCGAGTGTGCGGATATATGTCCCTTTCGAACACGTCACATCAATATTGAATTTTACTGTAGAACCATCAGACTCGATTTCGCCTGTTCTTTCAATATTTCGTATGAAGACCGTCTTGGTCGGACGTTCCACGGCTTCACCGCTTCTCGCATACTCATACAATTTTCTGCCGTCCACCTTGACTGATGAATATAAGGGCACCTGCTGATTATATGCTCCAGTAAAGGACTGAATCACCTTATCGACTGCCTCATCCGATAATGGCTCCATCTTCAGCGTGTCCGTCACTTCCCCGGATGCATCTTCAGTTTCAGTTGAAATTCCGAGTGTCACTTCTGCACTGTAGGATTTATCTTTTATCTGCATATACTCTGTCAGTTTGGTCGCTTCCCCGACGACAATCGGCAGCACGCCTGTAACATCCGGATCCAGAGTCCCCGTATGCCCCACTTTTTTCATATGTAATATTTTACGCATTTTATAGACGACATCATGGCTCGTCAGCCCTTTTTCCTTAAATATCGGAAATACACCATTATACATTTTTATCACCCGTAATAAGTTAAAATGGCAAACCGGTACGGTTTGCCATTATTTTTATTTATCCTTAATTTCGTTGAGCAGTGATTCGATTTTATTGCCGTATTCTATCGAACTGTCATATTTAAATTCGAGTTCCGGCGCTTTTCTCAATCTGATCTCTTTAGCCACTTCGGAACGGAGCAGGCCTTTTGCCCGGTCCAGTCCTTCTGCAACCTGTTCTTTATTGTCGTTTAAAGAAGTATAGTAGATTGTTGCAGTTTCAAGTTCTTTGGTCACTTCGACTTCTGTGACCGTCACCATGCCGATATCACTGTCGTCCACTTTAGTTCTCAGAGCTTCACTGACCACTTTCTTGACTTCTTCAGCCACTCTTTCGTTTCTGTTAGACATCTAATCACCTTTCAATCTCTACCATGATATAAGGTTCGATCTGGTCGCCCTCTTTGATATCATTGAAGTTTTTGATGGTAATACCGCACTCGTAGCCTGCAGCCACTTCTTTGGCATCATCCTGATATCTCTTCAGGGTATCCAGCTCACCTTCGTAAATGACTATACCCTCTCTGATGATTCTAACACCTGAATCACGGGTAATTTTACCGTCAGTCACGTAGGAACCTGCAATTGTACCAATTTTAGATACTTTGTAGATCTGTCTGACTTCGACGTTACCGATGACCTGTTCTTCATATTCAGGGTCCAGCATACCTTTCATCGCATGCTCGATCTCTTCAATCACTTTATAGATGACACGGTGTAATCTCATATCGATTTTTTCCTGTTCCGCCGCTTTCTTCGCGTTCGTATCCGGACGGACGTTGAAACCGATGATGATTGCGTTGGATGCATTGGCCAGAGTAACGTCTGACTCGTTGATTGCACCGACACCAGTGTGAATGATACGTACATTGACACCTTCCACATCTATTTTTAACAGTGATGCGCTCAATGCTTCGACAGAACCCTGTACATCACCTTTGATGATGATGTTGAGGTCTTTCATTTCTCCTTCTTTCATCTGTTCAAACAGATTATCAAGGCTGACCTTCTGCGTCTGTTCACGTTCGCGGACAATTTGATCGCTCTGTCTGGATTCACCGATTGAACGTGCTTTCTTATCGTCTGCAAACACTACAAAACGGTCACCTGCAAGTGGCACGTCGTTCAGACCTGTAATCTCAACAGGCGTTGACGGGCCTGCGCTCTTGATTCTCTGGCCGAGGTCATTGACCATCGCACGCACTTTACCGTAAGTGTTACCGACAACAAGTGAGTCGCCGACATTCAAAGTACCATGCTGTACAAGCAGTGATGCAGCAGGTCCTCTTGATTTATCCAGTTCAGCTTCAATGACTGTACCGACTGCCGGACGGTCGCTGTGAGTTTTCAACTCCTGAATTTCGCCGACAAGACCAATCATTTCAAGCAGATCTTCAATACCGTCTCCGCTTAAAGCAGAAAGTGGTACGAAAATTGTGTCGCCGCCCCAATCTTCCGGGTATAGACCATGTTCGCCAAGTTCTGTCATGACACGGTCCGGGTTTGCTGTCGGTTTATCAATTTTGTTGACCGCAACAATGATCGGTACGCCTGCAGCTTTGGCGTGGTTCAATGCTTCAATCGTCTGAGGCATGACACCGTCATCCGCTGCAACAACCAATACTGTAATGTCAGTCACCTGCGCACCGCGTGCACGCATCGTTGTGAATGCCGCGTGTCCCGGTGTATCCAGAAATGTGATTTTCTTGCCGCTCGATTCAATTTGGTATGCACCGATATGCTGAGTGATACCGCCTGCTTCTCCGGCAGTCACTTTCGTTTCACGGATCGAGTCAAGAAGTGTTGTCTTACCATGGTCCACGTGGCCCATGATTGTTACGACACTTGGTCTTTCTTCAGTCAGTGATTCTTCGTCAAGTTCAAAGTAATTTTCCAGATCAGCCGCATCTTCATTGACTTCTTCTTCGGCGGTGAAGCCGTAGTTATCCGCAATGATTTCCACTGATTCTTTTTCCAAGGACTGGTTGATGTTGGCCACGATGCCAAGCATGAACAGATCTTTGATTACAGTAGAAGCATCAGCACCTATTTTTTCAGCAAGCTCACCGACTGAAATGCCATCTTCGTAAGTGAAGACTTTCTTATCGGATGCTGTATCCTGCTCTTCTTTAGGCTGCTGTCTTTTAGCATCCTTTTGCTGATTTTGTTTCTGCTTAGGTTTGTTTTTATTGTTGTGATTCTTTTTCTGTTTGTTATTTTGAGGTTTTTTACCGGATTGAGCATTCTGCTGCGGTTTTTTCGCCTCGCCGGATTTATTTTCTTTTGATGATTTTTTAAAGTGCTTATCCAGCATCGGAATTTCGTTATCTTCCAAAGAACGCATGTGGCTGTTTACCTCAATACCTTCCTGACGCAGAAATTCCATCACTTCTTTACTTGTTAAATTATTTTTCTTGGCATATTCATGGATTCGGATTTTACTCATTGAATCACTTTCCTTTCTCAAAAAGGTCGATGCACTTATTGGCAAAACCTTTATCTGTGACAGCTAGTACTACACGATTTTCACTTCCTGTAGCTATGCTCAGTTCTCTTTTATTATATTTTTTTATTAAATAAACTTCGTAGTATGCAGCTTTATCAGTAACCTTTTTAAATGTTGATGCACCTGCATCTGCAGCTATGAAAACAACTCTGGCATTTTGGTTTCTGATCGCTTCCACGGTGCGCTCTTCACCGTTTACCAGTTTGCCGGCCTTAGTAATCAGTCCGAGCAGGTTCAGTATTGGATCTCTCATCGCTTTGGAATGTCCTCTCTGTAAATGAGCCTGATGATTTCATCATATATCGGTTCTAATTCATCACTCGAAAGGTCCAGCCTTCTTTCAAGAACCTTTTTCTCCCGGGCAGTTTCTACTTTTTCCAGATCTTTGACGACATAACTGCCGCGGCCGTTTTTCTTTCCTGTCGGGTCGACGAATATTTCGTTTTCCTTATTCACCACGATACGGAGCAGTTCTTTTTTTGGATACATTTCATTGGTCAATATACATTTCCTAAGTGGAACTTTTCTTGCCATGTTATCACCCATTAAAATTAATGTTTTTATTCTTCTTCAACGATGCCTTCTTCTATCGCGTCCGATTCACTTTTTATGTCGATTTTCCATCCTGTCAGTTTTGCTGCAAGTCTCGCGTTCTGACCTTTTTTACCGATTGCAAGTGATAATTGATTATCCGGGACGATGACGACTGTGGACTGATTTTCTTCATCCACCTGTACATCTACGACTTGTGACGGGCTCAGTGCATTTCTTACAAATACTTTTGGATCCGTATCCCATAGAACGATATCAATTTTTTCACCGGACAGTTCGTTCACAACCGCTTCGACTCTTGCACCTTTTGCTCCGACACATGAACCGACAGCATCAACATCCGGGTTTTCAGCATGGACGCTGATTTTGGAACGTTCGCCCGCTTCACGCGCAACACTCATGACTTCAACTGTACCGTCATAAATTTCAGGCACTTCTTTTTCAAAAAGGCGCTTGAGCAGGTTCGGATGCGTACGTGAAACAAAAATCTGTGGACCTTTCGTCGTCTGTTCGACTTTATTCACATAAACCTTTATCCGTTCATTCGGACGGTAAACCTCGTTCGGAATCCTTTCGGACTCACTCAGTACAGCATCTGTACGGCCGAGCTGAATATATACGAAACGGTGGTCGACTCTGTCGATCAGACCGGTCATGACTTCATCTTCCTTGTCGACGAACTCATCATATAAAATGCCGCGTTCAGCATCTCTCAACCTTTGCATTACTGCCTGCTTCGCCGCCTGTGCACCGACACGGTTGAAATCTTTCGGCGTCACATCTTCATCGTACGGGTCACCGATTTCATATGCAGGGTTGACCGTGCGTGCTGTTTCAAGATTGACTTCCGCCGTCTCATCTTCAACTTCTTCGACCACATCTTTTCTTGAAATTACCCGGTAACTGCCATTTGTCAAATTCAAATCCACTTTGACATTTTTATGCTGGGTATAATTCTTTTTATAAGCAGTGAGCAGTGCTGCTTCGATTGTTTCTATGAGTATTTCTCTTGGAATGCTTTTTTCCTTTTCGAGGTAGTCCATAGCATTCAATAATTCTTGATTCACAACCTATCTCCTCCAATCAGATTAATACTGCTTTTCTTAAAGTAGCGATTTTTTTACGTTCAATAGAGATTGTCTTCTTTTTGGCTTTGTCTTTATATTCAACCGTGACAGTATCCTCATCATATGATTTCAATACGCCGGTCCATTCTTTCTCACCGTTGATATGCTGGTACGTTTTCACGTATATACCATTGTCCAGCGTCAATTCCAGATCATCATCATTTTTTATCGGACGTTCGGCTCCCGGTGAGGAAACATCCAGAAAGTATGCACCTTTAATAATCTCCCACTCATCCAGTTTTTCACTGACCACTTCACTGGCAGCAGCACAATCTTCTAAAGTAATACCACCTTTTTTATCAAGGTATAACCTTAAAAAGTGATCTTTACCTTCTTTGACGAACTCCACTTCAATCAGTTTGAAATTTAATTTCTCTACTACTGGAGCTGCATTGTCAAAAACTTTTTGTTCAGTATGATTCATGTTCAAATCGCCTCCTTTAAACGTAAGAAAAGAACGGGCGGACCCGTTCTTCTCCATGTGCAATGAGTATTAATATCATTAATATAATACCATAATCAAAATTGTTATGCAAATTCATCAAATGTCGAATATGGACAGCTGAGCTTTGTCCGGCAGATGTTCAAGCGTGCCGAGCTCTGTCAGATATTCAACGACCTTCTGGGCGACGCCACCGCGTTTGTTCAGATCTTCTTTGGAAATAAACGGCTCCTCTTCTCTGGTTTCTACGACACGTCTTGCAACGTTCGCACCAAGGCCCGGAACCGAGATGAACGGCGGTATCAGTCCGTCTTCGGTAATTTTGAATTCAAATGCCTCCGACTTCTCAACATCCACCGGATGCATTTTAAATCCTCTGTGTGCCATCTCATTCGCAATTTCCAGTACGACCAGTGTATCTTTCTCTTTTTTGGAGAGCTCATGGAAATTGCTGTTCATCTCTTTTATTCTGTGACGGATTGTCGATTTATCCTTGACCATCGTAAGCAGGTCGAAGTCGGATGCACGCACAGTAAAATAGCTTGCGTAATAGAACAGCGGGTAATGCACTTTGAAGTATGCAATACGCACTGCCATCAGGACGTATGCTGCGGCGTGCGCTTTCGGAAACATGTACTTTATTTTCTTACATGAATCGATATACCAGTTTTCAACGCCTTTATCTCTCATCGCCGCTTCATGCTCTTCTGTTAAACCTTTACCCTTTCTCACTTTCTCCATGATGTTGAAGGCAAGTGAAGGTTCAAGTCCCTTATACATCAGGGTGACCATGATATCGTCACGGCACCCGATAACGTTGGACAAGTCACACGTACCGCTGCGGATCAGATCCTGGGCGTTGCCCAGCCAGACGTCCGTGCCGTGGGATAAACCTGAAATCTGCACGAGTTCACTGAATGTCGATGGTTTCGTATCCTCAAGCATCTGACGGACGAAACCTGTACCGAACTCCGGAACACCGAGTGTGCCTGTTTTACAGACGATTTCATCTTCGGTGACGCCGAGTGTTCCAGGTGAACTGAACAGCTCCATCGTCTCCTCATCATCCGTCGGCAGTGTTGTCGGGTCGATGCCTGACAAGTCCTGCAGCATACGGATCATCGTCGGGTCATCGTGGCCGAGTATGTCCAGCTTGAGCAGGTTGTTATCGATTGAATGGAAGTCGAAGTGTGTCGTTTTCCATTCCGCTTCGATATCATCCGCCGGGAACTGTATCGGTGTAAAGTCGAATATATCCATATTGTCAGGTACAACGATAATACCGCCCGGGTGCTGACCGGTCGTCCTTTTGACGCCCGAACAACCTTTGACCAGGCGGTCGATTTCTGCACCGCGTTTTGTAATGCCGTGGTCATTCATATAACCTTTGACATAACCGTACGCCGTTTTCTCGGCAACAGTACCGATTGTACCTGCTCTGAATACATAATCTTCACCAAACAGCTCTTTAGTATAGTTATGGGCTTTCGGCTGATAGTCTCCACTGAAGTTCAAGTCGATATCCGGCACTTTGTCTCCTTTGAATCCAAGGAAAGTTTCGAACGGTATGTCCTGGCCTTCCTTAATGAGTTCAGTACCGCATTCATCACATGATTTGTCAGGCAGGTCGTATCCGGAAGACACACTGCCGTCCGTAAAGAAGGTCGTGTTTTTACAGCCTGGACAAATATAATGCGGCGGCAGCGGGTTCACTTCCGTAATTTCCGTCATGGTCGCAACAAAACTCGAACCGACGGAACCACGGGAACCGACCAGGTAGCCGTCATCCAGCGACTGCTTGACGAGCTTCTGGCTGATCAGGTAAATAACACTGAAGCCGTTACCTATAATACTGTCGAGCTCTTTTTCTATTCTCTCCACTACAATTTCAGGCAGATCTTCACCGTACAGTGCTTTAGCATTGTTGTAGCTCATATCCCTGATTTCATCATTCGCACCTTCGATGTTCGGTGTAAACAGATCATCTTTGATCGGCTTGACGACATCGATGCTGTCGGCGATTTCATTCGGAGTATCAATGACGATTTTTCTTCTTGTCGCTTCGTCAAGAAATGCGAAGTCTTCATACATTTCAGCTGTGGAACGGAAATGCGCTTCAGGCAGGTTGCCCCGGCTGAGCGGGTTCCCCGGGTTACTTTTCACAAGAATTTCACGGCACAGTTTATCCGATTCATCCAGATAGTGGACATTGCCTGTCGCAATGACCGGCTTATCCAACTCTTCCCCGACTTTGATGATGTTCGTGATGATTTCTTCCAGCGTTTCTTCACTTCTGACGATTTCCCTGTCAAGCAGCCTTCTGTAAAGCGGTTTGGGGAATACTTCGAGATAATCATAAAATTCAGCGATTTCTTTGGCATCTTCATAAGGTTTCTGCATCATTGCAGTAAATACTTCACCCTGGTCACACGCACTGCCGACCAATATGCCGTCCCTGTATTTTTCAAGCACATCTTTACGAATTCTCGGTGTTTTGTAGAAGTTGTCCGTCAATGAATAAGAAACGATTTTAAACAGGTTTTTAAGCCCTTCCTGCGTTTTCACTAATAGGGTGATATGGCTTGGCATCGCGCGTTTATATGCGTCCTGTGTCATAAGCCTGTCATTGATGTCCTTATGGTTCACAACATTCAGCTGTTTCAGCTGGTAGAGCATCTTGATGAAGATATATGCTGTGGCTTCCGCATCATAGATTGCCCGGTGGTGCTGTGTGAGTTCGACGTTATATTTTTTGGCCAGTATGTTCAGACCATGCTTTTTAAAGTCCGTGTTGACCGTCCTCGACAGTTCGAGCGTATCGATTACCCCGTTTTCATAACTTCCAAGGTTTTCTTTCTGATAGGCAGCTTCTATGAAGCCCATATCAAAGCTTGCATTATGCGCAACGAAAATCGCGTCGCCGACCCACTCCTTGAATTCGGTGATCACTTCACTGATCGGCGGCGCATCGACAAGCATATCATCTGTGATGCCCGTAATTTCCTTAATCGTTTCTGTCAGCGGCTCGTTCGGATTGCTGAACGCCTCGTAGCGGTCGATGATCTCGCCGCCCTTTACTTTGACGCCCGCAAGCTCGATGATTTTATCGTACTTTGAAGAAAGGCCGGTGGTCTCTACGTCAAATACGACAAACTCATGTGTTTGAAGATCGATGTCCTGAGGCTTGTAGGCGATTTTAGCGCCATCATCCACAAGCAGCCCTTCCATGCCGTAAATCACCTTGACGCCGGTGTCCTGGGATGCATAATACGCATCAGGGAAAGCCTGAACGTTGTTGTGATCCGTAATCGCGATTGCCTTATGACCGTAATCGTTGGCCCGTTTGACAAATTCGCCGACATTGTTCAGGCCGTCCATCTGGCTCATTGCCGAATGGAGATGCAGTTCAACGCGTTTATCTTCCATATCATCCCGTTTGGGCGGCTTTTTGACTGCAGTCAGGTTTTTGATGTTCAGTACCAGGTCTTTGACGAAATCATCATATTCAACATGACCTTCGATGACGACCCAGTCATTTTCACTGAGTGCTGCAAATACCGCTTCATCATTTTTATTGTTTCTCGAAAACATTTTTGCACTGATCGAGTCACTGTAATCCGTAATTTTAATATTCAGGATCTGTCTGCCGGTGCGGAGCACTTTGACATCCTTATCGAAGATGACACCTTCAACTTTTACATTGTATTCTTCATCAAAAATATTATTGAGTGGTCTTGCGCCGTCGAATGTCACATGTTTACCGATCTGTTTTTCAACATGTGCTTCAGCATTGTTCTGCTGTTCTTTCATCTCTTCCTGCTGGCTGATGAAGTTTTGAACCAGTTCTGTCCGCTCTTCCTGCAGACGGTTTTCAAGATTGTTTCTCTTTTCCTCATCCAGATTCGCATCGACGGTAAATTCAATTTCCCCCACCGGCATGCCGAAATCATGGTACGCCGCTTTCAGGTTGCCGTTGACGTGCTTATTGAAATGCGCTCTTGTTATTTCATTTTGAACATTGAAAATCAACACACCGTCCCTGTATTCCTTTTTACAGTTGAGCAGCTGGAACCTGACGTTATCGTTAATATTCAGATATAAGAGAATATCTTCCAGATAGTCGATCACATTGTCATCTGAAAAATATTCACTGTAGAGCTTCACTTCTATATCCGCAATTTCAGCGAAAGCATTTTTTATGCTGTTGATCAGCAGCTGCCTTAAAGAAGCGGGGATGACTTTATCAAAATGGATATGGAACTGGAAAAGCCGTTCATCATCATCCACTATAACCTTTTTAAGCACCCCGCTGGCGAGGTGCTCATTCATTTCTATTTTTGCTTGTGATAATAATATTTTAAATTGCTCATGCCCTTGCATTTACAACACTCCTAGAACTTTAAACACTATTGTTGGGCTATTTTGAATCCTCTGCTATAAAGCTTAAAACATCAGCAATATTTACATCGACAGATTTTTCATCGGTACGTCTCTTAATTTCAACCATGCCATCTTTGGCACCGCGGCCGACAACGATTCTGTATGGCAGTCCGATCAGATCTGAATCTGCAAATTTAACGCCGGCTCTTTCTTTACGGTCATCATACAGAACTTTATGTTCTTTCTGCAGTGATGCATATAATTCTTCAGCCGTATTCAAAATCGCTTCATCTTTATTGTTCGCAGTAACGATATGAATATCAAACGGTGTGACCGATTTCGGCCAGATGATCCCGCGGTCATCGTGGTGGCTTTCAACAATTGCTGAAAGCGTCCTTGAAACGCCGACACCGTAGCACCCCATCATTACAGGCACACTGCGTCCATTCTCATCAAGAACATTCAGTCCCATCGATTCGGAATACTTCGTACCGAGCTTGAATACCTGCCCGACTTCGATACCTTTCATGAACTTCACTTTACCGCTGCCGTCGATTGCCATTTCACCTTCGTTTATAAATCTGAAGTCACCTGTACCGCGTACGTCAAAGTCGCGGTTGTGATTGACATTGATGAAGTGATAATCCGTCTCATTCGCGCCAGTCGGATAGTTCACCATCGCATCCACCTGATAATCCAGATAGACAGGAATATCCGTTCCTGCAGGACCGAGACTCCCCGGTGTCGCGTTGAAGTGCTGCATGATTTCATCTTCCGTTGCAAATTCAATGTCCTCTTCAGCATTGAAGAAAGCTTTCACTTTAACGTCATTCAGTTCCTGATCACCGCGTACAAGAATCATGATGAATTCACCGTTGATCTTTACGACCATCGTCTTCGTCGTTTCATGAAGCGGGATATCGAGATGATCCGCCAGTGACTGACATGACGTGACACCCGGTGTTTCAACTTTCGACATTTCTTTCATTTCATCCGTCGATTTTTCAACCGGCTGACATTCAGCCTTTTCGATATTCGCCGCATAGTCACTTTCTTCGGTATACGCAATCGTATCTTCACCGATATCTGCAAGCGCCATGAATTCATGTGTATGGCTGCCGCCGATCGCACCTGAATCCGCTTCGACTGCACGGTAGTTCAGACCGACACGCTTGAATATTCTTGAATATGCATCGTACATATCTTTGTAAGTCTTTGTCAGTGACTCATCATCAGTGTGGAATGAGTAAGCATCCTTCATGATGAATTCCCTGCCGCGGAGCAGGCCGTATCTCGGTCTTAATTCATCCCTGAATTTAGTCTGTATCTGGAATAAAGTGAGCGGCAGCTTTTTATAGCTTCTCAGCTCATCGCGGAGCATTGCAACGATCATTTCCTCATGCGTCGGCCCGAGAGCAAACTCTCGATCGTGGCGGTCGTTCATTCTCATGAGCTCCCTGCCGTAGGCATCCCATCTGCCGGACTCTTCCCACAACTCTTTCGGGTGAAGGACAGGCATGTGGATTTCCACACCGCCAATTCTATTCATCTCTTCACGGACGATCTGTTCAATGTTGTTCAATACAAGCTTTGTGATCGGTAAATAAGTGTAAATACCGCTTGCCATCTGCTTGATCATACCCGCTTTCAGCATCAGACGGTGGCTAAGACTTTCAGCATCCTGCGGTGTTTCTCTTAAAGTTGGGATAAACATTTGCGATTGTCTCATTCAACTCACTCCTATAGGAAAAATGTTTTTATGTCATTCCATGTAACCAGTACCATTATAATCAGCAGGAACAATACCCCGAGAAGCTGGATATTGATTTCCACTTTCTTATTCAGCGGTTTTCTGAATATACCTTCATACAGAACGAACAGTATGCGTCCGCCGTCAAGTGCCGGAATCGGCAGCAGATTCATGATGCCGAGGTTTACACTGAGCACCGCCGTAAAGTTCATCAGTACGAGCAGGCCTTGTGCCGCCACCTCTTCGGTGACTTTATAAATCCCGACAGGACCGTTCAGCATATCAAATGAGAATGTTCCTTCGAAAATGCTGATGAACAGCTGGACAACGAGTTCGAATATTAACGTACCCATTTCATAAGTCTGCTGGACGCCCCACCACAACGGTGCAACGGTACCTTCTTCAGAGGCTGCACCGATGCCGATGATCAGCCGTTCCTCCGTTTCACCATCCGGGTATTCCGTAACATTTATCACAGGCGTCATTTCAACGTCTCTGACTTCACCGCTGTCCTGATTCTCGACTTCGATATCAAGTGTCGTCTCGCCTTCTTCCTGGATGATGGCGGACATATGGTCCCAGCTGTCGACTTCAGTATCATTGATGGTCATCAGTCTGTCGCCTTCAACAAGTCCAGCCTCTTCAGCCGGCGTATCTTCAGCAACCATGCCGACGAGCGGTTCATCCACCGGCTTGCCGTTTATATAAAATAATAATGTAAACAATACGAAAGCCAGAACGAAGTTCATAAGTGGTCCTGCAAATAAAGTCCAGAACCTTGCCATGGCCGACTTCGATTCAAATCTGGCTGATTTAGGCGCAATGCGCTCAAGTTCCGAGTCCTGTACATAATAGGCTTCGTGGGCAATCTTATAAGATGTTTCCACATTATCATATGTACGCATTGCATTGATGATCATCGCATCCTGTATATCAGAGCTGACGATTTCTATCTCTTCAATATCGTTAAAGTTGTGTTTGTCATCAAGTAATATATGAGTGATTTCACCGAGGTCATTCAATTTGAGCTGGACACGCATTCCCGGATTGAGGGGGTTGATTTCCATATCACTGGAAGCCATTCTGACATAACCGCCGACCGGGAGCAGGCGTATCGTATAAACTGTATCATTGAATTTATAAGAAAAAATCTTTGGTCCCATTCCAATAGCAAACTCGGGGCACATTATACCTGCACGTTTTGCAACGATTAAATGGCCGAGTTCATGAACAGTGACCAGCACACCGAATACTACTATAAAAGCTAAAATGCCGGTCAAATCTATCACCTCATATTTGATTTAAAAAGTTTATCATAATAAAGGATGGTTTCCAGGTCAGGGTCGCCAATCACTTCATGTTCATTCATCCGTAATTCTACTATCTTTTCTATATCAAGGAAAGAAATCTCCCCTTGTAAAAATCTGTCTACAGCGTACTCATTCGCCGCATTCATCACCGCCGGCATCGTACCGCCGATTTTAAGCGCATCATAAGCCAATTCCAACATCCTGAAGCGTTCAAAGTCCATCGGGCTGAAGTTCAGCTGGCTGAGTGAATTGAAATCAAGCGGATTATTCATCGGCAGACGGTCCGGATGGCTGAATGCAAATTGGATCGGTACTTTCATATCCGAATTGCCGAGCTGTGCGATGATGCTGTTGTCGACGAACTCCACCATGGAATGGATAGTGCTTTCCTTGTGCAGCAGCGTGGAGATCTGATCCACTTCCAGATCAAACAGCCATTTTGCTTCAATGACTTCAAGACCTTTATTCATCATCGTTGCAGAATCGATTGTAATTTTCTGTCCCATGGACCAGTTGGGATGGTTCAGCGCATCCGAAAGCGTAACATTATCCAACTGCGGCCTCGTCAGGTCTCTGAATGAGCCGCCGCTTGCCGTAATGATCAACTGCTTGACTTCAGAATGTTTTTCACCGCGCAGACATTGGAAAATCGCTGAGTGCTCCGAATCGACCGGGATGATGTTCACATTGTTTTTATGTGCTGCATCCATCACCAGGCCGCCTGCAGCAACCAGCGTTTCTTTGTTTGCAAGAGCAATGTCTTTGCCGTTCTCTATCGCTTTTAAAGTTGGGCCGAGACCGACGCTTCCCATAATTGCAGTGAGCAGCATATCACTGTCGTCGCCTGCAATGGTATCGAGGCCGTTTTCCCCGCTTAAAAATGTAACCCCGGGGTACTCTGATTCAAGCAGCTTCCTATCTCCATCATCAATGACTGAGACGAGTTCGGGGGTCACCACTTTTAAAATCTCGCGTAATTTATTTATATTTCTGCCGGCGGACAGGCTGATCAGTTTAAACTGATCACGATTATTTTTCAAAACTTCGATTGCCTGTGTGCCGATGGAGCCTGTTGCTCCTAAAATTGAAATCTTCTTCATGATTTTCACTCCAATATCCCTAGCCCACCAATGGCAGTATGTTCATCAGTGGCAGGACAAATATAAAGCTGTCGAAACGATCCAGAACACCGCCGTGTCCAGGCAGCAGGTTCCCTGAATCTTTGACGTCAAAATGACGTTTCAATGCAGATTCCACCAGGTCGCCGAGCTGGCCCGCAGCACTTAATATCATCGTGTAGATGACCAGCATGAACATCGGCACGTTGTCAACCAGGCCGAATACGCTGAATATGACTGCCAGCAGTACACTCGATAAAATCCCACCGATAAATCCTTCGACAGTTTTGTTCGGGCTGATCTGTGGCCACAGTTTTCTCTTACCGAATGTTCTTCCGGCAAGGTAGGCGCCAGTATCCGTCATCCAGACAATCAGCAGTGCATACAGGATAAATAATATCCCCGCTTCCCGTGTTTCGTAAAAATACATGAAACCAATGCCGATATAGGCCACAGCAAGCACACAAAACCCCATATCAACGAATGAAAACCTGTTTTTACTGATGACGGTAAAGCTGAGCATCAACAGTGCCATGACAATAATCATATCGACCTGGGATTCGGTAATGACAGTGATATAGGAATAATCCGCCCGTGGCATTATCAATATGGATAACGCAATAAGAGACAGTATCCCCGGTATTGAAAATATATGTATTCTGTTCATCTTAAGTATTTCATAAAGCGCGGTAAGAGCAAGGAGGTATACTGCAATGAGCATCGGCAAAGAACCGATGACAACAATCGGTATGAAAATTATCAGTGCAATAATCGCCGTAATTGTTCTTGTCCTCATCTTTAAACCTCCTTATCATTTAGTCCGCCGAAACGTCTATCCCTTTTTCTGTATTGTATGATGAGTTCATCCAGTTCGTCAGGTCCGAACTCCGGCCATAAAGTATTAGTGAAAAATAATTCACTGTAAGAAGACTGCCATAATAAAAAATTGCTTAATCTATACTCGCCGCTTGTTCTGATGATCATTTCAGGGTCCGGTATGTTATACGTCATCAAATACTGCTGAATTAAAGTATCATCAATATCTTCAACTTCAAGTTTTCCATCGTTGATATCTTCATGCATTTTTTTGAATCCCTGTATCAATTCATTTCTGCCGCCGTAGTTCAGTGCAAATATGAGATTGAGTCCGGTGTTACCCCTTGTATCATCCACAGCTTTTGCGACTGCCTTTATCGTATGCTTCGGTAAATCATCCATGTTGCCTATCGTCGTCACTTTAACGTTTTTTTCAATCAGCTCCGGCAGGAATGATCCTAAAAAATCTCCCGGAAGCTTCATTAAATAACTCACTTCAGCACTTGGTCTGCTCCAATTTTCTGTTGAAAATGCATACAATGTTAAATATTTTATCCCAATATCAGAGGCATGTCTCGTGATACGTTTTACATTTTGCATCCCTTCATAATGACCGTGCACCCTCGGCCGCCTTTTTAACTTTGCATAACGCCCGTTGCCGTCCATTATCATTGCTATATGTAAAGGTAAGTCCTTCGTTTTGTCTGCTTCTTTTTTTCTACCTAACATATGGTCCTCCACAAGAATTATATTTATTAGTATACATCTATAGTTATCTTGACTCAATTAGTTTATTGTACCATAAAATCCGGACACAAAAAAAAGAGCAGGTTCAACCTGCTCTTTTTTGGCTAAACTTCCAAAATATCTTTTTCTTTTTCATCGCAAAGTTGATCGATTTTGGCAATTGATTGATCAGTGATCTTCTGCACATCATCTGTGTATGAACGCAGTTCATCTTCCGAAAGCTCACCGTCTTTTTCCTGTTTCTTTAACTTATCGTTCGCTTCACGACGTATGTTTCTAACAGAAACCTTTGCATCTTCGCCTTCTTTTCTTGCATCTTTGACAAATTCTTTGCGTCGTTCTTCGGTAAGCTGTGGTACTGTAATACGGATCATCGTACCGTCACTTGTAGGGTTGATGCCAAGATCCGCCTGCTGGATTGCTTTAAGCACATCATCAACCGAACCTTTGTCATACGGAGTAACAGTCAGCATTCTCGCCTCCGGTACAGCAATCGTTGCCAGCTGGTTGACCGGTGTCGGTGCGCCGTAGTAATCAACAGTCACTCTTTCCAAAAGGTTTGCATTTGCATGACCTGTACGGATGCCTGCAAGTTCCCTCTGAAGGCTCTCCTCAGTTTTCTGCATCCTGTTTTTAGCATCTTTTAAAATTGCATCACTCATATGATTCTCTCCTACTGATTTTTTTATTTATTAATAGTCGTTCCAATTGTTTCACCGGAAACTGCACGTTTAATATTACCCTGCTCTGTAATTGAAAATACCACAAGCGGGATGTCATTGTCCATACAGAACGAAGATGCAGTTGCATCCATTACCTGCAGATTTTCCTGAAGCATTTCCATATATGTTAAATTATCATATTTAAATGCTCCGCTGTCCAGTTTAGGATCTGCAGAATAAACGCCGTCGACATTGTTTTTACCCATTAGTATTACATCTGCTTCGATTTCAGCAGCTCTGAGCGCCGCGGTTGTATCAGTAGAAAAGTATGGGTTGCCGATGCCTGCAGCAAAAATGACAATGCGCCCTTTTTCCAAATGTCTGATTGCACGTCTGCGGATATATGGTTCTGCAACCTGCTTCATTTCAATTGAAGTCAGAACTCTTGTTTCACAGCCAAGCTGTTCAAGACTGTCCTGAAGAGCCAGTGAATTCATGACAGTTGCGAGCATGCCCATGTAGTCAGCCGTGCCTCGGTCCATGCCAAGGTCACTGCCTACTTTACCTCTCCATATGTTACCGCCGCCGACGATAACTGCAATTTCCACGTCAAGGTCTTTTGCTTCTGATACTTGATCAGCAATATTTTTGATGACCTCAGGGTTGATGCCGAAACCATCATCGCCTGCCAATGCTTCTCCACTCAATTTTAAAACGATTCTTTTATACGTTGAAGATACAGCCATTATAATTCCCTCACTTATGATATTTGATGAGCTTATTTTAGAAAAAAAGACACCGAAGTGTCTTTTTTATTACTTATTAACCTGACCCATAACTTCATCAGCGAAGTTCTCTTCTCTTTTCTCAAGACCTTCTCCAACTTCGAAACGAACAAAATCAACCAATTTTGAATCGTGCTGTTGTAAATATTTTTCTACAGTTACTTCTGAGTCTTTTACGAATGGCTGGTTTACGATACAGATTTCTTCAAGATACTTGCGCATTCTGCCTTCGACCATTTTATCAACGATCTTTTCAGGCTTACCTTCGTTAAGCGCCTGCTGTTTGAGAATTTCTCTCTCGTGGTTAAGCTCTTCTTCAGATACTTGATCTTTAGATACATACTTAGGGTTAAGTGCTGCTGCGTGCATTGCTACACCTTTTGCAACTTCCTCATCAGTAGTGCCTTCCACTATAGAAAGAACACCGATGCGTCCGCCCATGTGCAGGTACTCACCAAAAGCACCATTGTCAGTTTTTTCAGCAAGAACGAATCTTCTTAAAGTCAGTTTCTCACCGATTTTTGATACTGCTTCTGTAATTTTATCTTCAACAGTCTGACCATCAAGCTCTGATTTGTTTAGAGCATCGACATCTGCTGGTTTAACATCGAGGATATGGTTTGCTATATCTTGAACAAGCTTTTGGAAATCTTCGTTACGTGCAACAAAGTCCGTTTCAGAGTTGATTTCTACAATCACTCCGTCGTTGCCTTTGGAAGCAACGTGTACAAGACCTTCTGCTGCGATACGATCTGATTTTTTAGCCGCTTTTGAAATACCTTTTTCACGTAAATGATCAACTGCTGCATCAAGGTCACCGTCAGTTGCCTGAAGTGCCTTTTTACAATCCATCATTCCCGCACCTGTTTTTTCACGTAGTTCTTTTACTAATTTTGCCGAAATAGTAGCCATTACTTAATCCTCCTGGAATCATATTTTAAAAAAGGTGATAAGAGAATTTACTTATCACCAATATTAAACATTTAATCTATTAAAAACTATTCGCTTTTAGTTTCTGCTGTTTCTTCTTCTTTAGCAGGTTCAGTTGATTCTTCCAAATCAATATTCTGTTCTGCTGCCACTTCATCATCAGAAACACCTTGCTGTCCTTCTAAAACAGCGTCTGCCATTTTACCTGTCATAAGACGTACTGCACGGATTGCATCGTCGTTTGCAGGGATAACATAGTCTATTTCATCCGGATCACAGTTTGTGTCCACCATTGCGATGATAGGAATACCCAGTTTGTGAGCTTCCGCGATTGCGTTGCGCTCTTTACGAGGGTCAACGATGAATAATGCCTTCGGCATTTCTTTCATGTCACGGATACCGCCTAAGAATTTGATTAAACGGTCATATTCCTTACGAATCTCAACAACTTCTTTTTTAGGAAGTACGTCAAAAATGCCGTCTGCTTCCATTTTTTCAATTTCGTCAATGCGTCTGATACGCTTTGAAATTGTTTTGTAGTTAGTTAAGATACCGCCCAACCATCTCTGGTTGACGTAAAGGTGTCCAGCTCTTTCCGCTTCTTCTTTGATAGCGTCCTGAGCCTGTTTCTTAGTACCGACGAATAAGATTTTACCGCCGTCTTCAGAAATGCTTTTAGCAAAGTTGTATGCTTCAGCAACTTTCTTAACTGTTTTCTGCAAGTCGATGATGTAGATGCCGTTTCTCTCAGTGAAGATGTATCTCTTCATCTTAGGGTTCCAACGACGTGTCTGGTGACCGAAGTGAACACCAGCTTCAAGTAATTGTTTCATTGTAATTACTGCCATGATATTTCCTCCTTTTGTTGTTACCTCCAATGCTACTAAACGAAACCACTCAGTGATGAGCACCGATTTCATCATGCATAACATTGTGCGTAATCGGCAATTTTTTTGCCGTTAAATAATATACCATATATAAACACATAAATCAAATTTATATTAGTTTTCTTTCCTGAGTTCAGGCAGGAAGTCTTCTTTCTTCACTTTGATGAAAGTACCCTTCATGCCAAGAGAACGTGATTCGATGACACCCGCACTTTCCAATTTACGCAGTGCGTTAACGATTACTGAACGTGTGATGCCTACTCTGTCCGCCACTTTTGATGCAACAAGAAGTCCTTCGTCAGCATTCAGTTCATCAAAAATATGTTCGATGGCTTCTCTCTCTGAATAAGACAATGAACGGATCGCCATAGCAATGCTCGCTTTGTCGCGTGCTTTCTTTTCAATTTCTTCATGTTTTTCTCTTAAAATTTCCATGCCGACTACAGTTGTTGCATATTCAGCAAGTACCAGATCGTCCTGGCTGAACTGTTCTGTCACTCTGCCGAGTGCCAATGTACCCAGGCGCTCTCCGCCGCCATAGATTGGCAGAATTGTTGTTTCAGAATCCTGGAACGAATCCTCAGTAGGGAAAATTGTCAATTCATTATCAAAGTCGATATTTTCTGTTGTTTCGCTGACTCTCATAATTTTATTAACATATTCCTCCGGGAAACGGCGGTTCTCAAGCATTTCAATAATACGTTCGTTTTCAATTTTATGGTTCACACCGAAACCGAGCAGTTTACCTTTACGGGAGACGATGAAAACATTACATTCGAGTACCCGGCTTACTTTTTCCGAGACCTCATTAAAATCTACTTTAACGCCTGCAACACTTTGAATTAGTGTGTTAATTTCTCTTGTTTTTTGTAATAGTGAACTCATTTAGAATTCTCCTTTATTTTTTTATAATATAAATTGACTTAATTCTTTGTCTCCCTGAATATGGGATAATTTACTGTTTACATACTGTTCTGTAATTTCCACATGTGCACCTTGCATATTGCTCGCTTCAAACAACAGTTCCTCGAGCAGTGTTTCCAGTATCGTATGAAGTCTTCTCGCACCGATATCGTCAGTGTCCGTATTGACCTGATGTGCAGTTTTCGCCAGCTGGACGATTGCTTCATCTGTAAAGGAAATGGATACTTCTTCGGTTTGAAGCAATGCCTCATATTGTCTGATCAATGAACGCTTCGGCTCTTTCAATATTTTCTCGAAATCTTTTTCGGTCAGTTTATCCAGCTCCACCCTGATCGGGAATCTGCCCTGAAGCTCAGGGATCAGATCACTCGGTTTGGAAACATGGAATGCACCGGCACCGATGAATAATATATGCTCTGTATCGATGGAGCCGTATTTAGTCTGGACCCGGCTGCCTTCGACAATCGGAAGGATATCCCGCTGGACGCCTTCTCTTGAAACATCGCCGGAATTCTGGCCGCCTTTGGCAATCTTATCCATTTCATCGATAAAGATGATGCCCATCGTTTCCGCCAAATGAATGGCTTCGTCGTTGACATTATCAGTATCAATGATTTTTTCAGCTTCTTCCCGAATCAAATACTCACGTGCCTTTTTAACAGACATCGTACGTTTATGTTTTTTCTTAGGCATAAACTGTTTGAACATATCCTGCATTCCGGATTCGTCCATGCCCGGCATCATCATGCCCATCGGATTTTGTTCTTCCTGGACTTCAATGCTGACTTCCTCATCCTCCAAATAGCCGTTCAGCAGCTTGGAGCGGAGATTTCGCCGTTTGTCCTTCACTTCAGGAGTGACTTCTTCCTCTGGTTCTTCACTGCCCTGCTGGTTCATCAGAGCTTCGAAAGGATTCGTCGTCGTTTTTTCCTTTTTAAATCCTGGTGCGAGCAATGCAATCAATCTTTCGTTTGCAAGATCTTCAGCATCGTCTTTGACGAGCACCATCTTTTCATCCTTGACCAGTTTGACACTTGACTGTACCAAGTCTCTGACCATGCTTTCGACGTCTCGTCCGACATAACCGACTTCAGTGAATTTGGTCGCCTCCACTTTTGTAAATGGAGATCCGGTCAGTTTGGCCATACGTCTTGCTATTTCTGTTTTACCGACACCCGTCGGTCCAATCATCAATATGTTTTTAGGGATGACCTCATCACGGAGTTCATCTTCAAGCATCATGCGTCTGAACCGGTTGCGCATTGCTATTGCAACTTTCTTTTTTGCTTCATCCTGGCCGATGATGTCCTCATCGAGCCTCGATGTAATCTCTCTTGGAGTCAAATTCTGTTTCAATATAAACGCTCCTTTAATCGATAGATTCTACTATTATATTGTCATTGGTGAATACGCATATTTCGCTGGCAATGAGCAGACTGTTATATGCAATTTCCTTCGCCGTCAGCTCACTGCTGTGACGTTTCAACGCACGTCCGGCGCTGAGCGCAAAATTCCCGCCGCTGCCGATTGCGAGTATGCCGTCATCAGGTTCAATGACTTCACCTGTTCCTGAGACAAGTAATAGTGTCTCTTTGTCCATTACGATTAACATTGCTTCAAGCTGGCGCAGCATTTTATCCCCGCGCCATTCTTTTGCGAGTTCTACCGCCGCTCTTTGCAGATTGCCGTTATAAGAATACAGATTCGCTTCAAACTTTTCGAATAAAGTAAATGCATCTGCGACACTTCCTGCAAAACCCGCCACGACTTTATCATCAAACAATCTACGTACTTTTTTGGCAGTGTGTTTCATTACGACCTGATTGCCGAGTGTCACCTGACCATCACCTGCGATGGCCCGGGAGCCGTTATGCTGAATCGCAAATATCGTGGTACCTTTTATAGCCATTTTCTCACCTCTTCTGACTTCCTGGATGTGTATTCAAATATGTTTTTCTAAGTTGCTCTTTTGAAATATGAGTATACTTCTGAGTTGTCTGAAGTGATTCATGTCCGAGCAGTTCCTGCACCGCCCTGATGTCCGCTCCGTTGTTCAAAAGATGAGTGGCAAAACTGTGTCTCAGCTTATGAGGGTGGAGATCAAAGTTCTGTGCACTGCGCTTGACCATCATGTCAAGCACATGGCGCAACCCTCTCACTGTGAGCGGCTCATAACGGTAATTGAGCCAGAGCGAATCACTTTCGTCGATAAATTTTTTAAAATGTTCGATATATTCCTTCAAACTCGATTTTGTACTTTCATTAAAAGGCACTATTCTTTCTTTGTTCCCTTTTCCATACACTTTAATAATCATATATTTAAAATCTATTCGATCTATTTTTAAAGAAATCAATTCGGATGCACGGATTCCTGTGGCATACAGCAGTTCAAGGATTGCTTTATCCCTTAAGTACATCTTGCTGCTCTGATCCAGAGAATCAAAAAGTGCGACGATTTCATTTTCATATAAAAAGGTGGGCAGCGCTTTTTCTTTTTTTGGAAAAGGCAGATTTAAGAATGGATGATTTTCAACCTCTTCATATTCGATCAAAAAATGATAATAACTCCGCAGAGTAGATATCTTTCTGGATACAGTCGATCTTTTAAGTCCTTTATCATACAACATGGCCAGGTAGTTTCTGGCATCCATATACTTAAATGTATTTACATTCAAACCTTCACTCTTTAGAAAATCATGAAATTCATCTAAATCTTTAGCATAGCTTTTAATTGTGTGTGCCGATAAATTTCTCTGATAAAGCAAACGGTCCAAAAAACGTTGTTTAAAAACGATCGGCTCTACCTCCTTTTATCAGAATCTTAACACAATTCCAAATAGCCTTTCAATAATTTTACTGTACAGACAAAAAGCATGGATAAGCGCCCATTCAGTATTATAAAATATTTTACCGTGAATTGCACACAATAATATGAATATTATCAATTAATTATCTAATCAATTAATTTTAGAGCCCAAAAAATCTACCTATTGATTATAGGTAGATTAAAAGTTAATTATTCACTTTCTCCGTGTAATCACAGTTTGAACATTTAACCTGGGCATTCTTACCTTTTTTCGCTTCAACAAGATGATGGTCACATTTCGGACAAGCTCTTCCTATCGGCCTGTCCCAGCTGATGAAATCACATTCAGGATACTGGTCACAGCCGTAAAATATACGGTTCTTTTTGGATTTGCGTTCAATGACATCGCCTTTTTTACATTTCGGACAAGTCACACCGATTGATTTGACAATTGCTTTTGTATTTCTGCAGTCAGGGAAATTGGAGCAGGCTTTGAACTTGCCGTAACGTCCCATTTTATAAACCATCGGAGAACCGCATTTCTCACAATCTTCACCGACCGGTTCATCTTTGATTTCTATTTTCTCCATCTCTTCTTCCGCACGTTCAACACGCGGTTCGAATTCTTTATAAAAATCATCGATGACTTTTTTCCATGACGCTTTCCCTTCTGCAACACTGTCGAGGTCTGCTTCCATCGTCTTTGTAAAGTCAACATCTATAATGTCCGGGAAGTACTCCTCCATGGATTGGTGGACAATCTCGCCGATTTCAGTCGGCATAAAACGTTTCTGATCCATACGGACGTAGTTACGTTTCTGTATCGTATCGATTGTCGGTGAGTATGTTGACGGACGGCCGATGCCGAGTTCTTCAAGTGTTTTAACAAGCCTTGCCTCTGTAAATCTCGGCGGCGGCTGAGTAAAGTGCTGATTCGGATCGATTTTCAGGCTCTTGACCTTCTCACCTTCAGCAATCTCAGGAAGACGGTTGTTCAATTCTTCTTCCTCATCATCTTTACCTTCTATATAAATCTGCATGAAACCTTTAAATTTAATCGTCTGACCGTTACTTCTGAAAATGACACCGTTGTTCGACATGTCCATTCTGACAGTATCGAGAATAGCAGGCGCCATCTGGCTTGCTATGAAACGATCCCATATGAGCTTGTACAGACGGTACTGGTCACGTGTCAGATACTGTTTCATATTCGCAGGTGTTCTCATGCTCGAAGTCGGTCTGACCGCTTCGTGCGCATCCTGGCTTTGTCCATTTTCTTTTTGTTTCTTTTTATAGCCAAGGAACTCCTTGCCGAAAGTATCTACTATATAATTCTCGGCTTCTGATTGTGCGACCGGTGAAATTCTTGTGGAGTCAGTTCTCATATAAGTGATTAAACCGACTGTACCCGATCCTTTTATATCAATACCTTCATATAGTTGTTGCGCGACCATCATTGTTTTTCTTGTCTTGAAGTTTAATTTTCTAGCTGCTTCCTGCTGCAGTGATGAAGTCGTGAAACTGTTGGCCGGAAAACGTTTCTTCTCTTTTTTCTCTACTTTGTCGACATTGAATTCATCGCCGGAAATCTCGGCAAGTACTTTATCGACATCTTCTCTTGTCTTCAACTTCACTTTTTTATTATTTACGGAATTGAATTTACCTTTGAATTCCGAACGCTTATATTTGAAGTCGCTCTCAATCGTCCAGTACTCTTCCGGTTTGAAATTACGTATTTCATTTTCACGGTCGATGATCAGACGGAGCGCAACAGATTGTACACGTCCTGCAGACAAACCTTTTTTAACTTTCTTCCATAGTACCGGTGAAATATTGTAGCCCACCAGTCTGTCCAATAAACGTCTGGCCTGCTGTGCATCAACCAGTTCCTGATTGATCTTGCTCGGACTTTTAAAGCTTTCTTTTACTGCATCTTTTGTTATTTCGTTAAATACGACTCGATAGTAATCATTATTTTCACCGAGAGCATGTGATAAGTGCCATGCTATCGCTTCTCCCTCGCGGTCCGGGTCACTAGCTAAAAACACTTTCTTGGCTTTTTTCGCTTCCTTCTTCAAATCTTTCAAAAGCGGACCTTTGCCTCGAATTGTAATATATTTAGGTTCGTAATTGTTTTCAGTGTCAATTCCCATTTGACTGCGGGGCAAATCACGCAAGTGTCCCATTGAAGCAACGACTTTATATCTTTTGCCTAAGTACTTTTCAATAGTTTTAGCTTTCGCAGGGGATTCTACTATTACTAAATTATCAGCCACGATGCGTTTGCCTCCTTCGGTTGTACTTTCAAAATCAAATACTAATTGCATTTATTTCTTTTGTCAACTCTTTAAGATTTTTCACATTGCTAAAATACTGAAAATTTTTATTAATAATCCTTTAATATATCATCGCTTGAGAGCACAATTTCAGCGCCTTCCTGAATGCGTGCATTGGTACCTTTTGATAACAATGAAGTAATGTTACCCGGCAGACAATAAGTGTTCCTATTTTCATTCATGGCCATTTCCAGCGTCACCAGACTGCCGCTTTTCTCTTCCGCTTCCGTTACAAGCACACCGAGTGCCAATCCCGCTATAATACGGTTCCGTGCTATGAAACGCCATTTCTCTATTGATGCATGGGGCGGATATTCACTGATTGTGAGGTTTGAATGTTCCATCCGGGTCCGTATACTATATGTAGATTTTGGATAATGAAAATCATGACCGAAAGCGAGCACACCGATTGTCGGTACTTCATGCGAAAGACAAAGCTTATGTGCAATTTCATCCGCCCCGTAAGCAAGCCCTGAAACAACCGATAAATTTTTCAAATCAGGAATAATTTTCTCCAATGATTCCGAAGTGTACCGTGTCGCTTTTCTGCTCCCGACAATTCCGATCATCGGTCTGTTAAATAAACTCCGGTCGCCTTTTAGATAAAGTATATATGGCGGATCGTGTATTTCTTTTAGCAGCGCCGGATAGTCCTCATCATTGATGGTCATATATGATATATTCCGGTCGGCGAGCTGCCTCATGATCATTTCAGTGTTCAGCCTGTTTGCTGCTGAAAGTTTACTCTGTATTTTCTGTGGCAGCCTGAACCCGGACCGGATATTTTTTATTTCGTTATATTCCTGAACAGTTACCCCTGCGTATGACATCGCCAAATAATTCAAGTCATCACCTCTTTATATGATAACTTTAATTATATGGTATAAAACTGAATTTAAATTTTACATTATCAATTCAAAAAATTGGTAATTAAAGACAAAAATAGTGCTGTCCGCAATTGGAACAGCACTATTTTTAATCATATAGACGAGAATATGAAGTTTATTTTACAGTCAGGCACTTTTCATAAAGGCCGTCTTCTTTTTTAATACGGTTGATCAGAGTTTCACCGATTTCTGACGGTGTATCTGAAGTTTCAATACCGCAAGCATTCATAGTCTTGATTTTTTCATCAGCAGTACCTTTACCGCCTGAGATGATTGCACCAGCGTGGCCCATACGTTTTCCTGGAGGCGCAGTTACGCCGCCGATGAAGCCGACAACAGGTTTAGTCATATTTTCTTTGACCCACTCAGCCGCTTCTTCTTCAGCAGTACCGCCGATTTCACCAATCATTACAACCGCTTCAGTTTCCGGATCTTCGTTGAATGCTTTAAGCGTATCAATGAAGTCCGTGCCGTTTACCGGGTCTCCGCCGATACCGACAGCGGTTGTCTGGCCGATTCCAGCCTGAGTCAGCTGATGAACCGCTTCATAAGTCAATGTACCTGAACGGCTGACTACACCGACATGGCCTTTTTTGTGAATATAGCCCGGCATGATGCCGATTTTACACTCATCAGCAGTGATGACACCCGGACAGTTAGGACCGACAAGACGTGTTTTCTTGTCTTCTAAATAACGTTTTACTTTCACCATATCAACTACAGGGATATGCTCTGTAATACAGATTGCAAGATCAAGTTCTGCCTCAGCACTTTCGATGATTGCATCTGCTGCAAACGGTGCCGGTACATAGATTACCGATACTGTCGCACCCGTTGCTTCTTTAGCTTCTTCTACTGTATTGAAAACAGGAACGCCCTGAACTTCCTGGCCACCTTTACCCGGTGTTACACCTGCTACAATTTTAGTGCCATACTCAAGCATCTGCTCTGTATGGAACAATGCAGTCGAGCCAGTGATACCTTGTACTAATACTTTCGTATCTTTATCAATAAAAACACCCACAGTGAATTCCTCCGTTAATTTTTATTTATTTTCTTCTACCGCTGCAATAATCTTTTGAGCACCTTCAGCCATTGTTGTCGCAGGAGTGATATCAAGACCTGAGTCTTTCAGAATCTTTTTACCTTCGTCGACGTTCGTACCTTCAAGACGTACGACTAATGGAATTTCAAGTCCTACATTTTCAACAGCTTCTACAACACCTTGTGCAATAACATCACATTTCATGATACCGCCGAAGATGTTGACGAAAATACCTTTCACACCTTCATCACCAAGGATGATTTTGAAAGCTTCAGTAACCTTCTCAGCAGTTGCACCGCCCCCTACGTCAAGGAAGTTGGCAGGTGTTCCGCCGAAGTGATTGATCGTATCCATCGTTGCCATTGCAAGACCTGCACCGTTAACCATACAGCCGATGTTACCATCCAATGCAACGTATGATAGATCAAATTTGGAAGCTTGTATTTCTTTTGGATCTTCTTCATCAAGGTCACGCAGTTCAACAACATCTTTCTGTCTGAACAATGCGTTTTCATCGAAGTTCACTTTTGCATCAAGTGCAAGAACTTCACCTTCGCCTGTTGTGACAAGCGGGTTGATTTCGATGATTGAAGCATCTTTTTCAATGAAGACGTTATAAAGGGAAAGCATCAATTTTGCTGCTTTGTTAACAGATTCTTTAGGTATATTGATATTGAATGCCAGACGCTTCGCCTGATAAGGCATTAAACCGACAACCGGATCAACAACCTCTTTAAAAATTTTCTCAGGATTAGTTGCCGCAACTTCTTCAATTTCAGTTCCGCCCTCTTCAGAACCCATGAGAACTACTCTGTCAGTTGCGCGGTCAATGACAAAACCGATATAATATTCACTTTGAATATCGCAGCCTTCTTCGACAAGCAGCCTTTTAACTTCTTTGCCCTCAGGCCCTGTTTGTGGAGTCACTAATACTTTTCCAAGTAATTCCTTAGCATACTCCTTCACTTCATCGATAGTTTTGGCAATTTTAACCCCTCCGGCTTTACCTCTGCCGCCGGCATGAATTTGAGCTTTGACCACATATACATCCGAGTCAAGCTCTTTTGCTGCTTTCACAGCCTCTTCCGGTGTATAGGCAACGCTGCCTGTTGGAACGTTTACACCCATAGAGCGAAAAATTTCTTTCCCTTGATACTCATGAATATTCATGTTCTTCCTCCTAAGATAAGTTTAATCCTTACACTTCAATTATAGAAAAGGTAAATATTAAAGTAAACTGTCAGAACAATGTTTTCTGACTAATTTTACTTTTCACCGGCTCAAAACTCATTCTGTGTATCTTTGTGACACCAAAACGCTCAATGCCGTCGAGATGTTTCTTTGTTCCGTAGCCTTTGTTTTTTTCAAAATCATAGCCTGGAAATTCCTCACTATAACTATCCATCATCATATCACGAGTTGTTTTGGCAAGCACGCTTGATGCAGCGATTGAGTTGGAATTCGCATCACCTTTGATGATTGACGTCTGCTCTATATCCGTATCAAGCATCATGGCATCGATCAGAAGATGTTCCGGACGCTCTTTCAAACCATCCACAGCACGCTTCATGGCGAGCCTTGTCGCTTCGTATATATTATATTTATCAATTTCTTCAACCGTTGCGATGCCGATGCCGTAATCTGTATGTTCCATGATGAATTCCCGGAATTCCATACGTTTTTTTAACGACAGTTTTTTTGAATCATCCAGGCCGGGCAGTATGAAGCCTTCCGGAAGGATGACCGCAGCGGTGACGACTTCACCGGCTATCGGACCGCGGCCGGCCTCATCGATACCGGCAACAATCTCACCCGCATGTTTATTTTCATACCTTTTCATATACTCATATTTTTCCAGCAAAGCGTTCTGTTTTTCAAGACGGGTTCTGTGCTGTACCAGCGCCTTTTTGACGCCCGCCCGGGCATCATCATGATGCGGGCATGATTCCAGCACATCCAATGAATCAATCAGCCGGATTTCTTTTGTAATTTCACTGATTGTCGCCATCAAAATCACTCACTTTATCCAATGTATATCTGCCGATCTTGGCATTCCTGATGTCGTAGATGACTTTATCCGTCACTGCTTCATAGTTAATTTCGTTGCCGCTCATCTTAAGACCGCGGCTTTTTCCGATGGCATCGTAAAGCTCGATGACACCGCTCTCTTCATCGACTGATATATTATAAAATTTGTTTAAATCCTGGAGATGGTACTGTTGTAAAAATTCCAGTCCGAATATAGCTACTTCATCCAAAGGCACCACGGAATCTTTGATCGCCCCTGTCAGAGACAGTTTCTTGCCGACCGTCTCATCTTCGAATTTCGGCCACAGAATACCCGGTGTATCCAGGAGTTCCATATTTTTGCCTGCTTTTATCCACTGCTGGGCTTTTGTCACCCCCGGCGTATTACCGGTTTTGGCGATTTTTCTTTTGGCAATATTATTGATCACCGTTGATTTTCCGACGTTCGGTATGCCGATAATCATGGCTCTGATCGCTCTTTTATTTATCCCCTTACTCTCCATCTTTTCAAAAATTTCTTTTGTCGCTGCAGCGGCCAACGGCTCAATTTTTGAAATGATCTGGTGGCTGCGGCCGTTGATGGCGACGGGATGCTTCCCCTGCGCCTTAAAATGGCTGATCCAGCGGTCCGTTTCACTCTCGTCAGCCATATCCATCTTATTCAGAACAACGACACGCGGCTTATGCTGTGTGATATCATCCATCATCGGATTATGACTGGAATAAGGGATTCTTGCATCCAGGATTTCTATGATGACATCTATTTTCTTTAAATTTTCCTCAACTTCTCTTCTTGCTTTGGCCATATGACCAGGAAACCAGTTTATACTCACAGTTTTTCCCTCACTGTCATGATATTTTATATTACTCTTTATCCAGACAATCATACCAAAATAAAAACTCGAACATCAAGTTGTGATGTCCGAGTTTTCATCGAATTATCTAATTTCTCTGATACGAGCTGCTTTACCACGCAGGCTGCGCAGGTAGTAAAGTTTCGCACGACGTACGCGTCCACGACGAGTAACATCTATTTTCTCAATTTTTGGCGTGTGTACAGGGAATGTACGCTCTACACCAACACCGTATGAGATTTTACGTACTGTAAACGTCTCAGAAATGCCGCCGCCGCGTCTTTTGATAACTACACCTTCAAAGACCTGGATTCTTTCACGGCTGCCCTCGATGATACGTACGTGAACTTTTACAGTATCTCCGGGTTTGAATTCCGGCAGATCTGTTTTCAGCTGCTCTTTCGTCAAATCGTTAATTAATTGTTGTGACATTAATATCTTCTCCTTCTTCCAACTTTCTTGCCAATCATAGCAGCGGATAGTTGTGATTAGTGCCTAAACACTCGTATAATATTACCATATACTTTCAGGTCTTTCAATATCT
Organism: Lacicoccus kunmingensis DSM 17847; assembly: GCF_059568765.1. Classification (NCBI taxonomy): domain Bacteria; kingdom Bacillati; phylum Bacillota; class Bacilli; order Caryophanales; family Salinicoccaceae; genus Lacicoccus; species Lacicoccus kunmingensis. The sequence continues at coordinate 106,308 of NZ_JCANUC010000001.1, read as the reverse complement.
TTCCCTCAAATAAAAGTTTTAATCCAATAAATCCGGCCGGCGCGCTCTCGTCCGCTTCAGACTTTCATTGTAGCGCCACTCGTCTATCTTCTTATGGTCGCCGCTGAGCAGCACTTCCGGCACCTTCATTCCGCGGTATTCCCTCGGGCGCGTGTAGTGCGGATGTTCAAGCATACCCGTGGAAAACGAGTCCTGCTCATGACTTTCCTGATTGCTGATGACATTCGGTATGAGCCTGACAATCGCATCTGTCATCGTCATGCTTGCAAGCTCCCCGCCTGTCAGTACATAGTCACCAATGGATACTTCATCGGTCACCAGTGTACGTATACGCTCGTCGTAACCTTCATAATGGCCGCATATGAAGACGATATTCTCTTCCGTGCTCAAATCTTCAGCCATCTTCTGGTTGAAGGGTGCCCCCTGCGGACACAACAGTATTACGCGCGGATTTTCAACTTCCAGCGCATCCATCGCGTTGAAAATCGGTTCCGGCTTCAATACCATCCCGGCACCGCCGCCATATGGATAATCATCCACTTTGTTATGCTTATCTTCGGAGTAATCGCGAAAATCTATCAGATTATAATCAACGATCCCTTTATCTTTTGCCCGCTTTAAAATCGAGGAGTTCAACACGCCGTCGTACATTTCCGGGAACAAAGTCAAGTAATGGATATTCATTCCAACAATCCTTCCATCGGTGTAATGATTATTTTTTCATTTTCAAGATCGATGCTCTTAACAACATCTTCAATATAAGGAATCATATATTCCTTATTATTTTCATCCCGGACCGCCCAGACATCATTCGCACCCGTCTGGAAAATATCCGTGACATGTCCGATTTCTTTTCCGTCATCTGTATGGACGCCCAGGCCGATGATTTCACTGAAATGAAACTCACCTTCTTCAAGCGTCAGTTCCACTCCTTCTGCATCCTGCAGAACGTCCTCATTCTTTAAAGCCTCGACTTCATTGATGTTTGTAATCCCTTCAAAAGTCAACAGATGAAAATTTTTATGCATGCGGTATTTTTCTATTTTAAGATCTTTATTTTTTATATGTACGGTCCGTCCCGGCTGAAAACGTTCCGCTGTAAAGTCAGAATCACTGAGTACCTTCACTTCGCCGCGCACCCCGTGGAAACCGACCAGCCTGCCTATTATAATCATTTTATAACCACCTTAAAAATTAATGGATTCATGGTGAACCACCGGTATGGCACACCCGTTCCTCTTCAATATCATCTATTATATACCCGTTGCCGACAGGCAGACAACCATTAAAACAGATGTGATTTTGCATCACGGTGTTGAGACAGGCAGGGATTCACATTTTGCGGTTGCGGGCCTTTGATTCTGTCACTGCCTGAACAGCAGAATAAAGTCCCCTGCTCACATAAGAGTCAAAATCATCCCAAGTGAGCAGCCAGCGCACAAACGCCGGGACATAAAAAAGAGACACGCCCATCCGGGTGTGTCCTCAAAATTTAATCTACATCAACAAACACTTTCTTGGAACTGTCGTGATTCGTATTGGACATGATGATACGTATTGCCTTGATTACACGGCCACGTTTACCAATTACACGTCCGACATCATCACTGTGTACTGATATTTTGTAAGAAACATTGTACTTTGATTCTTCAAAAGAGATTTCCAAGTCTTCCGGATGATCAAGCATCGGTTTAAGAATTGTTTGTAATAAATTTTCCATAGTGCTTATTTCCCAAGTTTTTCATTGTGGAATTTTTCCATAACACCTTTGCGGCTCAGGATGTTGCGAACTGTGTCGCTTGGTTTCGCACCGTCTTTTAACCATTGCATTGCTTTATCTTCATCTAAAGTGATGTTTTCATCTTCTTTAGAAACAGGGTTGTATGAACCGATCTGCTCGATGATACGACCATCTCTTGGACTTCTCGCATCTGCTACCACAATACGGTAGTAAGGATTTCTCTTGGAACCCATACGTGTCAATCTTAATTTTACAGCCATTTGAATAACTCCTTTCTCTCTTCAATTTCACTTTTACTACTATATCAGATAATAAAAAACTTGTAAAGAGTTTTCCCTTTACAAGTTTAAATTTCTTTATTTTAGAATGGCAGCTGCATATTTCCAAATGGATTTTTCTTCTTGCCTTTGCCGCCTGTCATCTGTTTCATCATTTTCTTCATATCATTGAACTGTTTCAGAAGACGGTTCACTTCCTGAAGTGAGCGGCCGGAACCTTTTGCGATTCTTTTCTTTCTGCTCGCATTGAGTTTTTCAGGTTTTTCACGCTCTTCCATCGTCATTGAACGAATGATCGCCTGTACGTGGTCGATTTCCTTACCGCTCATCTGCATCTTGTCGAGACCCTTGATCTTATTCGCACCGGGCATCATTTTCAGCAGTTCATCCAGAGGCCCGAGAGTTTTCACCTGGTCCATCTGTTCGAGGAAGTCATCAAGAGTGAAGCTCTGATCTTTAATTTTCTGCTCCATTTTCTTCTGCTCGTCCATATCCACATTGGACTGTGCTTTTTCGATAATGGACATCATGTCGCCCATACCGAGAATTCTCTGTGCCATACGGTCCGGGTGGAATGATTCGAGTCCGTCCATCTTCTCGGATACACCGATGAATTTGATCGGTTTTTCAGTGACTGAACGGATGGATAACGCCGCACCGCCCCGTGTGTCGCCGTCGAGTTTTGTCAGAGTGACACCGGAAATGTCCAGAAGATCATTAAATGATTCCGCAACATTGACCGCATCCTGACCGGTCATGGAGTCGACAACAAGCATGATTTCATCAGGGTTGGAAATCTCCTTGATATCTTTCAGCTCATTCATCAAGTCTTCATCAACGTGCAGACGGCCCGCAGTATCGATGATGACAGTATCCAGGTGCTCTTCTTTGGCATGAGCGAGCGCTTTGGTCGCTATTTCCTGAGGCTTCACCTTGTCGCCAAGGTTGAAAACCGGTACGTCAATCTGTTTACCGACTGTTTCCAGCTGGTCGATTGCTGCCGGACGGTATATGTCGCCCGCTACGAGTATTGGTTTTTTATTGAAATTCTTTCTTAAATGCAGTGCCAGTTTACCGGCTGTCGTCGTTTTACCGGCACCTTGCAGACCGACCATCATGATAACCGTCGGCGGTTTCTGGGCAAGATTGATCTTTTGATTTTCTCCGCCCATCAGTTCCGTGAGTTCTTCTTTTACAATTTTAATAACCTGCTGGCCGGGTGTCAGTGACTGCATGACATCACTGCCGAGTGCGCGCGCGCGTACCTGGTTTATAAATTGTTTGACCACTTTAAAGTTGACGTCCGCTTCAAGCAGTGCAAGACGCACTTCGCGCATCATCACTTTAACGTCTGATTCAGTGACCTTACCTTTACTTTTCACACGGTCCATCGTGGCCTGGAGTCGTTCTCCTAAACCTTCAAAAGCCATTGTTACTCCTCCTCCAGAGTTTCAAGTTCATTTATAACATCGTTTATTTTACTGACATTTCCATCTTGTGCATACTCTTTAATCTGTTGATAATACTGCTGTCTCTTTGTGAAATCATGATACAGCTCCAAGTTTGTTTCATAGTCTTCAAGCAGATCTTTAGTACGTTTTAAATTATCATAAACAGCCTGTCTTGTCACATCCAAAGTTTCTGCAATTTCACTGAAAGTGTAGTCTTCCAGGTAATAAAGTTCCACATAGGCGCGCTGTTTTTCGGTCAGCAGTGAATGATAGAAATCATATAAATAGTTTATCCGGGTCGTTCTTTCAAGTTCTTCAGTCATTTTTATCACTGGCTTCTTCTGCTGTATCCAGCTCTTCAGACTGATGGATCATATCTGCAAAGAGTCCGTAAACGTAGTTTTCAGCATCGAATTCCTGAAGGTCATCCAGCTGTTCACCGAGACCGACGAATTTAACCGGAATACCAAGCTCATTTTTAATCGCAAGAACGATACCGCCTTTGGCAGTGCCGTCAAGCTTCGTAAGCACGATACCCGTAACGTCTGTCACTTCCTTGAATGATTTCGCCTGGATCAGAGCATTCTGGCCGGTGGTCGCATCAAGAGTAAGCAGCACTTCATGCGGTGCATCCGGTACAACTTTCTGAATGACTTTCTTCATCTTGCCGAGTTCATTCATTAAGTTCCCTTTATTTTGCAGACGTCCCGCAGTATCACAGATTAAAACATCCGTGCCTCTCCGCTTCGCTGCATTGACCGCGTCAAACATCACTGCTGCCGGGTCACTGCCCTCAGCCTGTCTGATGACCTCCACATCGACACGGTCCCCCCAGACCTGGAGCTGGTTGATTGCACCGGCACGGAATGTATCACCGGCAGCAAGCATGACAGACTTGCCTTCGTTTTTATATTTGTGTGCAAGTTTCCCGATGCTCGTCGTTTTGCCGACACCGTTGACACCAACAACAAGAATGACTGTCAGACCGTCTTTCTGAATATTCATTTCTTCAGACAGATTGTCATTCCGTTCGTAGATTTCTACCATTTTTTCAACGATTGTCTCTTTTAAATCTTCTGTTTCGGTAATGTTTTTAAGTTTTGCTTCCTGTCTGAGTTCGTCAGTCAGTTCCATCACTGTGTTGAACCCGACATCTGCGCCGATCAGTAATTCTTCAAGCGCCTCGAAAAAGTCTTCGTCCACTTTACGGTAGACCGACATCAGCTGGTTGATTTCCGACTGGAATTTCTCACGGCTCTTCTCAAGTCCCGCTTTGAACTTATAGGCGAGCTGTTCCTGCTCCCATTCCTCGAATTCATCAATGCTGATCAGACCGTCATCCAGTTTTTCATTCTGGTGTTCTGCCGACGGCAGGTCCTCCGTCTTCTTCTCAGGTCTGAATTTCTTTTTAAAACGATCAAAAATACCCATTTATATACACCTCTATATTAGTCAGTCTTACACATTGGCTTCGTCATATTCTTTCAGATCCACACTGATCAGCTGGCTGACGCCGCGTTCCTGCATCGTCACCCCGAACAATCTGTCCGCCTCTTCCATTGTACCTTTTCTATGCGTAATCACAATGAATTGTATATCTTCGGAAAGCTTTTTCAAGTACTGCGCATAACGCACCACATTCGTCTCATCCAGTGCCGCTTCAACCTCATCCAGAATGATGAACGGACTTACTCTTACTTTCAGCATGCTGAATAAAAGGCTGATTGCCGTCAGCGCTCTTTCTCCGCCAGATAAAAGTGAGAGGCTGGATAATTTCTTGCCCGGCGGCTGTGCATATATCTCAATGCCTGAATTTAAAAAGTCATCTTCTTCGGTCAGTCTCAGTTCAGCGAGTCCGCCACCGAACATCTCCTTGAATACTTCGCCGAAATGATGGTTCACTTCATGATACGCAGTTTCAAAACGTTCTGCCACCGTATCATCCATTTCTGAAATGACTTCAAGCAGTGTCTCTCTCGCATCAAGCAGATCCTCTTGCTGGGTTTTCAGGAACTGGTAACGCTCATAGACTGTTTTGAACTCTTCGATCGCACCAATATTGACAGGGCCGAGTTCGTCGATGCTCTTTTTATTTAAATTGATCTGCAGCCTTTTATTATCTATATCAGTGAATTCGGTGAAATTACCGCTCTCATGTTCATAAGTCGTCTTATAATTCTCCGATAAATACTGCAGCTTCTGCTCGAGCTGTGTATCGAGCTTTTCTTTCTGACCCGTAGCTGTACGAAGTGTTTCCTGAAGCGTTTCAGATTCGCGGTATATTGCTTCTCTCTCCGCACTCTTTTCCTGATATGAAACTTTCAGGCTGTGCTGTTTTTCAGATATGTCATCCGCTTCTTCATACAGACCATCGAGCGCTGCCTGCAGCGCCTTCTGTTCAGTTTCAAGCGTCCGGACGTCGAGTGTCGTGAGGTCGAGAGAAATGATCTCCTGCTCATTTTCAATATCCTCGATCACTTCTGTCACTTCCTGCAGCTGTTCATTCAGCCTTGCATACTCGCTCTTCTTGTAATTGTGGCGTTCCGTCGTTTTTGTCATTTCATTCTGTATCGCATTATATTCATCGGACAACAGTTTCAGTTCCGTCTTCTTATCCTTATCGGATGTACTGATCAGACGGATGCGCTCATCCAGGTTTTTAAGTTCCTGCTCTTTCCTTTCAATCTGTTCAGTGAAATCCGCGCCATCGTTCTGCTGCTGCCTTGAAGACAGTTCATCAGTGATCATCATCAGAGTTTCCTGCCTTGACTCAAGCTGATAGCTGAGTGATGAGACCCGGCGCTTCAATTCTTCGAACCGGTCCCCCTGTTCTCTGCCTTCATCTTCCAGCTTGGCGACATTCATATCAATATCTGTGATGCTGCCGCTTAAATCGCCGACTTTTTTCTTCTGCGCTTCAATCAGGCTGTCATATTCCGACAGTTTTTTACTGATTTCATCGATTTCATTTTTAGTTTCCAAAACGGAGCCTTTAGACTGTTTGGAACCGCCGCTCATTGCACCGCCCGGGAAGACGGTCTCCCCGTCAAGCGTCACAATCTTCACACGGTGGCTGGTTTCCCTTGCCACGGCACTCGCATCATCAATTGTATCGACGACGAGTGTCGTACCGAGCAGATGCCAAATAATATTTTCATATGCCGGGTCAATATTGACGACATCCGCAAGCACTTCCGCCTTGATTTCAGAATTGTCCATGGTATGTTGAATCTGCTGATTCAGCTGACGTCTTTTTATGACATCAAGCGGCAGAAATGTCGCAAAACCGCGTTTTAAGTTCTTCAAATACTGAATCGCCTTTTTAGCATCATTCTCACGCTGCATGACGATGTTCTGGCTCGCGGCGCCGAGCGCCGTATCAAGTGCTGTCACGTATTTTGATTCGGCATCGATCAGCTCACCAACCGCGCCGATTACGCCATTCAGCCGGCCATCATTTTTCAGGACGGCACGGACACCCGGAAAATAGCCCCTGTATTCGTTTTGGACCGTCTTCAGCATATCCAGCTTTGATTTCTGCTGATTATAATACTGGATGCTTTTTTCAAGCTTCGCATTCTCTTCATGGTATGAACTGTTCAGTCTGTCTCTGTCCGCTGTCTTCTCTTTATAAGTTTCTCTGAGAGACGTTAACTGTGCTTCACTTTTTTCAAAGGCGTCCTGTTTGTCCTTCAGCTCGGTTTCGTATTCGGAGACCTCTTTTTGAAGCTCTTCCAGACGCAGTTTCTGCAGGCTGTAGTGGGAATTCTGATCATTTTGTATTTCTTCATTTCTTTTCTGCTCATTTTCAAGCGTGGTCTTTTCAACCATAAGTTCATAATAGTTATCTTTCAGGTTTTCTATTTCATCGCTGTTATCTTCGCTTAAATATGTTCTTTTCTGTTCTGTTTCGTCCAGACTTTCCTTCAGGGATTTAAGTTTTTTGTCATAGTCTGCCAGTTCATCGCTTAATTCATGGACCAGACCGTCCAGCTTTTCCCGTTCGGCACGGTTTGTCTCCAGCCGTTCGGATAAATCTTCCTTCATCTGGCCTTTATTGGATTTACGCTCTTCAAAAAGAGCGATTTTCCCATTCAGCTGTTCCAGTTTCTTCGAAGTTTCCACAATCTTTTTATTGAGCGTTCTTGAAGTCGTATCTTCGGTGTCACGGCTTGTGCTGAGTTCTGCCAATTCCCGGTCGAGCTCAGCAGTCTGCTGCTGATACTTTTTCAGTTGCTGCTCAGAATCAGAAACCGTCTTATTTTCAGTTTCAAGTCGTTTCAGAAGGTGGTTGATATCGTACACATTGACCTCGATATCCGCTTTTTTCATCTCTTCTTTCAATGCAAGATATTCTTCCGCATTGGCACTTTCGATTTCAAGTTTTTCCACTCTGCCCGACAGTTCCTGAATAATATCGTTGACACGGCTTAAGTTGTCTCTTGTTTCCTCAAGTCTTTTCACCGATTCTTTTTTGCGTTTCTTATACTTCATCACACCGGCGACTTCTTCGATCAGTACTCTTCTCTCATCCGCACGCGCTTTCAGCAGCGACTCGACTTCACCCTGGGAAATGATGTTGTATGCATTTTTACCGAGACCTGAATCGAGGAACAGCTCGGTAATTTCTTTTAGGCGCGCACGTTCATCATTGATGAAATACTCGCTGTCACCGTTTCTGTACAGCTTGCGCATAATATTCACTTCATCCGACTCCACCGGCAATGTCCGGCTTTCATTGTCCAGCTGCAGTTTGACTTTCGCTGCGTTCATCGGTGTTCTTGAATCTGTACCGTTAAAAATCACGTCTTCCATCTTAACACCGCGGATTGATCTTGCCGACTGTTCACCGAGCACCCACCGGATGGCATCCGTAATATTACTTTTACCGCTCCCGTTTGGTCCGACAACCGCCGTCAGCCCACTGTCAAATTTTATATCCACTTTATTGGCAAATGATTTGAAACCATCCGCTTCAATCGATTTTAAATAAACCATTTACTTACTCCTAGTCGTGAATCGCGAACAATGCGTTTTCAGCAGCACGCTGCTCTGATTCCTTTTTTGAACGGCCGTGGCCGGTGCCAAGCTGTTTGCCGTCTATAAAGACGCCGCTCTCAAAACTTTTATTATGGCTCGGCCCTGATTCTTTCAGCAGTTTGTACTGCAGCTCTTTATTATACTTCTTGTGCGTTTCTTCCTGTAATAAAGTTTTATAATCCACGACCGCATTATAGTGGGCATCTTTGATGTCTACAAAGATATAATCCTGCAAAAAGGCTTCTGCCCTCTCGTGCCCTTCCTGCAAATAAAGTGCACCTAAAAATGCTTCAAACGTATCTGAGATGATTGACGGCCGGCTGCGTCCTTCCGTCTTTTCCTCACCTTTTCCTAAGATGATGAGCTCCGGCATTTTTAATTTAACTGCGAATACTACAAGTGAAGGTTCACACACAATGTTTGCTCTGAGTTTGGTCAAGTCTCCTTCCGGTAATTCCGGGAACTTTTTGTAAATGAAGTCTGACACCATCAATTCTAGTACAGCATCGCCGAGAAATTCGAGGCGCTCATTATTGTATATTTTATTCAAGTTCAGATCGTTTATGAAAGAACTGTGCATAAACGCCTGTTGGTAAATCGGATGCTCACCAAGATCCATATTGATCCGCTTTTGAAAATCCTTGAATATAGTATTGAAACTGTTAATTTTTTCGAGTGCATATTTATCTTTTTTCACCCTGTTAAAGATTGCTTTCATCTATCGTTCACCCCTGTCTGTCCATTTTATCCAAAATATATGGTTTAGAAAAGAATTTCATAAATAAAATCCACTTGAATAAGTGGATTTTATCTCTTTTCATTATTTTTCTAATTTTTCGATATAGTCAAGAGCATCGCCGACTGTAAGAATCTTTTCAGCTTCTTCATCAGGAATTTCCATTTCGAATTCATCTTCAAGTTCCATAACAAGTTCTGCAATGTCCAATGAATCTGCACCCAGATCATCTTTGAAAGATGCATCTTTAGTGACTTTCTCTTCATCAATTCCAAGTTTGTCGACAATGATGTCTTTTACTTTGTCAAAGTTTGCCATATATCTCACCTCCCTTTAATAATATCACAGCGATTATCCCATGTACATACCGCCATTGACGTGAATTGTCTGCCCGGTAATATAGTTCGCTTTGTCGCTTGCAAGGAAGCTCACAGTATCTGCAATATCCTTAACATTTCCGAAGTGATTCAACGGAATCTGGCTGAGCATGCCGTCTTTTATTTCATCAGACAGCACATCTGTCATCTCACTTTCGATGAAACCGGGAGCAATCGCATTGACCGTGACACCTTTTGGCGCCAGTTCACGGGCGACTGAGCGTGTCAGTCCGTCGACCGCCGCTTTTGAAGCGACGTAGTTTGCCTGTCCGGCATTGCCGAGTGATGCGACGATGCTTGATATGTTGATGATCTTGCCCGACTTCTGTTTCAGCATTGGACGTGTAACGTTTTGGATCACGTTGTAAGTCCCTTTCAAGTTCACGTCAATTACACGATCGAAGTCCGCTTCTTTCATCCTCATCAAGAGGCCATCTTTGGTGACGCCTGCATTGTTGACGACAAGGTCGATTGAACCGTGTGTACCCGTGATATGTTTGATCATCGCTTTGACATCATCAAAGATTTCCACGTGGCACTGGTAGCTTTCTGCACTGCCGCCCGCTTCTTTTATCTCTTCGACAACTGCATTGGCCTTATCTTCGGATCCTGAATAATTGACAATGACATGGTACCCTTCTTTGCCGAGCTCAAGAGCGATGCCTCTGCCGATTCCTCTTGAAGATCCTGTTACTAATGCTGTTTTAGTCATCTGAATACTCCTTTACCTGATCTAATGTATCAATATTTTTAACTTTTATTGATTTATCGATTTTACGCGTCAGACCGTTCAATACTTTTTTAGGACCGACTTCAATTCCGCCTGTCACACCGTTTTCAGCTGCGGTTTCAATACATTCGACAAATCTTACCGGACTTGTCATCTGTTCCACCAGCTGCTTTTTAATCGTTTCGCCGTCCGTTTCAGGCTGGGCGCTGACGTTTTGTATGACCGGGATGTTCGCATCCTTGAATTCGATGTCCTCTACGAATGTTCTGAATTCATCCAGAGCTTCTTTCATCAGATGTGAATGGAATGCGCCTGAGACGTTCAATGGCATCACGCGTCTCGCGCCTTGATCTTTTGCCTTCTCTGAAAAAGCATCCACCGCTTCTCCGTCACCGGAAACCACGACCTGGTCCGGTGCATTGATGTTCGCCGGAGACACTTTGAGCGTATCGTCGGAGACAGATTCACATAATTCCAGAAGATCGGCATAATCCATGCCGATGACCGCTGCCATTTTTCCGCCTTCGCTCCGGCTCATCAGCTCGCCGCGTTTCTGAACGATCTTCACACCGTCGGAAAGAGACAGCACCCCCGCGTGTACCAATGCCGGAAGCTCACCGAGACTGTGACCGAGCACAAAGTCGCCTTTAATGTCTGCTGCTGCGATGACAGCAAGTGAATGTGCAAACAGTGCCGGCTGGGTGTACTCTGTCGAATTGAGGCGTGCGTCCTCCTCAAACATGATCGACTTAAGATCGAAATCCAGCTCATTGAAAATTTCGTTCAAAACTTTTTCTGCACGCGGATTGTTCTCATACAGATCTTTCGCCATTCCGCTGTACTGGGCACCCTGCCCCGGGAATAAAATGATTTCAGCCATTATTCATCACCGACCTTTTCTTTGATTTTATCCAGTGCACCGCTTTCCGCCATGCGTTTCGACTGCTTTACAGCATTATGAAATGCGAGCGCGTCACTTGAGCCGTGCGCTTTCAGAACATAGCCGTCCAGTCCGAGCAGCGGTGCGCCGCCGACCTTTCTGTAATCAAGCAGATCTTTTATACTGCCGAAATCCTTTTTCAGAATCCCTGCGGCCAGTTTGTTCTTCGTGTTTTTCAAGAAAATTTCCTTAACTTCGGTCATCATGGATTTCGCAGTACCTTCAATCGTCTTCAATACGATGTTGCCTGTAAATCCGTCTGTTACCGCGATATCGATAGTGCCGGAAATGATGTCGCGTGTTTCGAAATTTCCTGTGAAGTTCAAGTCGCTCTCTTTCAGCAGGTCGAATGCGCCTCTTGTCACTTCATTCCCTTTATTGTCTTCACTGCCGATATTGATCAGCCCGACTTCCGGGTTCTTTCTGTTTTCAATGCCTTCCATGTAGATGCTTGCCATCTCTGCAAACTGATACAGGTGTTTCGGCTTGTTATCGGAATTTGCGCCCATATCAAGAAGCATGATGCCTTTACCTGTAGTGTTCGGAATGATGGATGCGATTGCCGGGCGTTCGATGCCTTTGATTCTGCCGACAACGAATAATCCCGCACTCATGATCGCCCCGGTATTTCCGGCGGAGACGCACGCTTTTGCTTCTCCGTCTTTAACCGCTTTTGCTGCACGCACTAAAGAGCTGTCTTTCTTTCTGCGGACCGCCCTTACCGGGTCATCTTCAGACTCCACTTTTTCAGTCACTTCGATGAATTGAATCCGCGGATGGGAGCCTGTATAACTGCCCTTTAAACCATAGGCGAGAATTTCAATGGAAGTGTCCGCCTCCACTGCTTTCATCACACCGTCGACGATTGCCTCCGGTGCGTTATCTCCGCCCATCAGATCGACCGCAATTTTAACCATTATTATCACCCTCATTCGAATAATACATTTCAAATTGTCCTTTAAAAATCAATCTGCCTTCCACTTTGGATTCAACCGTAATGGAGGCATTATTATTATCCATATCGTTTACAATCGCCTTCGATATGACTTTGTCATGTAATTTTGCCTGTCTTTTAAATTCGATGTTGGCACTTTTGGTTAAAGCAAGCGGTTCATTGATTACTGCGACACATAATGAATTGGCCTGCGCGAATAAAAAGTGGCCTCTTGCGATTTCATTTCTTTCAAATACATGCCCTTCTTCAATGATGAACAAACTTAATGCCTGTGAATTTAATTCTATATCAATAATCTCACCGGTCACTTCCTGCAGTGACAGACTTTTAATCTTGTCCACTTCTTCAGTCGCGACATTTTTAATGCGCGCCCTGAGTTCCGGTATCGCGAGCTCCAGTCTGTCAAGACGAATGGTCTGAATACTGACGCTGAAGATTTCTGCAAGCTTCTCATCAGTCAGGAATGGATCTTCGCTGATTCTCTCGAGCAGTATTTCCTGCCGTTCACTTTTTTTATATTTAGCCATATTGATACCTCATTTAGTAGTTGGTACTAAAATCAGTATATATAAGTGTATTTAGGATTTCAAATAATTTTATAAGAATTAAAGAAAATAAAAAGAGCACTCCCATTTCTGAAAGCGCTCTTCTAAGTATGGCCTAGCTTAATATCAGATCGACAAGTTCACGTGTTTCAATCTTACCGAAGTAATGACTGAGGTCCAGCGTCTCAAGCATCGACTCAAGCTCATCTCTTTCGACGCGTGTTCCGACAAGCGCGGATTCAACATCTTTAATATCGCCCTTGCCGAAAAAGTCACCGAAAATCGAACAGCTGCGGATTTTACCTGATTTTATGTCGAGGGACACTTCAACTGTCCCAGGCGTAAGACGCGCATCCCTGTTGTAGGAATACTGCGGGGACTTGCCGTAGTTCCAGTCCCAGTTTTTATACTTCTCTTCCACAAGCTTATCTATCGCCTGCCAGTCTTCATCCTTCAGTTCATAACGTTTTGCTTCATCCATATCTTTCAGGCCGAGCAGTTCTTTGATCATAAGATCTTTGAATTCGGACGTCGTCACATCTTTATATTCGGGTGCCAGATGTTCACGAATCGTGGTTACACGGGAGCGGATGGACTTTATTCCTTTGGATTCAATCTTTTTGCGGTTTGGATTGAGCGCCTGAACCATCGCTTCCGGGTTGATATCCAGCAGCAGTGAGAATCCGCCATAAACCCGGCCTTTCGTCAGTGTCATCGCCGCGCCGGACACTTTCTTTCCGTCGATGACGAGATCGTTTCTGCCGCTCTGCTCGACATTTTTTACACCCAGGTTTTTAAGCGCCTGGATGACCGGCTCGTACATTTTCTTATAGTCCCCGTACACGCCGCTGTCCTCGGAAACTAAGAAGCAGATGTTCACTGCGCCGTCATCGACAAGAATTGCACCGCCTCCGGTTTCCCGTCTCATCAGCATGATGCCGTTTTCGTCCAGGTACTCCTGATTCACTTCGGCAGCAGCGTTCTGGAATCTGCCGATTTCAAGCTTCGGGTCGCAGTAGTATGGGAAAATGATGCCGTCATCCAGAAATATGTTTTGCTGGACATGCACCTGCAGTGCAGTTGCATACGCACCGTCAGTAATATATTCACCGTTTCTGTATGGTTCGATCAGATACATTCAGATCATCCTTCATATGTTAATTGTTTATGTGCATTTAAAATGTTCTTTTGGATATCGCCGGTCAGTGCCACAGTCTGGGGTCTGACAGCTTTTGGTGTCCTGTAGGATTTCTGGTTCATCGGTACGTAAAGTGCATCCGCGTTGCTCCGGGTCATTCTCCAGAACGGATGCTTGATGAACTGGGGCGTTGTATAGCCGACCCCGATTTCCAGATAGAGCACTTTGCCCGTACTGTTTTCTTCGAGAAATGCATTGTACTTCGTGCGGTCCGCTTCGAAATCATCGTCTTCGACCATTCCCTTATCCGCAGTGCGTTTGTTCACTTCCATCGGTGCATCACATTCCGGGCAGTATGGAATGAGTTCATACGGAATCTCCATATCTTCCTGCACCTTTGCCATCTCACGGATCTGATCATCGTGACGGTAAGTCTGCTGATGACAGAACTTCGAACACTGCCATAAAATATATTCACCCTGATAATAAAATACTTTATCCATATCATAATCCGCCGCATAAAAAGCATTGTCAGCATTGGTTGTGATGACATGGTATTTCTTTCCTTCGAGCATTTTTCTGAGTGCGATATATCCTTCCCCCGCCGGCTGATCCAAATAATTCAGCTCGACAAAGCGGCTCTGGAACGCCCAGTACTCCTGTCTTGAAGGAAACTCGAACAGGCTCGCCTGAAGCATATCGAACCAGTTGTATTTTTCAATAAAGTCCGGAAAATTCTTTTTGAAACGATCACCGATATATGTAAATCCGTCTGCTGCGGACATGCCGGCACCGATGCCGACGACTACCGCATCCGCTTCATCGATCAGTCCTGCAAGCATTCTGCTTTCATCATTCTCTGTTTCTAACGTCTTCCAATTATTCATAGAATTACGACCTTCCTCAAGTTAGATGTCTCCTGTAAATATCAAAATCCTCATCATCAAATACATTGAAGATGACTTCAAGTTCAGAATTGGTACTGTGCAAATATTCTTTGACCGTATCGACCGCAATCTTCGCCGCTGCTTCTTTCGGGAAACCGAAGACACCTGTTGATATACTGCAGAATGCGATATTCGACAGATTTTCCTTGTCGGCAAGCTTCAGACAGCTCATATAGCATTTTTTGAGCAGATCTTCCTTCATCGGCGACACTTTGCCGTCTTTCACATACGGGCCGACGGTGTGCACGACATGAGCGGCCGGCAAGTTGTAGCCGGAAGTGAGCTTCGCCCTGCCGACTGCTTCTTTTCTGCCCTGTGCCTCCATTATCTTTGCACATTCCAGACGCAGTTCAACGCCCGCTTTCGTATGGATGATATTATCGATACAGTTATGGTTCGGTATGAGACAGCCGAGCATGTCCGGATTCGCAGCATTGACGATTGCATCCGCCTTGAGTGTCGTAATGTCCCCCTGCCATAAATACAGGTGGTCTGCAACCGGCGTAAGTGACTCAGAATCTGTCACACCCACATCATTGTATTCTTTTAAAAAAGCATCCTGCACTTCTATGAATTCATCCGTGACCGAAGCCGGCGGACGTTCGTTCGCAAGACCGCGGAACATTTCAAACGCCGCGTTAAAATTTTCAGGCACTGTTTCTGTTATATTCTTTTCTTTTTGCATATATGAAATTAAATAGTTCAGTCTTCCCTGCCGGGACATGATCATCACCTGATTCCTAAAAAATAAGCTTACATTCTATGCCGTGACATATGAATGCAAGCTAATATTTAAATTTACTGACACTTATACATTTTCAAGTGCATTAAAATCAGCTTCATCAACGCCTGTCAACTTCACAACCCAGCTTTCTGCAGGGTCTGCAGAGTTCAACAGCTCCGGTGAGTCTTCAGCCTTTTCATTGATAGCAACAACTTCACCAGCAAGCGGAGATGTCAGATCCAACACTGTCTTGGAACCTTCAAGTTCAAGAAGCGAGTCATCTTTTGCCACGGTTTTATTTTCCGTGAACTCGACAAATCCGACCGTTCCCACATCGTCCTGAAGTTCCGGTGTCATTATCAGTGTATATTCCTCTCCGTTTTTCTCAACCCATAAATAGTTCGCCAATTTTTTCATTCTGATCCTACTTTCTTCATTTTTATATTTTAAATTGAGAAGCGATTGCTTCCAGTGCACGGTGCCTGTTTTGTGCGCCGGGAATGAGCGGGATGAGCAGCAGTTCATCTGCACCGAACGTCTCTGTAATCGACGTGAGCTGTGCTGCGACGCTTTCTTTATCCCCGACGACCATGCGCGTGCGGTTGCTTTGAATATTTTTCCTGTCTGTTTCAGTATAAGGATAATTTTCAGCAGTTTCAACTGAAGGCATCCGGTCGAATTCACTGAAATTATCTTTGCCGAGCAGCCACAGGTCGAGTGCACGTGCAAGATTATCGGCTTCTTCTTCGGTGTCCGCTGCGACAACAAAAGGGGCAACCATGACCGTCGGTGCTTCCATGACGGCTGACGGCTTGAAATTCTCCCTGTAAACACGGATTGCCTCCTGTCCGATTTCCGTCTTGTCCTCTGACGCGTACGGAAACAGGCCGAATGTATAGCCGGTGCCCTGGCGGGCGGCAGTTTCCGCGGAGCGGACGCTCGTGCTGAGCATCCACATTTCCGGGTTGTCCGGGCCCACCGGGTTTGCCGTTAAGTCGTTGTAGCGGTGTTCGGCATCATCCGTATTCGTGACGTATTTTATAATATCGCTGATATTATCTTCATAGCGCTGCTTTCTGCGCCGTGTTTCATTCAGTGCCCGGTTGACGATTTTTGTGCCGATCGTGTTGCCGACACCGAGGTCGACGCGGCCTGGATATAGCGTCTCGAGCATTCTGAAATTCTCGGCGGTTTTAAGCGGGCTGTAATGCGGAATCATCACGCCGCCTGAACCGAGCCTGATCGTTTCAGTCTTTCCGAGCAGATGCATCATCAGCATTTCGGGGCTGCTGCTTGCAAAGGCGCTGACATCATGATGCTCCGCCATCCAGAATCTGTGATAGCCAAGGCTTTCCGCCTTTTTGCACAGTGCTACAGTTTCCTCTATCGCTTCTTTTGGTGACCTGCCTTCATCCACTACTGCATAATCAAGTACATTCAGTTTTACCATTCACACAAATCCTTTGGCATTCAATGCAAATATTTAACATACTTATTATAACTTCCTTAAAATTTACCGTCAATGGTATGCATTTCCCATTCATTGACACAAAGGCATTCTATTGCTAATTTTAAAGTAATGAAAATTGTCAGCCAGCTGATTAAAGGAGCCAGGAAATGAACAGTAAATATGCACCATTATTCGAACCTTTAAAGTTAAAAAACGGAATTGAACTCAAAAACCGCTTCGTCCTCTCACCGATGATCACGAACTCATCGACGGCAGAAGGCCATGTGACGGAGGAAGATGAACTCTATCACGCCCGCCGTGCAAACTCTGCACCGATCCAGGTCACGGGTGCGGCGTACATCGAACCTTACGGTCAGCTTTTCGAGTACGGATTCAGTGTCAGTGACGACCGGACGATCCCGGGACTTACAAAACTTGCGGATGCGATGAAAAAGGATGGTTCCAAAGCGATTCTTCAGCTCACGCATGCCGGAAGATTCTCAAATCAGGCGATACTCGACCTCGGTGTCGTTTACGGGCCGAGCTTCATGGAACTGAACGTACCGGTCAAACACCAGGTGCTGCCGATGACCAAACGCAAAATAGATGCAGTCATCCGGCAATATGCCGATGCAACAAGGCGTGCCATCAAAGCCGGGTTCGACGGTGTCGAAGTTTCCGCTGCACAGCGTCTGTTGATCCAGACATTCTTCTCCAAGTTTTCAAACCGGCGTGAAGATGAGTACGGTGCGGACACGCTTGAAAACAGATCCCGCTTCGGTCTTGAAGTGATCCGGGCGGTGAGCGACGTCATCAAGGAAGACGCACCGGAAGATTTCATCTTCGGTTTCAGAGGCACCCCGGAAGAAACACGCGGCAGCGAAATCGGCTATACGGTGGATGAATTTCTGGAATTCATGGAGCGGGCGGAGGAGATTACAGATATCCACTATCTTGCAATCGCCAGCTGGGGCCGCAACATCTACCAGAACGAAGTCCGTGCCGAGGGACCGAATAAAGGGCGCCTCGTCAATGAAGTCGTCTACGAACATGTTAAAGGCAGAATCCCGATGATGGCGACCGGCGGCGTCAACAGTCCCGACAAGGCGCTTGAAGCGCTCGATTACGCCGATATGGTCGGTGCGTCCAGCCCGTTCATCACTGAACCCGACTTCGTCAACAAACTTGAAGCGGGCCGGGAAGATGAGATTGACCTCCAGTTCACCATCGATGAACTGGATGATCTTAAAATACCGAAAGCGGCATTCAAAGATATTGTCCGCATGATGGACTACGGCGAAGGACTGCCGAAAGAAACGCGGGATGAGCTGAGAGCACTCGCAGAAGATAAATAACTTTTATAAAAATAACCCCGATTCCACATGAGAGGCATCTCAACATGGAATCGGGGTTGTTTTATTTTATAGAAACTATTCTACGATTTCGGCTTTGACGATCATTCGCTCTTCAAACAGGAGTGTATCCGGATTATATGAATCACATGTAATCAGCGTCAGTTCCTGAGGGTCGTCCCCGTTCTGGTCCATCACTTCGACCTGGGAGGGATCCACATTGAAAATTTCAGTGATTTCATATTCCCTGACGTCTTCTCTTGTCACGAGTTCAATCGTGTCACCGACACCGGCCCGGTCAAGGTAGTTGAAGCGTATTCCGGCGCCTTCCACACGATGGCCGGAAATCGGTATGTTCTGCATATCCAGATGGTCATCTTCATGGACGAATGAAACGCCGTTGCGCATTTTCGCCTCTGTTACAGGACCGTAATACAGCGGCTCACTGATATCTGCGCTGTCGATATTCAATACGCCGGCCATATCATCACTGATATTGATGCCCCGTGTATCGATATTATCCTTTTCTTCTGCCATTTCCGTATTCGCTGAAGCGTCCGGTTCAATGCCTGTAATAAAACTTTCGACCGAATTGACCTCGACTTCCTTTTCGCCGTTCTGGAATGCTTCGATGACTCGGTCATTGACCCTGTCGGTAAAATGTTCTTGTATATCCTGCCAGAAAAATAACACGACAGCTGCTGCAATCAGCAGCACACCGGCCAATCTCATGATCATTCTCATCTAGACGCCTCCCATTTGTTCAAATACGCTGACCGCTTCTTTTCTTGCATACTCAAGCATACGGTAATCTTCTGTCAGATCTGCCACTTTGAACTGCGGCAAACCGCTTTGTCTGACACCAAAGAAATCACCCGGTCCGCGCATTTCAAGATCCCTTTCACTCAGTTCGAAACCGTCCGATGTCGACGTCATGATTTCCATCCGCAGCTTGGCATTATCCGTCTGCGGCTGGCTGACGAGCATGCAGTAGCTCTGTTTGTCACTGCGCCCGACACGTCCTCTCAGCTGATGCAGTGTCGACAGCCCAAAGCGTTCTGCGTTGAAGATGACCATCATCGTCGCATTCGGCACGTTGATGCCGACTTCGATGACTGTCGTCGAAATCAGCACTTTTTTCTGTAACGTTTCAAACAGTTCCATGCCACTGTTCTTCTCTTCCGGCTTCATCCTGCCGTGGACAAGCTCCACTGTTTCTTCACCGAAAGCACTGATGAATGTCTGATAGATTTCATTGACGTTTTTCAAGTCAAGCGTTTCCGATTCCTCAATCAGCGGCGCGACCACATACGTGCTGTGCCCCGCATTGAGCGCTTCCCTCACTTCATCCATGACGTAGTCGAGCGCATCAAATGTATGCCATGAAGTGATGACGGGCTTACGGCCTTTCGGCATCTCACGGATGATGGACACATCCATGTCACCAAAAGTGGTAATCGACAGCGTTCGTGGAATCGGAGTCGCCGTCATGTATAAAATATTTTTACGGTAAGACTTCTTCTGTAGTTTCTGTCTCTGATTCACACCGAAACGGTGCTGTTCATCAATGATGATGAAAGACAATTTGTTGAAAACGACATCATCTTCGATGAGTGCATGCGTGCCGATCAACAGATCGATGTTGCCGAGCGCAAGATCTTCCAAAATACGTGCTTTCTCTTTTTTTGAAGTTGTTCCTGTCAGTTTTTCTATTGTCAGTTCTTCTTTGAACGTATCTTTGAATGATTCATAGTGCTGGTTTGCAAGCACTTCGGTCGGCACCATGACAACACTCTGTTCGCCGATTGTTTTGACCGCATACACGCATATGCCGGCAACGATCGTTTTACCGCTCCCGACATCACCCTGCAGCAGCCGGTGCATCGACACATTCTGCTTGAAGTCCCTGCAGATGTCATTGACACTCGTCTTCTGATCACCTGTCAGTTCGAACGGCAGCGTGCGTGTAAAACGTTTCAGTGCATCAATGTCATAGTCGATGATGTAATGTTCATTCCGTACGCGTTCCTTCTGCCTTTTATGCATCAGCTTCAATTGGAACTGATACAGTTCATAAAACTTAATCGTCCGCCTTGCCTGGTGCAGACCGTCTGTATCCGACGGGAAATGCAGCCGGAACAAAGCTTCCCTCAAAGGGATGAGCTGATACTTGCTTTTAATCGTTTCAGGCAAATCATGGTTGAAGTCATAGTTTTCAAAGACTTCACGCACGAATTTGCTGAACGTCTTGGCATGCATCGTCTTGTTCAGACTGTACCGTACTGTATAGCCTGGAGACGTATCATATATCAGCTTCTGGCCGTTTATTTCCAGCTTATTCTTATTGAACTTGCCGTAGAGCCGCGCAAATTCATTGATGATCAGCTTTTCCTTCAAATACGGCTGGTTGAAAAAGACGACTTTCGTATGGATGCCGTTAATATCCATGAAACATGTCAGCCGGCTCATGCCGCGCCTGTAGAAAGCAAGTTTCGGTTCGGTCACCACGGTCCCTTCCACTGTTATGGAAGCGTCATGCTCCGCCTCCCTTAAATCGACGACCGACTGGTTCACATAGCCGGTCGGCAGATGGAAGACGACATCGTTCACATCATCTATACCGAGCGCATGAAGTTTTTCTGCTGTTTTTTCACCCACACCATTCAGTTGACTGACACTCGTTTTTGATGTGATGACTTCATACATCGCGCTCATTTTATTCTTCTCCGAAAATTTCCTGCATCAGACGGTTGCCTGTAGGCGTTGCTGCAAGGCCCCCGCGTCCCGTTTCACGGAGCGCTGAAGGCATTGTCAGACCGATCTTATACATCGCTTCAATCACTTCATCTGCCGGAATTCTTGATTCGATGCCTGCAAGTGCCATATCCGCTGCTGTCAGTGCGTTGGATGCACCGGCCGCATTTCTTTTGACACATGGCACTTCAACAAGGCCTGCCACCGGGTCACAGACGAGCCCGAGCATATTTTTAAGCGCTATCGCAAACGCGTGGCCGGATTGCTCCGGCGTGCCGCCTGCCGCTTCAACAAGGCTTGCTGCCGCCATCGCACTCGCACTGCCGACTTCAGCCTGGCAGCCGCCCGCTGCACCGGAAATGCTCGCGTTGTTCGCAACGACGAACCCGAGTGCGCCTGATGTAAATAAAAATCTGACCATATCTTCTTTTGACAAGTCTCTTTGTTCATTGAGTGCAAATAAAACACCCGGAACCACGCCGGCAGAACCCGCGGTCGGTGTCGCACATATTTTACCCATAGCCGCGTTCACTTCATTCGTACTGACTGCATAGGCAATCGCAAGGAGGTTCATATCCCCACTTAAGCCTTTGCCGCTCTCGATGTACTTTTTCATCTTTACAGCGTCATGGCCCGTCAGGCCTGTCTTACTCGCCACGCCGCCGATGCCTTCGTCCACGGCGTTCTGCATAACGTCAAGGTTGCGTTCCATATCCTGATATACTTCCAGATAAGAACGTTTGGAAACTCTCATTTCCTGCTCTATCATGATCTCACTGATAGATTTATTTTCAGAATTCGCCATATCTATTAATTGTGCAATACTATTAAACATAATATTACCTCCTAAATATTAATCGTCAGCCATCTCAATTACACGTTCAACACCATCTATATTCTCCACTTCCTGAATGACCGCTTCGCTGATCTCTTCATCGAGCTCGATAGTCATCAGTGCAATGTCGCCTTTTTCTTTTCTCGAAACATTCATCTGGCTCACGTTAATTTCATTATTGCCGAGCACTGTCGTCACCCGTGCAATCGTTCCGAACGTATCTTCATGGAAGACAAGCAGTGAATGGTAGTTGCCTGAAATATTGATTTCATAGTCATTGATGCTCACGAGTTCGATTTTACCGCCGCCAATCGAAATCCCTTCGAGCTTCAGACGGTCGTCACCTTTGACCAGGTCGACAATTGCAGTGTTCGGGTGGCTTCTCTCTTCCTCATGCAAAATGAAATTCGTCCGTAGATTCTGTTCATCCGCATGTTCTTTCGCTTTGATGATACGGCTGTCGTCAGTATCAAACCCGAGCAGGCCGCCGATCAATGCCACATCGGTCCCGTGCCCCTGATAAGTATCCTTAAATGAGCCGTACAGGTGTATGTCCACATGCTCCGGTGTATGTCCGAATAATTTTCTACCAAGCAGTCCGATACGCGCCGCACCGGCTGTATGCGAAGAAGAAGGGCCGACCATTACCGGGCCGATAATATCAAAAACACTTTTATATTTCATAATATAACCTCCATTTCCAAAAATACCACATCAGTGTTCTCACTGATGTGGCATACGAACATTCTGGCATCTATTCAACAGAAACTAGGTAACTGTATACTGGTTGTTGTCCATCATGCACTTCAAATTCGATTTCATCGTAAGTGTCTTCCAATTTCTCTACGATGGATTCCACTTCATCTTCCGACCCTTCATCACCGATGATGATCGTTACGATTTCACTTTCTTCATCGAGCATATTGATGATCAGACTTTCCAGAGTTTCACTCTTGGAATCACTTGCTAAATTGATTTTACCATTATTGATCCCCATATGCTGATCTTTTTTGATTTCGACGCCGTCAATGGATGTATCGCGGACTGCATATGTGACCTGGCCGGTCTTCACATGCTCAAGTGCTGCGTTCATCGACGCCTTATTGTCATCAAGCGTCGCATCCGGTGAAAACATCAGCATGCTTGACAGACCTTCCGGTATCGATACCGTAGGAATGACAATCGCCGGGATGTCGAGCATCTGCTGCGCCTGTTCTGCCGCCATGATGATATTTTTATTGTTTGGTAAGATGATGACCTGTTTAACATCATCATCTTTAATAGTGTTGAGAATATCTTCTGTGGAAGGGTTCATCGTCTGTCCGCCGTTAATGACATGCGTCACGCCGACACTTTCAAACAGTGTTCTGATGCCGTCTCCTGAAGATACGGTAATGATTGCAGTATCATAGGACTGGCGTTCTTTATTTTCCACAACGTCTTTACTCTGCTTTTTAGATTGGATATCTCTGAACTGCTCGCGCATGTTCTCAATCTTCATCTTAATCAGTTCACCATAGGATGAACCGTAAGTCATTGCCTCGCCGGGCGTTTCAGTGTGTACATGGACTTTGACAATTTCATCATCAGATATAACGAGCAGTGAATCGCCGAATTCGCTCATCTCATTGCGGAATTCCTCTTCATTGAAACTGCGTTTGCCGTCTTCGAAACGCACCATGAACTCGGTACAGAACCCGTACTCGATATCTTCCACTGTCATGAAATCATCAAATTGATGATCGTCATTGACGAAAGTATCCGTATCCACAGCGTCTTTTGCCACTTCCACTTTTTCACCTTTTAATGCGGCAACAAAACCTTCATATACATAGACGAGCCCCTGGCCGCCGGAGTCCACGACGCCGACTTCCTTCAATACAGGGAGCAGGTCCGGTGTGCGTTCGAGTGAGACTTTCGCTTCTTCTACCACAGCTTCCATGACTTCTATCAGTGAGTCGGTTTCTTCAGCTGCCTGAACGGCTCTCTCACTTGAATCTTTCGCCACTGTAAGTATTGTACCTTCAACAGGTTTCATCACTGCTTTATAGGCAGTCTTCACACCCTGGTCCAATGCGTTCACGAAAACTTTCGCATCCACAGTCTCCTCAGTTTCAATCGCCTTCGAGAATCCACGGAACAACTGTGACAGTATAACGCCTGAGTTGCCCCGGGCGCCCATCAGCAGTCCTTTTGAGAAATGTTTCCCCATTTCTCCAATATGTTCTATATTTTTGTCCTCGACTTCAGTTGCGCCCGAAGTCATAGATAAATTCATGTTTGTTCCAGTGTCACCATCCGGCACCGGGAAAACATTCAATGAGTCAACATAATCAGCGTGCTGTCTTAAATTATCAGCACCGCTTAAAATCATATCCTTGAAAATTACACCATCTATCGTATTCATGATATCGTCTAAGTCCTCCCAGCTTACTCGTCCGTATTAATCATTCTGACACCCTGTACATGAATGTTAATCGTATTTATAGTCAATCCAAAAGTTTTTTCCAGTCTGTATTTTACACTTGTCTGTATATTATTTGCGACTTCCGAGATTTTTACACCATATCCTACTATGATGTATAAATCAACATCCAAAAGCCCGTCATTGTTCTCTACAACCACTCCGCGGGAGTAGTTTTCTTTCCCGAGCAGTTCGGCAAAACCGTCTCTCACCTGATGTTTTGATGCCATACCAACAACACCGTAGCTTTCCACTACAGCGCCGCCGGCGATATTTGCGATGACATCTATCGCAATATCAATGGATCCAAGTTCGTTCTTAATTTCGAGTGTCATTACTTCGCCTCCAATACATCATTTAATTATAATCAATAACATCTGTGAATTACAAGATGAAAAAGTATGTTTTTACAAATTTGTTTATTAATTTCTCTTCAGATTTTATAAGCATATACACCGATTATAATTTATTGCGCTGCAAGTTAAAAGCATTATCGGCCGATTGATGACTTTATTATACCGAATATGGAGGGTTTTATTTGAAAAAATCTGTTTTATAAGCGTCATCAGTCATTGTTCTATAGCGATTTCCACTGGACACAGCGCAATAATTAATGTATTATATTGTAGTATGTTGATGAAGATACAATCAAATTAAAATGAACTTTGTTAATAAAGGAGATGTACGATATGACTAAAGAATGCTACTACACTGGACGTAAAAGTGCTACAGGCAACAACCGTTCACACGCTTTGAACGCAAGTAAAAGACGTTTCGGTGCCAACCTGCAAAAAGTCAGAGTTATGGTCGACGGCAGACCACAAAGAGTATGGGTTTCAGCTCGTGCTTTAAAATCAGGTCTTGTTGAACGCGTTTAATTTTTAAAATAAAGACCCCTCCCCCGCTGGATTTCAATTCAGCAGGCGAGGGGTTTTTTATTTTGTGTGAGGGATGGGGCGGCGGTGATGATGGTTATGCTGTGGGCTGCTCCCTCAGGGTGATATTTAGTGCTGAGTGAGCAGATTTCGCTTCCGCCTGCTCATTTGACATCATATTTTGAGCTGAGTGAGCAGATTGTTCACGTCAGACGTTTAGTCAGAACCTTTTCCGGCCCTCATCTAAACACCCCGGATTCCATCATCCAAACACGTCTCATCCAAACATCAAAAAAGCAGCCCCAAAGGGCTGCGCCTCCATACTCAAACAATCAATTAAATGATATTGATGATATACACCATGACCATGCCGACAAAAATTGCCGGGATCATGTTTCCGACGCGCATCTTCGTAATGTTCATCATGTTCATGCCGATCGCAAGCAGAATGACACCACCTGTGGCGCTGACCTGGAAAATGACCTGCTGCAGAATTTCATCGGGCACGACAACTGCGATGCCCTGTGCGGACAGTATGATGATTGAAATGTAGATCAGAGTCGGCACGCCTGAGATGATGACACCGAGACCGTACGTCGTCGTCATTACAATCGCGATAAAGAAGTCCATCATCGCTTTCGTATAAAGCACGTCATTCGAGCCGCGGAGTCCGGCATCCAGACCACCGACGATCGCCATGGCGCCGACGATGAATACAAGTGTACCGGAGACGAAGCCCTGGGATAAATTACCGGAGTGTTTGTCCCCCAGTTTAATCTCCATCCAGTGTCCGAATCTGTTAAGCAGCGATTCGAGCTGAATGATTTCACCGATGATCGTCCCGATGATCAGGCTGAGCAGCGTGACGATGATTGCTTCAGCGCCTACCACCATCTGAATGCCCAGTGTCATAATGACCAATGCCTGAATTTTCATTATGGAGTCTTTAATTGTTTCTGGTATGAATGTAAATATAAGACCGAGCAGACCCCCGACGAATATGGCGAGGGCGTTCACTATAGCACCGAGTAATATCATCATGGCACCTCCAAACTAGTCAATAGATTGTATCATTAAAATGGGCTCTGAAGTTTCCACAACGCCCTTTTCACCTGTAAATTCATTGCTGATGGTCAGCGTCGAGCCCAGGGAAAGCTCTGCTGCATCGAGCGGGTACTTAAACTGCGCCAGTGTAAGCCTTGTCCCGTCGTACATCGGGAGAAATGAAACGTATTTCATATTCTCATTTTTCAACACATCATGACGGCCTTTATTCAAAAGTTCCACCACATTCTGCGTATCGATGATCCGGATTTTAACATCTGTCAACTTCTCATGCAGCAGCATCTGCGTATTGCCGAGCAGATGATCCAGCCTGCCGCCGGTCGCACCGTACACATCGATTGACGTATACCCTCTTCCAGTCAGATCTAAAAGTGCAATCTCGAGATCGGTATCATCTTTTTCACTCTCGACCGGATTGATTTCGAGTTTTTCATCGATGAACTGACGCTCGGCTTCAGTAATGGAGTCAAAATCGCCATACGTATACTTCGGCATGATCCCGTCTTTCAGCAATAAATAAACACCGTGGTCGACACCGGCCCACGGAGTTTCCGTAATATCTTCAATTGAAGTGTTCGTCTCTCTGACGAGTACATTGATATGCATGTCCTAGCTTCTAAGCTCCTCGATCGTCGCTTTCTTGTCCTCTGCCTTGAAGAGAAATGAACCGCTGACGAGCAGATTCGCACCCTGGTCCTTGCACAGTTTCGCAGTGTCATTATTGATTCCGCCGTCCACTTCAATATCAAATTCAAGATTTTTCTCTTTTTTAATCGCACTCAGCTCGGCAATCTTTTCAAGACCTTCTTCAATAAAGCTCTGACCGCCGAAGCCCGGGTTGACAGTCATGATCAGCACAAAATCCACGTTCTTCAACAGATGCTTCACACTGATGATCGGTGTGTGCGGGTTCAGTGCAATACCGGCTTTCATGCCTTTACTTTTGATCAGCTGGACCACTCTGTGTGGATGATCTGTCGCTTCAATATGAAAGGACAGCATATCGACGCCGTATGATTTGAATTCATCGACAAACTGATCCGGGTTCAAAGTCATCAGATGCACATCCAAAGGAATGCTCGATGATTTGCTGATCGCTTCAACGACCGGCAGGCCGTATGAAATATTCGGCACAAACTGGCCGTCCATAATATCCAGGTGGAAAATATCCGCACCGGCCGCTTCCATAGTTTTAATGTCTTCACCTAATTTTGAAAAATCACTTGCTAATAATGACGGGAGTACTTTATTCATGTCAATACCTCTCTTTTCTGGATTCAATTTCTTCAAATATCTGTTTATAGCTGTCATATCTTGTTTGTGCGAGTTCCCCCGACGCCACCGCATCCTTCACGGCACACTTCGGTTCATTGATGTGCATGCATTCCCTGAACTTGCAGCGGTCGCTGTAGTCATTGAAATCGATGAAACAGTACATCAGATTGTATTTATCGATCGCAGCAAAATCAATCGTACTGAAACCCGGTGTGTCTGCAATCAGCCCCCCCGCAATCTCAATCAGTTCGACGTGACGTGTCGTATGCTTGCCCCGGTTCAGCTTATCGGAAATCTCATCTGTGATCAGTTCCGCTTCCGGCAGTATCGTATTGATGAGCGTCGATTTACCGACACCCGACTGACCGGCGAGGACACTCAGTTTATTTTTAAAAATGGGCAGTAACTCTTCATTCACATTGATTTTATCCGTAAAGTAAACGGGATACATCGAATATGTGTCCTGAATCTTTTCAACAAGCTCCGGATCATCTGACAAATCGATCTTCGTCACTATGATGACGGGATTGATATCATGGACTTCGGCATAAGCGATGAAGCGGTCCAGCAGATAAAAGCTGAACTTCGGAGAAAACAGGCTCATCGTAATCAACACCTGGTCGATATTGGCAACTGACGGACGGTTGAGAAAATTGTTCCGGTCATTAATCGAAGTGATATAGCCTTCAGTCTCATTTTCAATCTGGAACTCGACGATATCCCCGACAAGCGGTGATTCGGAAGTATTTCTGAACAGACCGCGTGCCCGCGTCTGATAAATTTCATCATCCGATTTTACATAATAAAATCCACTCAATGCTTTTATAATCTGGCCTTTCTTCATAACTCACCCCAAATACTATAATACTTCAATTATAACAGTTCACAGGTTGTGGTAAAATATTAATATCAAAACATTATTGAAAGGTTGGGTATTATGGCAAAAACAGTACATGTAAGTGACATCAACAATGTGTTGAAAAATGATAACACGGTTTTAATCGATGTGAGAGAGACGGATGAATTGAAGGAAACCGGATATGTGCCGGGCGCAATCCACCTGCCTCTGACCACATTTGATATAGAAAATAAAGAGCTTAAGGATCATAAAGACGACACTGTATACGTGATGTGCAGAAGTGGAAAACGGTCAGAAAGAGTGCAGCACATGCTGATGGACGAAGGCTATGATGCTGTCAACGTTGAAGGCGGCATTTTAGAGTACGAAGGCGACAGAGAAGAACTGTAATGACGAAACCTCCCCGATTAAAAAATCGGGGAGGTTTTTTATTCAGATCGTTCTATTAAGTTCTGTCTACATTCTCTTGGACGTTTTCAATGATGAAACCGCTCTTGACGTAGCCAGGCAGGCTGTTAAGGTCTACAGTCAGATCCTGTTCAGGTACATCATAGCTGATGCGTGAAGCGAAGTATTTCATCGTCTCTTCCATGATGATGATTGTCATCCACTCACCTGCACAACGGTGGTTCGTGTGGTAGTCACCGCCGCCCTGGGGAATCAGGTCGAACGGGCTGCCGTCCCAGTCCTTGAATCTTTCAGGATAGAACTCATTTGGATTTTCCCATACAGTCGGATCGTGCATTGTCCCGTATACATCCAGTCCAAGCATCGTGTCTTTTTCGAAATGGTAGCCTTTGTACTCGAAGTCCTCTTTCACTTTACCCGGCAGGTAAGGAACGAACGGGTAGTAGCGGCGGACTTCCTGAGCGAACATGTAAGCATAGTCATCGTCCTGCTTGATTTTCTCTTTCGTTACAGGGTTTTCATACATTGCCAGTGCACCGAAAGCAACAAATCTGTTGATTGCGATCAATGGACGGAATGTATTCATCAGGTCGATACCGCACAGTCTTGAGTCCATCGGTTCGCCTTTGTAGTCTTTCCAGTGTGCGAATTCGTAAAGTGCAGTGCCTTTTGGCGGGTGAATCTTGCCTTTACGCGTCTGGATGATCTGATCTTCAAGCCAGTCCTCAACACGGCGGCGTGCAGCTTTTGATTCTCTGTAGCCTTTGAACGCGCTGCCGATTGCTTTGAATGAATCGATCATGATATCCATATCAGTCGCGATATTTTCAATTTCTTTCTCAGGTGCCTGAACGCCTGCCCATCTTGTACCGACTTTAGTCAATAGTACGATGGATTCACGGTAGACGTTGACCTGATCCATGCTTTCCATTCTTTGAGTGTTTGTCTGCCACAGGTTGCGTGTCAGCTCTCTTAAGTATTTAAGGTTTCCTTCTGTCATCAATGACATGAACAATGCTTTACGGTCGATGTGTACTTTTCCGGTGGTCGTATGAATTGCGCCTTTACCGAATAAAGTGTTTACGATACGTTTTGGCAGTGTGCCTGAACGTTCCACTTTATCATTGTCGTAGAAAAGCTCGGCACCGTCTTTACCTGATAATACGATAATCCGTTTACCGCCTAAAGCACGTGTTTCAAATACGCCGTCTGTTACACCGAGACGCTCTCTTTGATTCGTAGTGTACAAATAACCCTGTTTCATTAATTTAACCGAGTTATCCAACCCTTTATCTTTTTTAATAGTAGCCATGAGACATCCTCCAATTAACTGTTTTCTAGTCTAGTATATTATAAACCAACACACGATTACCAACATTTGTACAATGTTTTTCTGTTATTTTACTCATTGTACGGAATCTCTTCATTGATAACTTCTTTCCCGTCGACTTCCACCATAAACATCCCGGATTCATCCGGTTCAATTTCAAGACGGATTGTTTCATCCGTATCTTCAGTGATTTCGAGCGTTGTATGCACATCATCAATGCTGTTGTTGGCATCATCCAAATAAATATTTACTGTCTTCGGCGGATTTTCAGACGATTCCCCGCCATCATCTTCGCCTGTTTCCTCCTCCGACTCGCCTTCTGAGTCTTCTTCTGCGTCTTCGGACTCGGAGTCGGATGAAGACTCTTCCTCTTCAGCTTCACCGTACGGTATATTGACGGTTGTCGCATACTGCATATTCTGAGGCGGTTCTTCGCCGAGGGAGACGATCAGATCAATCGTTGAACCCGGCAGGAAATTGCCGTAGTTCGGACTCTGACTGATGACATTGCCTTCTTCCACACTTTCATTGTAAAGTTCTTCTGCAATATTGACATTGAAGCCTTCATCTTCCAGTGCATTGCGCGCAGTTTCAGCCGGCTCGCCGGAATAATCGACGATTTCTATCGCTTCCTGTCCGCGGGACACATTCAAAGTGATCGATCCTTCATGAGGATAGACTCCTGTGCCCGGGTCAACAGACTGGCTGATGACTGCACCTTCTTCAATATCATCGTGATAGGAATCTTCACGGTTGATTTCATTGAAATTGGCATTGTTCAACGTTTCTTCAGCACTGTCATAACTCTCGCCGGTAAAGTCCGGCACAGTAAATGCTTCCACGCCGAGCTCCAGGTCGTGCTCTTCAGGATAGACCGCTTCGCCGCTCTCAATCGACTGGCTCGTCACCGTTCCCGGCGGTGATTCGCTGTCGCCCGGCACAAGCGTGACACTGTTGAATGACAGTTCATTCAAAGTATCCATGATATCCACATAGGCATTGCCTGTGAAATCTTCCATCGAATACGGCTCGAGTCCGCTCGATAAAAGGAAATCGACAGTGCTTCCGGAATCAATCTGTTCACCGCCGGAAGGGGTCGTTTCAATCACTTCGCCTTCACCGAAAGTCTCGCTGTATTCCTCACTCACGTCACCGGTTTTCAGATTATGCTCCTGAAGCTGCTGTTCCGCTTCTTCAAACGTCAGTCCCGCAAGGTCCGGCATATCCACCGTTTCATTTTGCTGGGTGAACATATAGATAAGAAGCCCCGCACCGAGCAGCAGGAAGAATACCGGTATCAGCCACAATATTCCGCGCTTTTTCTTCGGTTCTTCTTCCTGTGCTTCCGGCGTTTCAGGCGATGCCTCATCTTTCTTCCCGGACGTCGCGGCAGCGGCACCCGTTGTGGCGGCCGAAGCCCCTGCAGCTGCTGCTGGCTTCACCGCAGGCGTGATGATCGTATCGTCATCCTCTTTTTTATTATTATTGACATAAGGCGCGGTGTTGCCCCGGTACTGTTCAAGATCCCGAAGGACAGTCTCCACATATCTGTAGCGGTCGTCCGGATTCTTTTCAGTACATCTGAACAGGATGTTCTTCAAACCTTGCGGGACTTCCCTGTATCCGTCGATATCCGGCAGATCTTCCGAGATCTGCTTTAAAGCGACGGCCACCGGCGTTTCCCCGCTGAACGGCACCTCGCCGGTCAACAGTTCAAATAACACGATACCGAACGAATAAATATCTGTTCGCTCATCCGTATTCTGGCCTTTCGCCTGTTCGGGAGAAATATACTGAACAGAACCCATCACCTGATTCGTTTCCGTCATCCGCGTTTCGCTGAGTGCTTTTGCGATGCCGAAATCGGTGATTCTGATTTTCTTTTCTGAATCGAGCAGTATATTTTGCGGTTTGATGTCACGGTGGATGATGCCTCTTTCATGGGCATGTTCAATCCCTTTTAAAATCTGGACCGACAGCTCCACCGCCTCATCAATCGAAATCGGATGATCGTCATCGATATACTGCTTTAAAGTCGGGCCGTCAACCATTTCGGTGACGAGCAGCTGATACTCGTCGGTTTCATCCACATCGAGCACATTGACGATGTTCGGATGGGAAAGCTGGGTCGTACTTTCAACTTCCCGCTGAAACCGTTGGCGTGACTTGTCTTTATTATGCACATCAACTTTGATCATTTTAACGACAACATCACGGTTTAAAATGATGTCCTCGGCCAAATAGACAGAGCTCATGCCCCCGCCGAGATATTTCAGTACTTTATATCTTTCTGAAAGTAGTTGACCGATCACATTTTCGCACCCACTTTCAAGTCGGCAAGGCAAATACTGATATTATCTCTTGAGGCATTTTCTTCTGCTTGACTGATTAGTGAGTCCAACCGCTCTTGTAAACTTAAATTCTTCTGATATACCGTGCTGTGAATACTGTCTTCACGCAGTACATCCGTCAGCCCGTCCGACGCCAGCAGTATATAATCATACTGTTTATTGCGCAGTCTGAAAATATCAGGCTGAATCAGACGTTCACTGCCCATCGCTTTTGTGATGACATTCCGTTTAGGGTGGTTGATGGCTTCCTCTTTTGTGATTTCGCCCGTCTCAACGAGCAGATTGACGAAGGAATGATCTGTCGTCACCTGTTCAATCGACCGGCGCTTCATCACATAAGCCCTCGAATCCCCGATGTTCAATACGAAGATGGTGTCATCGATGATTGAAGCGAGCACAAGCGTCGTACCCATTCCGCTGTAATCATCATGTACATTTTGCAGATCATACAGTTTACGGTTCGTACTGATGACGAGATCGCGTAAAAATTCTTCTGCATAATCGCTTTTGATGAGGTTTTCTTCCTCCCAGGCTTTCTGGATCTCATCATTGACAAATTTCGATGCAACGTCGCCATGGGCATGACCGCCCATGCCGTCTGCCACTAAAAACAAAACCTGATTTGTTTTATTATAAAAAACGCCAGTTCTATCTTCATTCAGATCACGAAACTCCCCGCGAATACTCTTGTCAATGATTTCCAAATTAACCCCTCGTCTCTTCTTTTGATTCTTTTGCTCTCAACTGTCCGCATGCAGCATCGATGTCCGTGCCCTGTTCACGTCGGACAGTTGCGTTCACACCCTGGTTGTTCAATGTTTCCAAAAAGTCGAAAATATCGTCGCGTTTTGTACGGACATAATTTCTTTCCGGTACATGGTTGACCGGAATCAGGTTCACGTGACATTTGATCCCTTTGATCAGTTCAGCCAGTCTGAGTGCATCTTCCTTTTGGTCGTTGACGCCGCCGAACAGGCCGTATTCAAATGAAATCCGCCGGTTCGTCTGCTGCTGGTAGTACTCCAGTGAATGGATCAGCTTGTCGATATCGAACGCTTTGTTGACCGGCATCAGTCTTGAACGCTGTTCGTTCGTCGGTGCGTGCAGGCTCACTGCAAAATTGATCTGTATATCCTCATCGGCAAAGTCGTAAATTCTCGGGACGATGCCGCTTGTCGATACGGTAATATGGCGCGCACCGATGTTCAGTCCGTCGTCATGGTTGATGATACGGATGAATTTCATCATTGGGTTATAGTTTTCAAACGGTTCGCCGATTCCCATGATGACAATGCTTGAAACCCTTTCGTCAGACTCGTCGAGCACTTTTTGAATCTGCACCACCTGCGAAACGATCTCGCCCGCTTCCAGGTTACGCTTCAGTCCGCCGAGTGTCGATGCACAAAATGTACAGCCGAGACGGCAGCCGACCTGTGTTGTTACACAGACAGAGTTGCCGTAGTCATGCCTCATCAGCACCGTTTCAATCGTATAGCCGTCTCTCAGTTTAAAGAGAAACTTCATCGTGCCGTCCTGGCTCTCCTGCTTGACGAGCGTTTCAAGCGGCTCGATGCTGAAGTGTTCATTTAATTTTTCACGCAATGCTTTCGGCAGGTTTTTCATCTCGTCGAAATTATCCACACGGTGGCCATAGAGCCATTCGAATACCTGGCTGCCCCGGTAATCGTCCTCGCCCCACTCCGACATCAGATCCGTCAGATCATCTTTTGACAGTGAGTAGATCGACGGTGTGTCGAATTCCGGCTGGAATAGGTCCTTGATTGGTTTTTGTGGTGGTCTTTTAATCATTTTTATACATCCTTTTTAAACCGAGCGATAAAGAAACCGTCGGTATTTAATTCATATGGTAATATTTGGCGGTAAGGGCCTGAGAAATCGAGCGCGGGAATATGAAAATCATCAAATTTAAAATTATCATTATTCTTCTTGAATGTATATGCCACATTTTCATTTTCCATCTGATGGATGGTACACGTCGCATAGATCAGTATCCCGCCCGGTTTCAGAAACTTTTTGACATGATCCAGTATGGACAATTGTAATTCTACTAGATTATCGATGTCATTGCTATTTCTTTCATATCTTATTTCAGGTTTTCTTTTAATGATGCCGAGCCCCGAGCACGGTGCATCGACGATGATCCGGTCATACATCTGCGGATAATCGTCTGACGTCGCATCCGCCTTGAACGTATCATAATTTTTTAAATGAAGTCTCTCTGCGTTGTGCGCTATCGTTTTGATCTTATGATCGTAAACATCACTCAAGTCGATATGCCCCGTCGCGAGCTTCTCTAAAGCATGGAGCCCTTTTCCGCCCGGTGCGCTGCAGGCATCGAGAATGACATCGTCCGCTGACGGCTCAAGCGCGGTATTCACAAACATCGAACTCACATCCTGAATGCTGAAACGCCCTTCCCTGTAGGCATCCGTATCCATAATGCCCGCGCCGGTGCTGACTGTGAGCGCATCCGGATGAATACCCGCCGGTCCCACTTCGTGGCCTTCTTCAGCAAGCAGTTCACACAAAGCTTCCGGATCCGTCAAGCTTGAATTGACCCGGATGTACATCTCAGGCCGCGTGCTCAGGCTTTTTGCTATCTGAGCCGCACCTTCCATCTTATAATGCGTTTTCCAATGTTCGATGATCCATGCCGGAATACTGGTCTCGATCGACAGCCGCTTCACCGGATTTTTAATCGACGCCGGATCCCTCAGCGGCTCCCGCATGAAATTTCTGAGTATCGCATTGGTGACATTTCCGGCCGGCGGACCGCCGTAATCTTTCGCAATCTCAACCGTCTCGTTAATGACCGCATACGCAGGCACACGGTCTAAAAACTGAATCTGGTACACCGCCATATTGAGCAGATGCCGGTTCCACTGCCTGACCTTTGTCTTATAAAACGGCTGCAGATAAAACTCCAGCGTCAGCCTGTTTGCAACGGTACCGTAGACGATTTCGGTAAATAAACCCTTGTCCTTTTCGGAAAGTTCTCCCGATGCCAATACGTCATCTATGACGATATTGCTGTATGCCTTGTCTTCCATAATATCCAAATAAGCCTCGAATGCGGCTTCTCTTACTGTCATATTCATCATCCTAACACTGTGCCGGTCAAATCCTGGCGGTTCCGGCCAAAATCATTTGCAGCTGTTTTTTTCTTGCCTGCAAGCTGGACTTCCGTAATGAGCACCGCTTCGTCCGCGGCCGCGACAGAAATGCCGTCTTCATCAATCGACAGTATTTCGCCTGCTTTCTTGTCCGTCTTTTCACCTGTCAGTTTTGCGCCGTAAATTTTCAACCTTTTATCTTCGAGCATCGTATAGGCGCCCGGAAACGGCGACAGCCCGCGTATATGATTGAACACTTCCACTGCAGATCTGTTGAAATCAAGCAGTTCGTCCGCTTTTGAGATGTTCGGGCTGTACGTCGCCTCCGCATGATTCTGTTCGGTCTTATTATTTCTGCCTTCAAAAATCGCAGGCAGCGTATCCAGCAGCAGTTCACTGCCGAGTACACTCAGTTTGTCATGCAGTATACCGGTGTCATCTTCGTCCTTAATGTCGATGGCCGACTGGGAGATGATATCCCCGCTGTCGAGACCTTCCGCCATATACATGATGGTGATGCCCGTCGTTTTTTCACCTGCGAGCAGCGCGTGATGAATCGGTGCACCGCCCCTGAATTTCGGCAGCAGTGATGCATGGACGTTGATCGCGCCGAACTTCGGCAGCTCAAGCAGTGCCTTTGAAAGAATCTGGCCGTACGCTGCGGTCACAATGATATCCGGTTCGACCGCTTTTAATACAGCAATCGCTGACGCATCTTTAATGTTATCCGGCTGGAACACTTTAATACCGAGCGTTTCAGCTGCGGCCGCAACTTTCGGCGGCGTCATGACACGTTTTCTGCCGACGGGCTTATCCGGCTGGCTGACCACAAGGTCCACGCCGTGTGCTTCATGTAAATCTTTTAAGATGGGCACCGAGAAATCCGGCGTCCCCATAAAAACAATATTGGGCATAATATCCTCCTACATAATATACTTCGGGTCTACATCTATCTTTAATGACAGTTTATCCTTTTTATACCGTTCATTATAGTATTCATTAATTTTGTGCAGCACATCGATCAGATTCGGTTCTGCTTTAAATTTCAGCAAAATCTGGAACCGGTACTGTTTATTGATCCGTTCAATCGGACTCGGTGACGGTCCGACGATGATCGCTTTGTCGGTCACACTGTCCACCAGTTCCTTATGGATATGCGTCGTTGCCTCCAGACACTTTCCGACCTGTTCATGAGAGACCGTAAAGAGCACGTGGAAATAATACGGTGAATAGCGCGCCAGTCTCCTGAACGCCATCTCTTTTTCATAAAACGCGCGGTAGTCGTTCGACTCCGCGAGCTCAATCGCATAATGCTCAGGATTATACGTCTGGAAGATGACTTCACCGGACAGTTCATGCCTGCCCGCTCTGCCTGCAACCTGCGTCAGCAGCTGATACGTCTTTTCATTCGCCCTGAAGTCCGGCAGGTTCAGCATCGTATCCGCGTTCAATACACCGACGAGCGTGACATTCGGATAATCCAGTCCTTTGGCAATCATCTGCGTGCCGAGGAGTATCGGAATCTTTTCACTTTCGAATGTATTCAGCAGTTTTTCATGCATGCCTTTTCTGCTCGTCGTATCATTGTCCATTCTGATGATGTCCACATTGAACATATCCCTTAAAGACTCTTCCACTTTTTCAGTTCCCGTGCCGCGGAAAGTGACATCGTCGCTGTCGCAGTTGTCACATTCACGCTTCACAGCATCTTCATATCCGCAGTAGTGACACAGCAGTGAATGCTGCATCTTATGGTACGTCAGCGAAATATCACAGTTTGGACAGTTCGGTACGTGGCCGCAGCTCTGACAGATCTGGAAATTGGCATAACCCCGGCGGTTGAGCAGAAGCACCGTCTGTTCGCCGCGCTCAATGCGGAGATTGATCGCCTCCCTGAGTGCTTCCGAGACGATCGAAGTGTTGCCCTTTCTGTGTTCGTCCGCCATATCCACAGTTTTTGTTTCCGGCAGTGTTTGAGTCACCGCACGATGATTCAGTTCGAGTCTTGTATATACCCCTCTTTCACTTCTTGCGAAACTTTCGAGTGACGGTGTCGCAGAGCCTAAAATCACCGGACAATTATAATATTTGCTCCGGTATTTCGCAACTTCCGTCGCATGATACATCGGCCGGTCCTGTTGCTTGTATGTCGTTTCGTGCTCTTCATCGACAATGATGACGCCGAGATGCTCAACAGGTGCAAACACACTGCTTCTTGCACCGACGACAACGCGCGCCTGCTGATTTTTCACTTTCAGCCATTCATCATATTTTTCACCGTGGGACAGCCCAGAGTGAAGCACCGCAACATCATCGCCGAAACGCGCTTTAAAACGGTTCACCATCTGCGGTGTGAGCGCGATTTCAGGCACCAGCATCAGAGCTGTGCGCCCTTTATCCAGCACCTTCTGAATGACCTGCAGATAAACTTCCGTCTTACCGCTTCCTGTCACCCCGTGAAGTAAAAAAGTTTCAGCTAGATCATGATCTACTGAATGGCTTATTTTATCGTATGCATTTTGCTGTTCAGCGTTCAATGCCTTCGGCAGGTCCTCTTCGAACACCCGGGATTTATAAGGGTCCCTTTCGCTCACGACATCGATCTTTTCAACGTAGCCCTTTTTGACCAGTTCGTTGATCGTGCCCTGGGTATAGCCGTTTTCAATCACTTCCGACTGAAGTACATGTTCATCATACTGCTCGATGAAATCAAGCAGTTCCAGCTGCTTGTACGCCCGGCCGAAGTCCCCCCGTGGAATAAAGGTCGCCTTCAGCGCGCGTGCATACTTCTTTTTTGTATGCTGCGATATGATGGTCTCTTCCTTCACTTCACCGGCGCGGATCAGCGGCTTCAATTCAGCGAGCACGGCCGCAGGCAGCGTTTTGACTTCGACTTCCGGCGGCAGATTCTTGCGCTCCCACGTCATTTCCGTCTCTTCTGTACTGTCTTCCGAAAGCGACAGCATCTTTTTAGATTTGCTTTTCAGCGCTGCCGGTAAAATCGTTTCTATTACAGAAATATATGACGTGACATAATAGTCTGCGAGATCCTTTGCGAGCTTTATCAGCTCTGCCGTCAGTACCGGTTTGACGTCCAGCGCACGGGTGATCGGTTTTATTTTCGAAGGGTCGTATTCGACTTCGTCTTTAATATCGATGACATACCCCTGAATCTGGCGGGGGCCGAACGGCACGAGCACTCTGTGGCCGACCGCGATGAAATCCGTCAGGCCGTCAGGGATTTTATATTCAAACACTTTGTTGACGTCGCTTGCCGACACGCTCACTATAATCGAGGCGAACATTATGAACGCCACCCGTAGTGATCGGTCAGATTTTGGACAATCTGGTTCGCAAGCTGCACTTTCGACGCTTTTTCCAAGTATTTTTCGGTGCCGTCACGGTACAGCATGGCCACTTCATTGTCATCGCTGTTCATGCCGATTTCAGGATTGGATACATCATTCATGATGATGCAGTCGGCATTTTTCTCCTCGAGCTTTTTCAGTGCATAATTTTTCACATCATCCGTTTCCGCCGCGAAACCGACGACTGTCATATCTTCATTATTATGACCGACATACTTTAAAATATCGGTCGTCTTTTTCATTTCAATGACCAGATTGTCACTGTCCGCCGTCTTTTTCATCTTGCCTTCAGAATAACTGACGGGTGTATAATCGCTGACCGCTGCAGAAAATACGCCGATATCCGCATCCATATGCGCCTTGACACGGCCGAACATATCTTCCGTCGAAACGACATCGATGGTTTCCACGCCGTTTGGCGGCGTGAGTGACACCGGACCGCTGACGAGCACGACTTCCGCCCCGAGCCCCTTGAAGCTGCTGGCGAGGCTGTAGCCCATCTTGCCGCTCGAATGGTTCGTCACATAGCGGATCGGGTCGAGCGATTCTCTCGTCGGTCCCGCTGTAATCAGCACCTTTTTGCCTGTTAGCGGCTTATCGTCCCTGCTGCCGAGGAAATCTTCGATATAGCCCATAATATCCGGAACGTTTGCCATACGGCCTTTGGCGTTGTAGCCGCACGCTAAAAACCCGGATTCCGCATCCAGCACCTGATAGCCTTCTTCCAGCAGCTGTTCGATATTACGCTGGACTGCCGGCTGTTCGTACATATGCACATTCATCGCCGGTGCGAGCATGACAGGTTTCGTATTCGCTGCAAGCACGTTCAAAAGCATATTGTCGTATATGCCGCATGCGAGCTTGCTGATTGTATTGGCAGATACCGGTGCAACGATGATGAGGTCCGCCCACTCCCCGATATTGATGTGGGAGATGACTGACGGATCCTCTTCTTTGAAAGTATCCGTATATACATGATTTCTGCCGATTGCCTGAAAGGCGAGCGGTGTAATGAACTCTCCCGCATTATCTGTCAGAACCACTTTGACTTCGTGGCCGTTCTGAATCAATTTACTCGTTAAATCCACAGCTTTATATGCTGCGATACTACCGGTCACACCGATGACAATATTCGCCATTATAAATTCACCCCAATTTTAAAAAAAGCTGACAATACTTTGTCAGCTACTTTTGTACCTTTACTTTATTTTCAGCAATCTCTTCGAATGCCATGCCTACTGTTTTAAAGGATTTATAGTTTTCGAGAATCGTTCTGTCCGGATAGTCCTGTAATTCTCTTGCGCGTTTTGCTGCCAGAGTCACTACAAGATACTTCGAGTCCACGTTCTTTTTCAATTCATGAGCCGATGGGTATAACATTAATTATTGACCTCCAATAATAACTTTCTTAGTTTTGATTCTACGCGTGCACGTCTCATATGTGATGCTTCGACTATACATTGTACACGCCGTTTTGCCTGTTGTACATCATCATTGATGACTACATAGTCGTAAAGGTTCATCAGGCTGAGTTCCCGTTTCGCCTCTTCGATGCGGTGTCTGATGACTTCCATCGAATCCGTGCCGCGGCCAATCAGGCGCTCTTCCAGCTGTGCGAGGTTCGGCGGTGCAAGAAAGATGAACAATGCTTCCGGGAACCTCTCCCGTACCTGCTTGGCACCTTCCACTTCTATTTCCAAAAATACGTCGTGTCCTTTTTCCATCGTTTCCACTACATAATCAACTGGTGTACCATAGTAGTTGCCTACATATTGTGCATGCTCTATAAATTTGTCCTGCTCTATGAGAGATTCAAATTCTTCTCTTGTTTTAAAAAAGTAATCAACACCATCTACTTCGCCTTCGCGCATTTTGCGGGTCGTCATTGAAATTGAATACTTGAATCCTGTATCAGGATCGTCGAATATAGCTTTTCTCACCGTACCTTTACCAACGCCGGAAGGGCCTGAAAGTACGATTAGAAGTCCTTTGTCTGAAGTCATAGCGAGTTACCTTTCTTTTTCGTGATTATCTCTTAATGTATCATAAATGAAGGCATAATTCATCTTAAAATGTATTGAATAGTAATAGTTCATGTTAAAATATTTTAGTAGCATATATAAGGAGGAACAAAAATGGCATTTGATGGTAATTTTGTTCATGCACTGTGTGATGAACTCGAGATGATACAGTCAGGCAAGATAAATAAAATACAGCAGATGGATGATACATCATTGATTTTTAAAATCCGCAGCAGAGGTAAAAACCACCAGCTGCTGATCAGTGCACACCCGATGTATGCGCGTTTTCACCTGACAGACCATAAATATGAATTTCCATTCGAACCGCCGATGTTTTCACGCGTACTCAGAAAACATATCGAAGGCGGCATTATAGATTCGATTCACCAGGTCGGCAACGACCGGCAGGTCCACATTAAAATAAACGCCAAAAATGAAATCGGTGATGACATCACCCGCATTCTCATTTTGGAAATCATGGGGAAACATTCCAATATCATTATAACAGATACAAACTATAGGATTATTGAAGGCATCAAGCATCTGACGCCGAATAATAACGTCCGCACAATCATGCCCGGTTTCCAATATGAACAGCCGCCGACGGACAAAAAGCTGAATCCGAGGACGGACGAACTGAATGAACTGCCGAAACACCTGGATTTCAACAGCGGTAAGATCAACCGCCAGATTTTGAAGGCCACAGAAGGCTTCAGCCCTTTATTTATAAAAGAAGTGGCGCATCAGGCGGGACACCTGACGATGCAGAACATCGTCCTGAGCATACAACAGACTCTTAAAAAGGCGGAGGACATTACACCAGTCTTATATAAAAAGGATAAGGATGTCTTTTACTTTACGAAGCTTGAACATATGGAAGGCACACCGGTCGTCTA
Source organism: Lacicoccus kunmingensis DSM 17847 (assembly GCF_059568765.1). Classification (NCBI taxonomy): domain Bacteria; kingdom Bacillati; phylum Bacillota; class Bacilli; order Caryophanales; family Salinicoccaceae; genus Lacicoccus; species Lacicoccus kunmingensis. Next base: position 64,269 of record NZ_JCANUC010000001.1, on the reverse strand, counting down.
TGAATCATTGAGTGCGCTGCTTGATGACTACTATCACAACCGTTTCCAAAATAATCTGATCCGCCAGAAGGCACAGGATTATGTCCATGTCATCGACCGGGAATATGAACGTGTCGAAAGGAAAATCGACAAGCTGAAAGAGGACTTGAAGGAAGCGGAAGCGAAGGATGAGTACCAGAAGTACGGAGAGCTCATTACGGCGTACATGCATGAAATCAAACGGTATGATAAGGAAGCGGTCGTCTTCGACTACTATACTGATGAAGAAATCACGATTCCGCTCGATCCGGAAATCGCGCCGAACGACAATGCCCAACGGTACTACCGTAAATACAACAAATTGAAAGTCCGCGAAACGACTGCGCGTGACCAGCTTGAAAAAGCCTATTCGGACCGGGAGTATTTCCTGAATCTGCTGCATCAGATGGATGCGATTACGACTTCGGATGAAGTGGAAGAGATTAGGGAAGAACTCGTCGAGGAAGGCATTTTGAAATTCAAAAGTTCGAATAAGAAGAAAAAGAAGAATAAAATCCAGCTGCATGAATTTAAGACCTCGAACGGCCTGACGGTGCTGGTCGGCAAAAATAATAAGCAGAACGATTATTTGACGTCGAAGAAAGCACAGAACAACCATCTGTGGTTCCACACGAAAGACATTCCGGGATCGCATGTCGTCATTACACACGCCCCGAATGAAATAGAAGATGATGATATTTTGGAAGCGGCGATGATTGCGGCGTTCCATTCGAAAGCGGGCAGTTCCGAATCGGTCCCTGTGGATTATACTGATATTAAGTACGTCCACAAAATTTCAGGGGCAAAACCCGGTTTTGTCACATATACGGATCAGAAAACAGTTTTTGTTACCCCGGTTGAAAGCGAAGTTGATAAGATGAAAGTGACCAAGTAGATGAGGTGATAGGATTGTCAAAAAATATTTGGGAAGAACATATTGAAAACAGTCTCATAACAGAAAATATGTATAGGGCTGAAAATGATGTCGAGCATGAAGATGCTTTTATTTCCGACCTTAAATTCGGTACGGCCGGCATCCGCGGGAAAATCGGTCTCGGACCGAACCGTCTGAACAGATACACCGTTGAACGCGTCGCGCTCGGACTCGCCGGGTCCATGAATGAAAACGGGCAGGATGTTGCCGTCATCGGCTATGACATCAGGCACCTGTCGAGGGAGTTTTCGGAAACGATCGCTTCCGTGCTCGTGAAGAATGGCGTGAAAGTTTATTTGTCTGAAGGTTATATTACAACCCCGGAGCTGTCCTTCTTCACAAGAAGCCATGAAGCGGATTTTGGCATCATGATTACCGCGAGTCATAATCCGCCTGAATATAACGGCATAAAAGTGTACGGTTCGGATGGTGCTCAGATTACAGACGTGCCGGCGGATGAACTCAGCAGCAAAATAAACGCCATCGATGATTTCTTCAATATCGGCTCCATCGATTTTGATGAGGCACTGGCTGAAGGATGGGTTGAACACATTGATTATGCGCACTATGAAAAGTATCAGCAGAAGGTCAAGGATTTGTCCGGCAATATCCCTGAGTCGGATCTGCAGGTCGTATTTTCAAGCCTGCACGGGACTGCCCTGCCGCTTACGCAGTATCTTCTTGAAGCGCTCGGTTTCAATAACCTGACGCTCGTTGATAAGGAATGTGAAGCGGACAGTGATTTTTCCAATGTGACGAGTGCCAACCCGGAAGATACGGATGCATTTACCGGTGCCAGAGCACTCGGTAAAGATAAAAATGCCGACCTGCTCATAGCAACCGATCCGGATGCGGACAGAATCGGCATCGAAGTGCTGCATGACGGTGAATATGTTCATCTGAACGGCAACCAACTCGGCGCAATTCTTTTGTATGACCGTCTGAAAGAGACTGAATTTAAAAAAAAACCGGTGGTTGTAAAGTCTGTTGTAACCAGTGACTTGAGTAAAAAGATTGCTGAGAAATTCGGTGCAGAGGTCATCGAAGTATTGACCGGATTCAAATATATCGGTCAGGTCGCTTTGGAGCTTGAAGAAGATGAGGATCGGGAATTCGCTTTCGGTTACGAGGAAAGCTACGGCTACCTCCTCAGCGACTTCGTCCGTGATAAGGACGCCATCCAGATTGTCCCGGCCATCGTCAAACTGGCGAGCGGACTTAAAAATGACGGTAATACGCTCATCGACTACCTGAACAATATTTATGATGCGTTCGGCCGCAGGATGGAAAAGATGATCAGCCATAAATTTGAAGGTACCGAAGGCAAGGAGAAAATTGCCGAAATTATGGACCAGTTCAGAAGAAACACGCCGACAGAAATCGAAGGACGCAAAGTCATCTGTGTCGAAGACTTTCATTACGGTGACAGACGACTCGCTACAGGAGAGATGGAAGCCATCGATCTGCCGAAAGCGGATGTCATCAAAATCCATTTCGAAGACGGCTGGATTGCACTCAGACCATCCGGCACCGAACCGAAAATCAAACTGTATGTATCCTTGGATTCCAATCACATCAATGAAGAAGCGAAAATCATCAATGATATGATGTTCGGTGTCTGATTAATTAGTGCGGGGCTCCCGACGACGGTGTGTTAACTCTCCATCAATTATTTAATATCACACAAAATATCATATATTTCACCCCATCCCATCATCCGGATGGGTTTTTTTATTCGCAAGAAGTGGTATGGATAATTAAAAGCGGTGATAATATATGAAAATCTATACAATCGGTCATTCGGACCACACAAAAGATGAATTTCTGAAAATGCTCCATCATGCGGAAATAAAATCCATTGCAGATGTGCGTGCTTTTCCTTACAGCAGGAAGCATCCGCAATTTAACGGTGACGAATTGGAAGAGTGGCTGAAAGAAGAGGATATAGCATATGAACATTTTCCGCAGCTCGGCGGCAGACGCGGCACGTCATCCATAGTCGGTCCTACACTTAATGACGGCTGGGACAATGATTCTTTTCATAATTATGCGGATTACACTTTGTCCAATGAATTCCAATCCGGTATAAAACAGCTTACGAAAAAGGCAAAGAATCAGAATGTCGCCTATATGTGCTCCGAGAGCCACCCCGCCAGATGCCACCGGCTGATCATCAGCAACTGGCTCGCAGCACACGGTCATGATGTCTGCCACATCATCCACCGAGCAAAAGGTGTTGAACTGAATGCCCATGAACTCGGGAGGTGGGGCGCGATGCCGATTATCGAAAAAGACCAGACCGTGGTCTATCCTGAACTAGAGAGGTGAGTTTTATTTCTAATGAAAGTAAAAAAGCATGGATCAGTATGATTGTACCGGTGATATTTTTAGTTTTTATAATTTTGATCCCTTATCCTGAATCGTGGGGATTTATTTTGAGATTTGTAATCACTCTCATCCCATTTCTGGTCATTCAATATTATTTAAGTGAATTTTTAAATAAAAAGTTCCCAACTTACAGGGATGGCCGGGACGATTTAAAAAACCCGTAAAAAAAACGTGGACACCCAACCAGGGGTATCCACGTTTTTCAATTTAAAGATTATCTCTGAACTGGACGACTTCTTTCCGCTCTTCTTCAGTCAGCAGACTTTCTCTTATACTGACATCCAAGAGCGCATCAAGATCGGACAGTGTTTCATATTTAAATCCCGATGATTCAAAATTATCATGTGCTTTCTCGAGCTGGTAGCTGAAGATGGCGAGTACAATTTCCACTTCAGCGCCCTCCTCCCTTAAAATCTCAGCCGCTTCAATGCTTGAACCGCCTGTAGATATCAAGTCCTCGATCAGCACGACTTTCTTGCCTTTTACAGAAGCACCTTCAATCAGTCTGCCGGTGCCGTGTTTCTTTTTACTGCCGCGGACGTAGCTCATCGGCAGATCCATCGCATCACTGATGAATGCCGCGTGCGGAATGCCTGCAGTGGAAGTCCCTGCAATCACTTCAGCGTCCGGCGAAATTTCTTCAATCTTTTCAACAAAATATTGCACAATATCTTTTCTCGCATCGACATTGCCGATAATCTGTCTGTTATCACAGTAGATCGGTGAAATGATGCCGCTCGCCCATGTAAACGGGTCATCCGGCTGGATTTTCACAGCACCGATATTCAGCAATGCTTTGGCGACATTCTCACTACTCACTTGCAGTTCCCTCCCACAGTGCTTTGATTCTTTTGTATTTCTCTGCGGGATTATCATCCTGCGTAATTGAACGGCCGACAACGATATAATCCGACTTCATGTCTCTCGCGTCCACCGGTGTTACGACTCTCACCTGGTCGTCTTTGGAATCTTCCGGAAGACGGATACCCGGTGTGACAGTCAGAAATTCAGGTCCCAGTTTTTCATGAATAATTTCAGATTCGAGCGGAGAAGATACGACGCCGTCGAGTCCTGCTTCTTTAGCAAGTGTTGCATAATGGACAACACTGTCAGTTAGGGAGAGTACAGTCTGCTGCTCTTTTTGTACCATTTCATCACTCATTGATGTGAGCTGGGTGACAGCGATCAGCTTGCCGTCCGGGTTGCCATCCTTGAATGACTCCGCCGCACGTTTCATCATCGCAGTACCGCCCTGGGCATGGACATTCGTCATCTGTATATCCAGCTTGCCGAGACTTTCCATCGATTTCCCGACAGTGTTCGGAATATCATACAGCTTCAGATCCAAAAATATGTCGTGCCCCATTTGACGAATTTCTTCGACCACTTTAGGTCCATTCGATAAATAAAGTTCCATTCCCACTTTGACGAATAATTTCTCATCAAATTGACCTAAAAAATCTTTCATTGTGTCAAACTCTCGAAAATCAAGTGCAATAATTGGTACGTTCATAATAATTTCCCCCTATTTTCTTATGAATATGCTCTGCCTTTCAAATCATGGATATGATCCAGGCCGAGACTTTCCACCCGCTTTTCCAAGTCATCAATCAGTGTCGGACAAATATACGGGTCGGTAAAATTCAACGTCCCCACCGCGACCGCATCCGCGCCGACTGATAAGTAATCAAAAATATCATCCACTGTTGCAATGCCACCCATTCCGATTATCGGGATATCCGCCAAATGCTGTCTGATCTGGTAGATCATGTTGAGAGATACAGGCTTGATGGCCGGTCCGCTAAGCCCGCCGGTAATGTTCGCCAAAATCGGTTTCCCGAATTTATCCAGACGCATTCCAACAAGCGTATTGATCATCGTCAGACCATCCGCTATATCTCCGACACTGTTGGCCATATCCACAATATTAGTGACATTTGGTGATAGTTTAACATAAACTGGCACTTCAGATACATTTTTTACTTCATAAGTGAGTTCTCTCGCCGTTTCCGGGTCCGTACCGAACTGGATGCCGCCCTCTTTTACGTTCGGACATGAAATATTCAGCTCCAGTGCATTGACGTTCGGCGCAGCGGAAATCTTTTTTGCGACACTCACGTAATCTTCTATCTTCGTACCTGCCACATTCGCAATGATCGGCACATCATACTGCTCAAGAAACTTGAGTTCATATTCGATGATGTGATCCACACCCGGATTCTGCAGGCCGATGGCGTTCAGCATGCCGCTCGCAGTTTCAGCAACCCTTGGTGTTTTATTTCCCTTGCGTTCTTCTTCCGTCGCCGCCTTGATCATGATGGCGCCGAGCTTCGACAGATCATACAGCCTGGAAAATTCCTCACCGAAACTGAAGCAGCCGGATGCCGGCATGACCGGATTTTTCAAGTCCAGGCCGGGAAGCTGTATGTTCAGTTTTGAATTTGTCATAGTACAACCGCCCCTTTCCTGAATACCGGGCCGTCAGTGCAGACTTTCGCCTGTGTGCCGTCCTGCCGGTCGCAGACGCATGCATAGCACACGCCGAAACCGCAGCCCATTCTTTCTTCCAGTGACACGTAACCGTCGATATCCAGCTCATCGCTGACCGCTTTCAGCATCACTTTCGGACCGCATGCATAAAAACGGTCAAATTCACCGTTCAGATTTCTCGTCACATCCGTGACGAACCCTTCCGTGCCGTGACTCCCATCCGCAGTCGCAATAAAGGTCTCCCCTAAAGCTTTGAATTTCTCTTCATAAAATATATCCTTCGCCGAGTTGAAACCGAGGACATGGGTCGTCTTCACACCGATGCCGTTCAGCTGTTTGGAAAGCTCATAGAGCGGCGGGACACCGATGCCCCCGCCGACGATGAGTACATGCCCGCTTTTTTCAACCGGATAGCCGTTGCCGAGCGGTGATAATATATCGATGCTGTCGCCCGCTTTAAATTCCGTGAACTTCCTCGTGCCATCCCCGTCTGCTCTATAAGTGATCGTGAACTGGGACTTTTCAACATTGATATCTGAAATCGAAATCGGTCTGCGCAGTACATTCGATGTATCATTGCTCACTCTGATGTGCACAAACTGACCCGGCGTTTTCATGCTTTCTGTAATATCCCCTTGGAGCACCATTTCATAAATTTTATCAGCGATATTGGCTTGAGAAACGACGGTCATTATATTTTTCATATGCCCACCTACATTTCATTCATATTAAATGTCATGCTTTCAATGACTTCGATCAGCGTTCTCGCTGTATCCAGCGACGTCAGACAAGGTACGCCGTTCTCGACGGATTCACGGCGGATTCTGAAGCCGTCACGTTCAACTTCTTTACCTTTTGTCATCGTGTTCACTACAATCTGGACGTTGCCGTTTTGGATGGAACGGAGCAGTGTATTGTCGCCTTCGCCGATCTTATCCACTATGACGACCGGAATGCCGTCCTTTTTAAGTGCTTCCGCGGTACCGCTTGTCGATAAGATTCGGTACCCGCACTGTGAAAATCTTTTCGCAAGTTCAACCGCTTCTTCCTTATCCTTATCCGCAATCGTAAAGAGTGCAGTCCCGTGGTCTTTGACATCCAGACCACTGGCAACGAGACTCTTATACAGCGCCTTGTTCAATGTATCGTCCTTACCCATGACTTCCCCGGTCGATTTCATTTCCGGTCCGAGAGTGATATCAACGTTTTTCAGTTTGGAGAAACTGAATACCGGTGCCTTAACATAGTAGCCGTCTTTATCCGGCTGCAGTCCGAGAGGGAATTCACTGTCCGCAAGTTTCCTGCCGAGAATGGCATGCATGGCGAGCCTTGCCATCGGCACTTCGGTTATCTTGCTTAAAAACGGTACAGTACGGCTCGATCTCGGGTTTACTTCGAGGACGAATATCCCCTTTTTCGATAAGACGAACTGGATGTTGATGATACCGATGATATTCAGACCTTTCGCAAGTCTCTCCGTATAATCAACCAGCGTATCAATTTCTTCCTGGGACAGGTTTACCGGCGGATACACTGCCATGGAATCCCCGGAGTGGACACCCGCTCTTTCGATATGTTCCATGATGCCCGGGATGATGACATTCTCTCCGTCACAGATTGCGTCCACTTCGATTTCCTTACCTGTCAAATAGCTATCAATCAGAACAGGATGCTCAGGTGACGCTTTAACGGCATTTCTCATATAGTTTTTCAGTTCCGACTCGTCATAGACGATTTCCATTGCACGGCCGCCGAGAACATAACTCGGACGGACAAGGACAGGGAAGCCGATATGACGGGCATTCTGAAGCGCTTCCTCTTCATTCGTCGCAGTCTTACCATGCGGCTGCGGGACTTTTATTTCCTGAAGCAGTGCTTCAAAACGTTTTCTGTCCTCGGCACGGTCGATATCGTCAAGGCTTGTACCTAAAATCTGCACGCCGTGTTCAGATAATCTGTCTGCCAGGTTGATTGCAGTCTGACCGCCGAACTGGACGACGACACCTTTCGGATTTTCATTATGGACGATATTCATGACGTCTTCATGCGTGAGCGGCTCAAAGTATAATTTATCCGAAATTGAGAAATCGGTCGATACCGTTTCCGGGTTGTTGTTGACGATGATTGCCTCGTAACCCGCCTCCTGTATGGCCCATACCGCATGTACCGTTGCATAGTCGAACTCGATACCCTGTCCGATGCGGATCGGTCCGCTTCCGAGTACAAGGATCTTTTCCTTATCGCTCTGCAATGATTCATTTTCCGTTTCATACGTGCCGTAGAAGTAAGGCGTATTCGATTCAAATTCAGCCGCACATGTGTCGACCATCTTGTAGACCGGCATGATGCCCTGTTCTTTTCTGATTTTGAATACTTCATCTTCCGACATTTCCCAGCGGTGTCCGATGACACGGTCACTGAAGCCGAATGTCTTCGCCCATTTCAAATGTTCGATGCTGCCGGCATTTTCTTTCAGTTCTCTTTCAATATCGATGATATGTTTGAACTTATTCAGGAAGTAAAAGTCAATTTTCGTCCAGGCATGAATTTCTTCCAGTGTCACTTCACGACGGATCGCTTCCCCGATAAAGAACAGCCTCTCATCGCTCTGGGCTTTTATTGAATGGACGATATAATCCAGAGTAAAATCATCACCGTTTGGAAGACCAAGATGATGTACCCCGTACTCCAGTGAACGGATCGCTTTCAACAATGATTCCTCGTAGGTGCGTCCGATTGCCATCACTTCGCCCGTCGCTTTCATCTGGGTACCGAGTGTACGCTCACCCTTGTCGAATTTATCAAACGGAAAGCGGGGAATTTTAGAAACAACGTAATCAAGTGCCGGTTCAAATGCTGCATAGCTTGAATTCGTCACAGGATTGATCATTTCGTCCAGAGTCATGCCGACTGCGATTTTCGCAGCAAGTTTGGCGATCGGGTAGCCCGTCGCTTTTGAAGCCAGCGCACTTGAGCGCGATACTCTCGGATTCACTTCTATGATGTAGTAGTCGAACGAGTCCGGATCCAGAGCAAGCTGGACGTTACAGCCGCCTTCAATTTCAAGCTCTTTAATAATGTTCAAAGATACATTTCTCAACATCTGATGCTCTTTATCTGTCAGTGTCTGGCTCGGTGCAACAACGATTGAATCTCCTGTATGTATGCCGACAGGATCGATATTTTCCATGTTGCACACAACGATTGCATTGTCATTAGAATCTCTCATCACTTCATATTCGATCTCTTTGAATCCGGCAATCGATTTTTCCAATAAACACTGGCTGACCGGTGAATATTTCAGGCCGTTCGCAACAATTTCCTTCAGGTCATCTTCGTTATAGCAAATGCCTCCTCCGGTACCGCCCATTGTAAATGCCGGACGGACGATAAAAGGATAGCCTGTCTTTTCGACAAAATCATACGCTTCGTCAATCGTGTTGATGATGTCGGACTCCGGTACCGGAACTTCCATATCATTCATAAGATTTCGGAACATATCCCTGTCTTCCGCCTGTTTGATAGAATCCAATTTTGTGCCGAGCAGTTCCACTTCATTTTCACGAAGCACGCCTAAACGGTCCAGTTCCACAGCCATATTCAAACCGACCTGCCCACCGAGTGTCGGCAGCAGCGCATCCGGCTGTTCCTTACGTATGATGCGGCTTATGAAATCCGGTGTCAACGGTTCGATATAAACTACATCCGCAATCTCCTGATCGGTCATGATCGTTGCCGGATTCGAGTTGACCAGAATCACTCTGTATCCTTCCTCTTTCAATGCCAGGCATGCCTGTGTGCCCGCATAATCAAACTCTGCTGCCTGTCCGATGATGATCGGACCGCTTCCTATGACAAGTATTGTTTTAATATCATTACGTTTAGGCATTCGATTGTCCTCCTTCTGCCTTCATCATTTCGATAAACTGATCAAATAAGTAAGATGCATCATGCGGGCCTGCCGCAGCTTCAGGGTGATACTGCACACTGAAAACCGGTTCACTTCTATGCCTGATACCTTCAACAGAATTATCATTGATAGCGATATGCGTGATTTCAAAATCCGTATCTTTCAAACTGTCCTCATCAATTGCATATCCGTGATTTTGAGTCGTAATTTCCACTTTGTTTGTTGATAAATTTTTCACTGGCTGATTTGCACCGCGATGGCCGAATTTCATTTTATAGGAACTGGCACCGCCTGCGAGTGCGATGAGCTGGTGACCGAGACAAATACCGAAAATTGGTATTTGTCCGATCAGATTCCTAATCGTTTCAACCGCTTCTGTCACATCCGCGGGGTCTCCCGGACCGTTTGACAGCATGACACCGTCAGGCTTCAACTGCAGTATGCGTTCACTCGTTGAATCATGAGGCAGTACTGTGACGTCGCAGCCGCGCTGGTTTAATGAACGGACAATATTTTCTTTCTTGCCGAAGTCGAGCAGTGCAACCCTAGGGCCGGTACCCGTTGAAATATAAGGCGTATTTGTAGAAACGCGTTTCACCTGATCACGCGCGAATTCCATTGCCCTGATTGCTTCAACCGTTTTTGCATGGTCGGATGAATCAGTGATTTCAGCTTTCATCACGCCTGAATTACGAATTTTCTTTGTAATGCTTCTTGTATCCACACCGCTGATGCCGACGATGTCATTTCTTTTTAAAAATCCATCTAAATTTTCAGTTGATCTGAAGTTTGAAGGGTGCTCAATCGCTTCTCTGACAACAACACCGCGTGCTGTCGGCAGTAATGATTCACTGTCTTCTGTATTGAATCCCGCGCTGCCTATAAGCGGGTAACTGAAAGTGATGATCTGATCCGTATATGAATTGTCGCTGATGATTTCCTGAATGCCGGTCATTGATGTATTGAATACGACCTCTCCCGGACATTCACCGTCCGCGCCAAGTTTATATCCTTCGTACACAGTACCGTCTTCCAAAACTAAATATCTTTTGTCATTTAACATTACTGTCCCTCCGCCTGATATTTGATTTCTCCGCCTGCCACCGTCAGATAAATATCCGATGTCAGCGGCTCGCCGTCAAATGGTGTATTCTTTGATTTTGATAAAAATGCTTCTTTATCGAGCGTATATTCTTTTTCAAGGTCGATGACCGTAATATCCGCATCATTTCCCGGCAATAAAACACCACCGTCCATATTGAAGACTTCCGCCGGTTTGACCGTCATCCAGTCCACCAGCTGCTGCAGTGTGAACACGCCCGTCTTAACGAGTTTCGTGTAACACAGCTGGAATGCATTTTCTATACCCACTATGCCAAACGGTGCGGTTTCAATGCCGACTTCCTTTTCAGAATCCTGATGCGGTGCGTGGTCCGTCGCGATAAAATCAAGCGTGCCATCAAGCAGCCCTTCGATCAGCGCCTCGCGGTCGTCTGAACCTCTGAGCGGCGGGTTCATCTTGAAATTCGGATCTTTATCCGTAATATCATTTTCATCCAGTACTAGATGGTGCGGCGTCACTTCGCCTGTGACGCGGATGCCTGCACGCTTAGCGTCACGGATGACACGCACACTTTCCTTCGTCGACACATGGCACACATGATAGTGGCAGTCTGCTGCCTCGGCAAGCAGTACGTCCCTTGCGATCTGAACCGACTCAGTCACTGCAGGGATACCCGGAATGCCGAGTTTCGCGCTCGTCCTGCCATCGTGAACCGCCCCGCCGCGGATAAGTGTATTTTCTTCTGTATGCGCAACAATCGCCATATCAAGTTTGGCCGCATTCTCCATCGCACGCAGCATCATGTCAGCACTCTGTACGCCGACACCGTCATCGGTAAATGCGAATGCGCCGGATTTTTTCAAACCTTCAAAGTCAGCAAGTGCCTCACCTTTCAGACCTTCCGTAATTGAAGCATACGGTCGCACCTTTATATGCGCCTCCCGTTCAATAATGTTATTCAAGCTTCCGAGCCGCTCTACCGTATCGATGATCGGGTTCGTGTTCGGCATCGGTGAGATGGATGTAAAGCCGCCTCTAGCCGCAGCCTTCGTACCGGACTCGACCGTTTCCTTATGTTCGAAACCAGGTTCTCTTAAGTGCACATGAACATCGATCAGACCCGGCGTGACGAGCTTGCCTTTCAAATCGATGACTTCACCAGAACCTGCATCGAGGTTCGTGCCGAGTGCCTTTATTTTTCCCGCTTCGATTAAAACGTCCTGTTCAACAAACTCATTATTGTGCAGTACAACACCATTTTTTAATAACATTATTGTCTCTCCTTTAAAATGTTTTCCAAAATACTCATGCGCATAAATACACCGTTTTCCATCTGGCTGAAAATCCTGCTCTTATCCGCCTCGACCAGTTCGGACGATATTTCCACGTCCCGGTTCATCGGCGCGGGATGCATGATGATCGCATCCTCTTTCATCTTTTCATAACGTTCCATATTGAGTCCGTACTCTTGATTGTACCCTTCTTTTGAAAATGTCATCTGGACGAAGTGCCGTTCATGCTGCACCCGGAGAAGCATGATGACATCACACGTCTCAATCGCCTCATCGAAATCCATATAAGCATTTTCATATCCCGGATTCTGCCAGTCTTCAGGCCCGGAGAAATAAACGTCTGCCCCCAGGCGGGTGAGCGCCTGGAAATTGCTGTGGGCAACTCTCGAGTGGAAAATATCTCCCGATATTACGACTTTCAATCCTTCGAATCGTCCGAAGTTTTCATATATCGTCATCAGGTCCAGGAGGCATTGCGTCGGGTGTGAACCGCTGCCGTCGCCGCCATTGACGATCGGTACATTAATGTTTTCCAGTGTATCGAAATAGCGGTTGTCGCCGTGCCGTATGACCAGCACGTCTGCGCCGATCGCTTCGAGTGTCCTGCATGTATCATAAAGACTTTCGCCTTTCTGGACGGAACTTGTATCTGCATCGAAAGGTATCGCATGTATGCCCAGTTTGAACTCGGCCATTTCAAAACTCAGCCGTGTCCGCGTCGAGTTTTCAAAAAACAAGTTGACGACGGTTTTATCCCGGAACTTTTCCGGCATTTCCCCTTGTTTAAAAGTCAGTGCACGTTTAATCAGTGTCATGATTTCAGAGTCGGTCAGCGACTCCACTGTCAGCAAATCATTCATTAACCGCTTCCTCCTTTGGTAATACTGCATTTAATACGATACCTGCAAGTGCCGCGAGCGCCATGCCTTCCAGGTTGAATGGAATATCTCCGATCATGAAATCCAGATGCGCCTTGCCGATTCCTATCACAAGGATGACCGATGCAATGACGAGGTTCCTTTTATTATCCAGATCAATCTGTGCGTCAATCAGTATTCTGAGTCCGCTTGCCGCGATGATGCCGAAAAGCAGTATCGACACCCCGCCCATGACAGGCGACGGTATCGACTGGACAAGCGCTGTAAACTTGCCGACAAATCCGAGGATGACCGCGAATACCGCAGCGCCGCCGATGACCCATATGCTGAACACTCTTGTAATTGCCAGCACACCGATGTTCTCGCCGTAAGTCGTTGTCGGTGGACCGCCGATCAACCCCGCGAACATTGTCGCCGCCCCGTCACCGATGAGTGACCGGTGCAGACCCGGCTTCTTGAAGAAGTCCCGGCCGACAATCTTGTTGATGACGACCTGGTGGCCGATATGCTCGGACACTGTCACGAAAACAATCGGCAGCATGACGATGAACAGTCCGACGTTGATGCTCGGTTCGTATGAGACGAGCGGCAGATGGACATCCGGCAGAACGAACCAGCCTGTCTCTTTTATCTGCGTGAAATCCACCACTCCAAAAAGCGTTGCCGTAATGTAGCCGCCGACAATCCCGATCAGTATCGGAATGAGTGACAGCACGCCTTTAAGGAAAACCGAAGCCCCGATTGTAATCAGCAGTGTGATGACTGCGATTGCGATGAAGGTCAGACTGTATCCTTCCTGGTTGCCTGAGTCCGTGTACATCGCCATGTCGACCGCGACCGGGGCAAGCCCGAGGCCGATGACCATGATGACCGGTCCGACGACGATCGGCGGCAGCAGACTGATGAGCCAGTTGGTTCCGAATAACTTTATGATGAGGCCGATCACGACGTACAGTATGCCGCTGAAGAACAGCGCGGTCAGCACCTCACCCAATGTGTTCGCACCGAGTGCGATCGTGATCGGCAGGATGAAGGCGAAGCTTGAGCCGAGATATGCCGGAATCTGCCCTTTCGTGATCCATATGTAAAGCAGCGTCCCGATACCGCTCGCAATGAGCGCGGCACTGACCGGAAGTCCCGTCAGAAATGGTACAAGCACCGTCGCACCGAACATTGCAAACAGGTGCTGCGAACTTAACAGCGCCCACTGTGACCATTTAGGTTTCTCATGAACATCGAGCCTCGGTTCGAAGCTTCTTTTGTAAAGACTGTCTGTAGGTAGTTTCTCTCTCATGATTTTTCTCCTATTCCGTTAGAGTCACTGCGTTTTCGTTATCCACTTCCATAAGTGCCACATTGATGATTTCCTCTTTCGCCGTCGGAATATTTTTGCCGACGTAATCCGCACGGATCGGCAGTTCCCTGTGACCCCGGTCGATCAGCACCGCGAGCGAAATTTTGGACGGCCGCACCGAGTTCAATATGGCGTCCATCGCCGCCCGGATCGTGCGGCCGGTGAACAGTACGTCGTCGACGAGGACGACATGCTTGTCGTTCAGATCCGTATCGATGACGATATCTTCGTCATTCACCGTCTGACCCGGTTTATCGTCCCGGTAGTTGCTGATATCAATCGTCCCCGTCGGCACTTGGACCGATTCAATCTGACTGATCTTATCCTGGAGCCGGTCCGCTAAAAACTCCCCACGGGTTTTTATTCCCAAAAGAATTAATTTTTCAGTACCTTTGTTCCGCTCCAGCACTTCGTGCGCCATCCGTGTCAGTGAACGGCTGATCTGTGCCTCGTCCAGAATCGTGCGTTGTTTCATTGTCCTAACCCCCGATTTAATTTCATAAAAAAATACTCATGCCAGCCGGCATGAGTATATACGTATCCCTTGAAACAGACCGGCTGTTAAAACAGTGCCCCGACAGGTACACTTGTAGCGTTAACAGACAGACTTGTCCTCGTTTATATCATGCCTTCCCGGCCTCACAGGACCGGTTTTAAAGACATTAATGATGATATTTGGTTGTCATTTGTATTGTTAATAAGCATAGCCCTCATGAATTTCATTGTCAAGGATTAATGAAGGGAGGTTTTACACTCCGGGGGATGCCTGGTATTGGTGCGGCCCTGCTCACTTGATGCTGAAAATGATGTTATGTGAGCAGCGCAGACTCCTCCATCCGCCGCCAAAAACAAAAAAACGCAAACCCCTCTCACAAGGCGTTTGCGTCCACGAATCTTAAATATCTATTTCTCTCTCGCTCTCAGATCTTCCAGGATTTCCTCAAAGTAATCCGGCAGTCCTGTCTTGAATTCGAGGCGTTCACGGCTTTCTGGATGGGTAAATCCGACAATGCCTGCGTGCAGCATCTGGCCCCCCGTATCCATCGTTTTTCTCTGGCCGTATTTCGGATCGCCGACAAGCGGATACCCGATATATTTCATATGGACACGGATCTGGTGGGTTCTGCCGGTCTCCAAAATACATTCAACCAACGTATAGTCCTTGAACCGTTCCAAAACGTTGAAGTGTGTCACCGCATCTTTGCCGTCATCCACGACCGCCATCTCCTGGCGTTCTCTTGGATTGCGTCCGATCGGTGCTTCAATCGTGCCTTTGTCATGCGGAATGACGCCGTGGACAAATGCCGTGTACTTTCTTGTCACACTTTTATCAACGAGCTGTTCCACGAGTTCCCGGTGGGCGACGTCGTGTTTTGCGACCATCAGCAGGCCGCTCGTATCTTTATCGATACGGTGGACGATGCCAGGGCGCAGTTCACCGTTGATACCGGACAGTTCATCCAGCTGATACATCAGACCGTTCACCAGCGTGCCGCCGTAATGGCCGGCAGACGGGTGGACGACCATCCCTTTCGGCTTGTATACAATTGCGACATCTGAGTCCTCATAGACGATGTCGAGGTTCAGGTTTTCTGCTTCAATATCCGATTCGACAAGCTCTCGCTCTCGGACGACAACCTTGTCATCGGTCTTTATTTTATAATTCGGCTTCACCTGACCGCCGTTCACCGTTACAATGCCGTCTTTGATGCGGCCCTGTATATCGCTTCTCGATGAATCCGGCACGACCGTGCTCAAAAAGCGGTCGAGCCGTTCACCTTCATTATTTTTGTCTACTGTTATTTCGTTCATTATCACCACTCCGTCCTGTGAAGAAAAACTCGATCAGCATCAGTATGACACCAATCGTCAGTGCACTGTCCGCGACGTTGAAGATCGGAAAATCATAGCCGAAAATCAAAGTGTCTACAAAATCCACGACTTCCTGGAAGAGGATTCTGTCAATAAAGTTCCCGATCGCACCCGCGAGCAGCAGTGTAATCGACAGCTGCATCAGAAAATTATCCTCCGCTTCTTTCTTATAAATGTACAGAAGCAGCGCGACGACGACAATCGTCACGATGTAGAAGAAAATCATCTGACCTTGGAACATCCCCCATGCAGCGCCGGAATTGCGGTGGGACGTCAGCTGCAGAAACTCACCGAGCAGCGGGATGGATTCGCCGATCTCCATGTTCTCTACAACAAGATATTTTGTGATCTGATCGATGATTAAAATCACTGCACCGATGATGACCATCGGCGCAATTCTGAATTTTTTCATGATACCACCTACGATATGGAATCAACGACAGTGCGGCATCTTGGACAAATGTCATCTTCGCCGCTCGTCAGACTCTCTGCAGTGGAGAAGTTCCAGCAGCGCTCACAGCGTTCGCCTTCTGCATGTTCAACTTTAACCGTTACAGTATCGTATTTCGTACCGTCTTCCAGACTGTCCACGACTTCCACCTGTGAAACGATGAATAACTGTTCCAGATTGCCGTGCAAGTCTTCGAATTTCATCTCTTCAGGCTCGGTCACATAAACTTTCGCTTCAAGTGACTTACCGATCACTTTTTCATTACGTGCCACTTCAAGTGCACGGTATACATCATCACGCACTTTCAGGAAGTACTGCCATTTCTCTACAAGGTCACTATCCACTTCTGCAACTTCAGGCAGATACTCAAGATGCACGCTCTCTTTTTCCGAATGCGGCGTATGCTGATAAATTTCCTCAGTCGTATGCACAAGAATCGGTGCAAGCAGTTTATTCAGATCAGTCAGGATCTTATAAAGCACTGTCTGCATGCTGCGGCGGATTGAAGCATCCTCCTTTTCGATATAAAGGATGTCCTTGCCGTAATCCAGATAGAAGTTGGACAAGTCGACGTTGATGAAGTTCTGCAGTGACTGGTAAACCGTCACATAGTCATAGCGCTCGTAGCAGTCACGCACCATGTTGATGACTTCATTGAATCTCTGGTACATGAACTGGTCGATTTCATACAGGTCCTCGTAGGCAACCGCATCTTCGGCCGGATTGAAGTCCGCAACGTTACCCAGCATGAAACGGAACGTGTTACGGATCTTACGGTAAACTTCCGATACCTGCTTAAGAATATCGTCTGAAATTCTTACGTCCTCTTCAAAGTCTGAAGACATGACCCACAGTCGGATGATGTCCGCGCCCATCTGCTTCATCACTTTTTCAGGCAGGATGACGTTGCCGAGTGACTTCGACATCTTCTTACCTTTTCCGTCCATGACGAAACCGTGGCTTAACAGCTCTTTATACGGCGAGTGGCCTTTAGTCGCCACACTCGTGATGATTGAAGAGTTGAACCAACCTCTGTACTGGTCCGATCCTTCAAAATAAAGGTCCGCCGGGTACGTCAGATAGTCACGGTAGTCGAGCACGCCTCTGTGCGTCGAACCGGAGTCGAACCACACGTCCATGATGTCCGTCTCTTTTGTGAACTTGCCGTTTGGTGAACCCGGGTGCGTATAGCCTTCAGGAAGCAGATCTTCCGCATCGCGTTCGAACCAGATATTTGAACCGTGTGTTTCGAATAATGCCGCAACATGTTCGATGACATCGACATCGACGATTTCCTCCCCGTTTTCAGCATAGAAGAACGGCAGAGGCACACCCCACACACGCTGACGTGAAATAACCCAGTCACCGCGGTTTTTAATCATATTGTGCATGCGCTTTTTATTCCATTCAACCTGGAACTTCGTCTCATCGACCGCTTTCAAAATATCGTCGCGTACACCGTTGATCGATGCGAACCACTGAGGCGTCGCACGGAAAATAACTGGTGTCTTCGTACGCCAGTCATGCGGATACGAGTGCGTATAGAAGTTCAGTTTCAATAAAACGCCCGCTGCATCCAGATCTTCTGTAATCTCTTTATTTGCATCGTCATAGAAAAGTCCGGCATATTTACCCGCTTCATCCGTGAAGACACCTTTGTCGTCCACAGGGCTCAGCACCTGAAGGCCGTATTTCTGACCGATGATGAAGTCATCGTCACCATGACCCGGTGCAGTATGCACAAGACCCGTACCTGCATCAGTCGTTACATGGTCGCCGAGCACGACAAGGCTCGTGCGATCATACAATGGATGTTTCGTTTCAATATATTCAAGCTCGGAACCTTTGAATTCTTTCGTACGTGTCACCTGTTCCTTATCGAAACCGACTTCTTCGCATAAGTGATCCAGCAGATCTTCGACAACGACATATTCTTTGCCGTCATAGTTGAACTGGACATAGTTCAGTTCCGGATGCACAGCAATCCCCATGTTGGAAGGAATCGTCCAAGGCGTCGTCGTCCAGATGACAAGTCCGACACCGGCATCAAGGACACCTTTGCCGTCCTGTACTTCAAATGAGACATAGATGGACGGTGAACGCTTGTCCTTATACTCAAGCTCCGCTTCCGCAAGAGAAGATTCGCTTGCCGGAGACCAGTAGATCGGCTTTTTACCTTTATAGATCAGGTCTTTCTCCACCATGTCTTTCAGCACTCTGACCTGTGACGCTTCAAATTCAGGTTTATAAGTCAGGTATGGGTTGTCCCACTCACCGTCGATGCCCATGCGCTTGAAACCTTCACGCTGTGCGTCAATCTGAGTGTTCGCAAATTCGATACACTTGTTTCTGAACTCTTCGACCGTCATGCTCTTACGGTCGACACCTTTGTTCGTCAGTGCCTGTTCAATCGGCAGACCATGCGTATCCCAGCCCGGCACGTAAGGTGCATAGTAACCCTGCATCTGCTTGTTGCGGATGATGATATCCTTGATGATCTTGTTCAGTGCGTGCCCCATATGAAGCGCACCGTTTGCATACGGCGGGCCATCATGCAGAATATACGGCGTATTGCCCTCGTTCTGCTTCAGTTTCTTTTCATATAAATCCATTTCACGCCATTCTTCCTGCATTTTAGGCTCTTTGTTGATCAGGCCGCCACGCATTTTAAATTTAGTTTTCGGCATTAATAACGTATCTTTATAATCCATTCTCTACTCTCCCGTTTCAATAAATTATTTTTAAAATAAAAAAACTCTAACTGAATCAATAGGGGCGAAAAAATTCCGCGGTACCACCCTTATTGACCCTCAGTCAGAGCCATCTCTTCTTAATAGTATTCATTATCAATCATTAGTGATATCAAAATGCTGTGACTCCGGAACTCTCACCATCTTCCGGTCGCTTTAAAATATCTCACATTCTGCTGTGTCTAACAATATATATATTATGCTAAAATAAAAACGTTTCGTCAATATTTACTCTTCATTATTTCCATACTCGTTTTCAATGTCACGGACTTTGTCTTCATTGTCCATGTCATAATCGAGCAGATAATCCCAGTCATCCGACTGCAGAAGGTCGAGCTGAGCCTGAACAAGCATTTTGAAACGCGCTCTGAAAACTTTCGACTGACGCTTCATATCTTCAGTCTGGCTGCCGATATGACGCGCCTGGTTCAATGCCTTATCAATGATGATATCCCGTTCTGCTTCGGCACTTCTGATGATTTCATCCGCACGTTCCTGAGCGGCCGCCTTCGTATCATCGCCTGCTCTCTGCGCTGTCAGAATCGCTTCATTGATACTCGTTTCGACTGATCTGAAGCTGTTCAGATTTTCATCCCGTTCATTCAGCATCTCTTCAAGCTGTGCAATCTTTCTGTCGCGCTCTTCAATTTCGTCTTCGATCTTTCTTAAATGATCCCTCACCTCTTTTTCATCGAGACCACGGTAGACCGTTGCAAACTTTCTGTTTATCCTTTCACTCGCTTCCATAATTTTCACCTCTGATTTGACTTTTTATTTACTTTTATAAACTTTTGCTTTAACTCTGTATTTCCCTTTTTTCGTTTCATGTAACATCTCATCAATTTTATAGCGTCCGAAATGCCGGACCGATACGACATCGCCTGTTTCCAGAATGAAAGAAGGATTCTGGATGACCGTATGATTCACTTTCACTTTACCCTTCTCGATTCTGTTTTTGGACTTCGCCCTGGCCTCTTTTAAAAGATCGCTCGTCACAGTATCCAGCCTGAAGCTCGATATCAGCATCGTTTCTGACACACCGTCATCAACAATGTCCATAAATTCGGCATGCGGCACTTCACTCAAAGTGACCGGAGCATTTTTTATTGTCGTAAGCTCCGTTTCAAAAATATGAAAATAAGGTTTTGCGATGGCAAACTGTATCGAGTCGCCGATGACGATATCGCCGATCAGATTTCTGTCCAGCCCGACGCTCATTATGGCACCCAGTATATTCCGGTGTTCAAGATTGACAAATTTCTCCGGATAGTCAAGTTCAAGCACCATCACTTCGAAATCATCCTTTGAAACTTCCAGCATTTCCGGAATCAGCATTGCGCGCATCCGCTCCCGCGGTGCGCCCCCGCCGTAAAATTCTATTTTCACATCGGGGTAGTATCCGGACAGACTGTTGACGATACTCTGTTCTCTCGGATCCAGAAAATCCAGAAGCACAGGATAATAATCCCGCTCAGCAATTTCAAAACGGCTGTTCAGTTTGATGATGGTCTCTTTTTCTTCGGGTCTGAAGTGTTGAAAGATTTCCTTCACTTTAAATGCTCCTTAATTTGAAAATCACGGCGATAAATGAATATCACCGTGACCATGCATTAAAATTGTATTATAAATGTGTTTATAGCATTAAATACTGCCACAAGGCCGCTTTGGAACAACCATAAAACAAGAAATAATATGATCGGCGACAAGTCCAGCATGCCGCCAAGCGGCGGAATAAGCTTTCTGAACGGTTCAAGTATCGGTTCAAAAACCTTTCCTAAAAACTCGCCGAATTTTGATTCTCGGAGCGCCGGCAGCCAGGAGCTTAAAATATATATGATGAGCCCCCATCTTAATAATTGTAAAGCGATAAACGATATTTGTGCTATTGTTCCAACTATATTGAGCAGTAGTGATTTATCCAAAATAATTCTCCTTACATTTCCTCTGAGTTTTCTTTATCTGAAGAGATTTCACCTTCGACTAAAACGCTTTTTGGTGTGCAAAGGAAAATATCATTTCCGACCTTTTGGATATCACCATCTAATGCATAAACGGTGCCGCTTAAAAAGTCTACAATCCTCTTTTTGGGGCCCGCATCTACTTTAGATAAATTGACAAGGGTTGCCCGTTCATTTTTAAGTTCATCTGCAATATCCTGTGTTTCAGAAAAGACTCTCGGTTCAAATAAATGAACTTTTGCATTCATGTTATCAGCATTCATCAAAGTGGTCTCCTTATAACTCTGTGGTGAATTCCTTCGTTGCCCTGTAGTGCTTTGGTCGGCAGGTTTTTGTCGTTCTTTTTTAAAGAAAGAGCGCTGTGATTTGTTATTATTCTGATTCACAGATACACTTTTTTTATCCTTTTTACTGTCATGGGAACTTTTTTCATTTCTGGATAAATCAAGCTGTGTGACTTTGCTCTTATTATCTTTGACTCCCGTCCGGGCGTCTTCTTTGTTCCTGTTCGCTGACTCGTTCTTTTTCTGTTCAGAATCAGCAGGTACTTCCTCTTCAACTTCAACGACAAAAATATCTTTTAAAAAGTTTTTTATTGCGATAAAAATCACCTGCTTCCCATAATTTTAGAACCTATACGTATATGTGTCGCGCCGTGATCGAGTGCGATTTTATAATCGTTGCTCATACCCATGCTCAGTTCCGTGATTTCCGGATATGTCGTTTGTAATTCATCTCTCAATTCTTTCAGGCGGCCAAATGTACCATTCAGCACCGCTTCATCTTCTGTAAGCGGCGCCATCGTCATAAGACCGATGACTTTCACTTTGCTGTATGGCGCCAGTTTCAAAAGAAACGGCTGCACGTCATCTGCAGACAGACCGTGTTTTGAAGATTCTTCAGATACGTTGACCTGTACAAAACATTTTACCTCATCATCTGCATATTGTTCAATTTTTTTGGCAACACTTTCTCTGTCCAGTGAATGAAGATGTGTCATGGAGCCTGCGATATCCTTTACTTTCCTTGACTGCAGCGTTCCTATGAAATGTACATTCGCATCTTCCGGCAAAGCTTCTCTTTTTTCCAAAAATCCTTCAATACGATTTTCACCAAAGTCTCTGACGCCGGCTTCATATGCTTCCAGCGTTTCTTCAACAGTATGATATTTAGTCACGACTATAATATTCACATCATCGGTCAATTCTTCTTTTATCGCATTAAAATTTTCTTTAATCATTTGATACTCTCCCTATAAATGCTAATGCACGGCCTGTATTCCCCTTCTCAAGACGATAGGAGAAAAACTGGCCGGTATCTTCCGTACCCAGCGGTGTGACATGGATATTGTCCGCGTCCACACCAAAATCAAGTGCCTGGTTTTTATTGACTGTTTTTAAACCCAGCTGGTAACCGCTGTCCGTTTCAATGGCCGCATCTTTTAAGTACCGCTCACCAAGTGCATCGATCACTTTATCATCCACTTCATAGTGTGACTGGTTGATGCTGATGCCGATGATGACGGTAAGGTCACCCGGGTGTCCATCATATTCATTGAGTGTGCTTTTCAATATTTCTTTCGATGTGCCTTTCCATCCTGCATGAACCAGTGCTGTAAAGCTGTTGATTCTGCTGTAGATGTAAACCGGCACACAGTCTGCATAATTCATTGTCAGAAGCACATTTTCATCATAAGTATATATCGCATCGATATCATCCAATCCGGCCGTGAGTTCACGAACATTGGTACCGAGGTCATCTGAAGTGACTTCCTGCACCCTGCCCCCGTGTGTCTGAATCGGGAGGACCCAATTTTCAGGGGGAAGATCAATTTCACTTGCCAGCATATCCTGGTGCCTGTTCACATTATCCTTATCGTCACCGATATATAAAGCCATATTGAAACTGTCTTTCGGATAATCACTCAGGCCGCCCGTCCTTTTTGTATAACCAAACAGACAGTCGCCGTCTTTATTACCATAAAAGTGCTGATGCGGCTGAAAAGAAAACTGACTCATATCCTCACCTCAAAAATAAAGTCAGAAAGGCGCGCCTTTCTGACTTTGATCAAAATAATTATTAGCGTCTGCGACGATTACGATTTCTCAGGAAAGTCGGCACTTCATAATCATCGTCCTGTGAGTTGTTCACGCCTGAATCTTCTTCTTTCTGGAAGCTGCGTGTTCTTTTCGGCTCTTCTTCACTGCCTGTGAAACCGAAAGATTCTCTCTTGTCTTCAACTGCTGGTCTTTCAGGCGTACGGTTCACACCTTTTTCATTGAAGCCTGTAGCAATGACAGTAACGATAAGCTCGTCTTCAAGCTCAGGATTGATGACAGTACCGAAGATCATGTTTACATCTTCATCTGCCGCATCCTGTACGATATCTGCTGCTTCCTGTGCTTCAAACAGAGATAATGACTCTCCGCCTGTAATGTTCATCAGCACACCTTGTGCGCCGACGATTGAAGTTTCAAGCAGTGGACTTGAAATCGCCTTCTTAGCCGCTTCGACTGCACGGTTTTCACCTGCAGAAATACCGATACCCATAAGCGCCGAGCCCTGGTTCTGCATGATTGTCTTAACGTCTGCAAAGTCAAGGTTCACTTCACCGCTTACAGCGATCAGGTCTGAAATACCCTGAACACCTTGACGAAGAACGTTATCCGCTTCTTTGAACGCTTCCATCATAGGTGTTGATTTATCAACAATATCCAATAAACGATCATTAGGAATGACAATCAGTGTATCGACTGCCGCTTTCATTGCGTCGACACCCGCTGCTGCCTGTGTCTGGCGTTTTCTGCCTTCGAATGAGAATGGACGTGTCGTTACACCGACTGTAAGAATGCCCATTTCCTTCGCAATTTTAGCAACGATCGGCGCAGCACCTGTACCGGTTCCGCCGCCCATGCCTGCAGTAACGAATACCATGTCCGCACCCTGCAGTGCATCTTCAATCTGTTCACGGGATTCCTCAGCAGCTTTTTTACCGATATCCGGGTTTGCACCTGCGCCGAGTCCTCTCGTCAATTTTTCTCCAATTTGGATTTTTGATTCTGCTTTGGACAGATTTAAAGCCTGTCCGTCTGTATTGATTGCAATAAATTCAACATTCTGCATGCCGTCATCAATCATACGATTGACAGCGTTATTACCGCCGCCACCTACACCAACAACTTTTAAAGTTGCCAAATGGTTAAAACCTTGCTCAAATTCCAACATCTTGTTTTTCCTCCCAATGATTCATCTTATTCAAATAGATTCTTAAATAATTTTTTCATATAACCGCCCACATCTTTCGATTCTTTCGGCCGGTTCTGTTCTGCTTTCGCATCGTTGACTTTTTGGTCATCATCGTATGAATACTCCGTGTACTCTTCATACTCAGGAGTTTCAACAACGTCATCATTTGCCTCTTCCTGCTGCACCGGTACGTTTCCTGATGATAGATTTTCTGCTTCATTCTTATCTTTTCTGTTTTTGAATAAGCCGCTGAAGAAGTTTGAATCGGCGTCTTCCGGAGTTTCTGAAGAGACTGGTTCTGTTGCTGTGTCATAATTATCAATTGTAACATATTCCAGTAACTCATCAAATGAAATTCCGCTGCTTACTGTAGAAATCACACTGGAGAATTCAGGCTTTCTTGCCCCCATCTGATTCGGTACATGAATACGCACTTTCTCAGAGACCATATCCTGCATCAATTCTTTGACGCCGAGCAGGTTTGCGGTACCGCCCGTTACTACGAAGCCGCCGCTGACTTTCGTAATCGACTGGCGCTGAAGATCTTCAAACACATCCAGCAGAAGTTCTTCCAGTCTCAGTTCAATGATATCTGCTAAATCCTTCGGTGTCACTTCAATTGAATCTTCAGAGTTGATCTGATTCAGGCGGATGATGTCATCATCATTTGCCATATCGAAGAAAGCATGTCCGTACTGGTTTTTGACTTTTTCAGCATGGTCGAACGGCATATTGAATGCCTCTGTCAGATCGCCCGTAATCAAGTTGCCGCCCACCGGAATGCTTGATGCATATTTCAGCGCGCCGCGTTCGAAGTATGCATACTGTGTGAGATCCGCGCCGATGTCTATTACAACGCCGCCAAGCTCTATTTCTGCATCTGTCAGCACATGGCCGTAGTTGACCGCGTCCGAATATACATCGAGTATCGTCAGACCGGATTCTTCCACGCATTTCACCGCATTGATTAATAATGTGCGGTTCGTCAGGACGACGCCTGCCTTGACGGCAAGTGACTGTGTTGCGACCATTTCTTTTGGATCATCCACTTCATGCAGATCGTCGACGATGAAATGAGCCGGAAATACGGTAACGACCTCTTTGTCCCCTGCCATCTCTTTTTCTCTTAATGATTCCAACAGGGACTCTATATGTTCACCACTGATTTCTGTCGATTCTCCGCCGAATCTTATTGCTTCCTCACTGAATTTTATTTCTGAATCAGTGATCGGCATTTTTAAAAATACTTCATCAATTTCCACGCCAGATGAAATACTTGCTTTTTTTACTGTATCTTTAATTGCACTTTTGGCAAGCTCAAAATCTGTAATCATGCCTTTAGATATCCCGTCAGTGAAAGTTTGACCGATTCCGATGATGTTTACGCCATCATGAAACTTCTCACCGACGACTGTTTTAACACTTGATGAGCCTATATCAAGGGCTACATAGTAATGTTCCTTCAAGTCATCTGCCTCCTAGCGAGCTATCAATTTACTATTATCAGTTTACATTATCACAGGTTAATTGTGAACTATTTACAAGAATTATACAAAAATTTAACCCGGATACTTTATTCTTCCTCTGATTCCTCAAATTGATTGAGTGTATCTTTGACATTGTTCAATGAGGTATTCACCTCGTTGACGTAACCGGTCGCTTCTGGAGAATTGTATATACCGTTTTTAATCTGACGGGCTTCATTCGTATTGTACGGCAGGAAACTGCTGCCGATTTCAATATCGATGATGCCTTCTGTGTCATCGCCGATTTCTTCTTTCATGCCGATATAATGATTCATCTTTTCTCCGAAATCACGGTAATCCGCCACAACTTCCTGGCCGTCATTCATCAGAAGATGAATTCTGCCCAGGGAATTTTCTGTCGGTCTGAAATAAACTTCAGAAATCCCCTGCCTTATTTCAGGCTCGATCTCATTGAGATTATCTACAAGGTCATCCATTTCCTCGCCTTCAAAAAAATAGATCAGCGGTCCGTTTACCGGACTGACCTGATACCCTCTCAATATTCTTGCGTTTTCGAGTACAGGGTTATAGCCGCCCTCATTCTCGATATAGCCGACGACCTGATGTTCACTGACACTGACCGTGACACCGTTCCACCAGTTCCGCTCCACATTGACATCAACGATGATCGGAAGCAGCGAAATATTTTCCTCGGCGGTGCCGATGTCTATACTGTACATCTTATCACCTGAAGCAAAATCAAGCCGGCTTTTTATTTCTTCTTCGGTGATTATGTTGTTTCCGCTGATTTCTATTTCCTTCAGATTACTTGCATCTGTCGATACATACCAGATGAGTCCGGCAAATAAAAGGAATAGAATGACGGCCGGAATCAGTATGTATTTTGGAATCAGCATAATATTTTCTTTCAGGGCCGTTAACTTTGTATAAGTTTTAGGCTTCTTGGGACGCTTCGGTTTATTTTTCTTCTTAAACCTTTTCTTCTTCCCTGCCTTTCCAGGTGCTTTCACAGATTTGCGCGGCTTATCTCGAGCCATTTTATCACGCTTTGCCTTCTCTTCATCAGCGGAGTCCGGCACATCCGTCCATTCATTTTTTTCTATCAGTGACTCGCTCAAATATTCCTCTTCCGGAAGCTCAGGTTCATTTTCCTTTTGCCCCCCGGATTTTTCGGCAGGAGTCTCTCTCTTTTTAATGCCGCCCTTACCCATGCCTTCTTCCGGCTTTTCATCATCTTTACCGTCATCTTCCGGTGAGCCATAAAGACGGGACTCTATTGATGTCTGCGAATATGTCTTACGGTTTTGACGCAGTTTATCTCTTAATTTTGAAATTTCCTCTTTATCTCTCATCTTGATGGCTCACCGCCCTTTAGTAGATTTTATGAAAGCCTTCTTTATAATGGTCGCCGCGTGCCTCGTAATCCTTATATTGATCCCAGCTGGCACACGCCGGTGAAAACAGCACAATTTCGCCGTCTTCAGCGATTTCTTTTGCTTCGAGCACCGCATGATATGGATTTTCAGCGAGACTCACTCCGATGTTTTGTATTTTCGCAAACCCGCTCAGCTTTTCAGCCGTCTCACCATATGCAATAAGATGTTTGACGTGGCCTGAATGCCTGCTCAGTTCCTCGAACGACTGGCCTCTGTCGAGACCGCCTGCAATCCAGACCGTCGGCACTTCGAAACTGTCGAGGGCGAATGATGTCGCGAGATTATTTGTCGCCTTTGAATCATTGTAATATTTGACACCGTCTATGATGCCGAGATATTCCATCCGGTGCGGAATGCCTCCGAACGCTTTCAGCGTTTTAATGATTGCGTCATCAGATACACCGAACTGTTTGACCGCTATAATTGCAGCGAGAATATTTTCATAGTTATGGCTGCCTCTTAAAAGGACATTGTCGATATTGATCAGTTCCGTATCTTCAAAGCAGATACAGCCGTCTTTAATGTACGCATCCGCATGCCCTTCACCACTGAAATATTTGATGTCAGCCGGCCCCTGATAATTATCCAAAAAGAACTTCTGCTGCGCATTGAAAACAATCAGATCAGATTCAGTCAGGTTTTTTAATAAAGATAGCTTTGCATTCACGTATTCCTCTTTTGAAGAATGGTAGTCCATATGCGCTTCATAAATATTCGTCAGCACCGCGACATCCGGTTTGAATGTGCGGACGCCCATCATCTGGAAAGATGACAGCTCCATGACGAGTACGTTGTCTGCATCTGCTTCAAACGCGGCTTCACTCGCAGGATAGCCAATATTGCCGCAGAGGATCGGTTTTTTATTATCGTTGGCCATCATTTCCCCGATCAGATGGGTCACGGTCGTTTTTCCGTTCGTGCCGGTGATGCCGATGATCCCTGCGTCGGTGATGTCTTTTGTCAGTTCGACTTCAGTGATGATCGGAATGCCGCGTTTTTCTGCTTCCTGAATGAAGTCAATGGTGTAAGGTATCCCGGGGTTTTTGATGATCAGTTCTGCATCATTCAAAAGGCTCATCGGGTGGTGGCCGTCGACGATTTCAACGCCCTGGCCTTTTAACAGCTGTCTGATACTCTCATCTGCGAATATTTCATTGGTCGTCAAAACGACGTTGGCGCCAAAGCGGATCATCGTGTTGACGGCACTTCTGCCGCTCCGGCCGTAACCGAGAACGATGACTTTCTTATCTTTGTATTTACTATGACCCATTTAAAGTCCTCCCAGCAGAATTCCAATCACACCGGTCACTGCACCTGTCATCCAGAATACGGCAACAATCTTCCATTCACTCCATCCGAGCAGTTCGAAATGGTGGTGGATCGGTGTCATCTTGAATATTCTTTTTCCAGTAAGCTTGAATGACGCCACCTGCAGCATAACGGATGCCGTCTCTATAACAAATACCGCACCGATGAACAAAAGGAGCAGACTGTTGTTGATCATGATCGAAACAATCCCGATCACACCGCCGAGGGCAAGTGACCCGGTATCTCCCATAAATAACTTTGCAGGGTATTTATTATAAATAAGGAAACCGAGCAGTGCACCGATAATGATGCACAGGAACAGCGCGATTTCATATTCATGATACATCGATGCGATCGTCAGAAACGCACCGAATGCGATGATGGAAAGACCGGTCGCCAGACCGTCGAGTCCGTCCGTCAGATTGACGGCGTTACTGAAACCGACCAGCCAGAATATGATCCACACGACAAACAGGAAGCCGAGCGGAATCGACCATTCCGTCCCCGGTATATAAATGCTGTTTGTAATGTCCGGAATCCAGTTCGCCATTATGATGTAAACAATGATCGACACCGCAATCTGCGCCAAAAATTTCTGCTTGGATGTCAATCCTGTATTATCCTTTTTAACGACGATGATATAGTCATCGATGAAACCGATCAGACCGAAGCCGATTGTCACGATGATGAGAACGAGCATCTTGTAAATATCATCGACAAAAAACAATGCCATTAATGCGAGCAGTATCGTCGGTATGAGGTATGTCAGTCCGCCCATTGTCGGCGTGCCGGTCTTGACCTGATGGGACTCAGGCCCCTCTTCTCTGATCGACTGGCCGAACTTCATACGCTTTAAAAGCGGTATGGTCATCGGCACTAAAATTGCTGTTAATGCAAATGCGAGTACTAAAAATATAAAATTCATCATGTCCTCCTAGTCATTTGGATCATTTGACGATAATGTGATGGTGATTTCACTGCCTTCTTCCAACGGTGCCTCTGCCTCGACCGACTGGTCGGTAACAAAGCCCTCACCCTCTATTGTAATATCCACTTCTGCAAAATCTCCAAAAATTATTGCTTCCCGCTTGGACAGGCCGCTAAGGTCCGGCATAGTCGCCTGGCCGTCTGTTTTGACGAATAAAGTGTCATAAGGCAATAGCGTGTCATTTTTCGGATAATGGTCTTCAATCGATTGCCCTTCACCGATGACAAGCTGATGGATGGTGTCACTTTCAGGCAGTTCCGCCTGCGCCATACTCTCGCCGGTATAATCTTCAACCGGGATGAGTTCTGCCGTCTGTTCCTCATCCTGTGTACCGACTTCCAAATACTTGAGGGTACGTTCCATCAATGGGTTGAAGCCGTGCATCACACCGTAATCCCAAGTGTCTTCCTTATTTTTAGAAGCGAGCTTGATACCATAATAGATGATCACTTCAGGATCATCTTCTGGAGCATAACCGATAAATGAAGTTAAAAATTCATAGTCTCCACTCATATATCCGCCGTTTTCAGGATCGATGATCTGTGCGGTACCGGACTTGCCGGCCACTTCATAATCATCCAGCTGATACTGCGGGTTGCGCTCCATTGAGCCGCCGACAAAAGTATTGATTTCTTCCTGCGTCTTTTCAGCCGCTTCAGGACTGATCACCTGTCTCACAACAGACTCTTTTCCATCATACAGCACTTCATCCGTATTCGGATCGGTAATCGAGTCGATAACATACGGTTTTTTCATCTCGCCGCCGTTCAATATCGCCGTCATGCCCTGAATCATCTGAATCGGGGTGACCGTCGAAGTCTGGCCGAATGATGTTGTTTTACGCTGCAGTTCCTCATCCCAGGCAATGACACCCGGCACTTCACGCGGAAACTCCGAATCCGTCGTCTCGCCGAAGCCGAAGTCCTGGTAATACTCGAGCATTTTATCTTCGCCGACTTTATCCTGTAAAATCATCATGAGCGCGTTGGAAGAATACTGCATTCCCTCATTATAAGTGATATTCCCCCAACCTTCAGGCTCCCAATCATAAATTGTATGTCCGCCGACATCGAATTCACCGGACTCGAATGTCATATCCGGTTCATATTCGCCCGCATCAATCGCAGCAGCAAGACTGAACACTTTAAAGGTGGAACCCGGCTCGAATGAATACTGATAGAGCATATTCAGCCAGCTGTTGCCGAAACCTTCACGCGTTCTCGGGTTGAAGGACGGTCTCTGACCGGACCCTAAAATCTCACCGGTTTTTGCATCCGCCACGACCGCAAACAGTTCTTCCGGTTCAAAATGCTCTTCCATCTCATCAAGCGAGTCTTCCAGATACAGCTGAATATTCGAATCGATCGTAAGCTGGATATCCGCACCGTCTTCAGGCGCCTTGACCTGATTTTGCGAATTCGGCACTATGTAGCCCCACACATCCTGTGTATAACCGGTCGATCCGGATTCTCCCGACAGCACATCGTCATACGCACGCTCGATGCCCATCTGGCCGAACAGTCCGCCGGTCTCCTCATCCTGTTCTGCATAACCCACAAGATGCGAAGCAAAGTTGCCGTTCGGATAGAAACGTTTAGTTTCCGCTACAAAATAAAAACCGCTGACACCCGAATCCTCGTCTGCCTGGATTTCTTCCAGTGCCTGCTTTTCATTATAGGAAATGTCCATGCCCGCTCTGCCGAGCTCGACCTGGAAACGCCCCTCTTCGATGCCTTTGTCAATTTTCTCAAGCACTTCATCTTCATCGATGCCCAGTACTTCATTAAGTACAGAGGCCACCTTTTCCTTATCCTCTACGTGATTCGGATAGTCTTCATCAATAATCAATGCCACACGGTACGCTTCCATATCACTCGCCAGAATATTGTTTTCACGGTCTGTGATATCACCTCTTTCTGCATTGGTGACTGCAGTTCTTGTGAATTTTTCATGCCCATGTGCGACCAGATCTTCATCTTCCAGTGATTTACCGATCATCAAATATGAGAATTGCCAGAATATCAAAAGAAAAAGCACTCCTATACATAGATATACTAGGAGCGCACCGACTGAAAATGATGTCGTTCTATTCATGAACTTTACTTTAATTTTTGCCATGTCTTTCAACAACCTTTACATTGCCGTTGTCTAAATCTAGACCCAGCTCACCAGCTTTCTCGTAAATTCTATCATAGGATGCCAAATGTGTCACTTCCGTGTTCAACTCGTCGATTTCACCATTTTTCGTCGCAATTTCACTTTCTATGTTCGTGATTTCACTCTGCAGCTCATAAGCCTCCATCTTTGAAGACAGTACAAATAATGCTGTAATGGTGATCATTATCATCAGTGTTATATAAACTATCGCTTCTCCCCGCTTGAGGCCGACGACTTTATTTTTCGTCCGCGTCTTGGGGTGTGATTTCTCCTGACTCTGGTCGTTCGGTTTTGTATTCGGTATTGCTTGACGATACCTCTCTACTGCCATACTTAACACATCCTATTTTTGTTTCTCTGCGATTCTTAATTTCGCACTGCGTGCTCTCGGATTGTTTTCCAGTTCTTCCCCGGCCGCAAGAATCGGTTTGCGGTTGATTCGCTTTAAGTCCGGCTGATATTCTTCAGGAATGACAGGCAGGCCTTTAGGCAGGTCCGGTCCTTTTTCATATTCGACGAACATCTGTTTACAGATTCTGTCTTCCAATGAATGGAATGTGATGACAGATACTCTGCCGTCTTTGTTCAATATGTCAATCGCCGCTTCAAGCGATCGTTCAAATACGCCAAGCTCATCATTTACGGCGATTCTGAGCGCCTGGAACACCCTTTTCGCCGGATGGCCGCCCGTGCGGCGGTACTTGTGCGGTATTTGGGACTTTATTATTTCTGTCAATTCCGTTGTCGTCACTATGTTCTGCTCTTTTCTTCTTCGTTCAATTTCTCTTGCGATACGCTTGGAGAACTTTTCTTCTCCGTATCTGAAGAAAATGCTGACAAGCGCTTCGTAAGAATAAGTATTTACAATTTCATACGCATCCAGGGACTGGGACTGATCCATTCTCATATCGAGTCTCGCTTCCCTGGTATGCGAAAACCCCCGCTCGGTAATATCGAGCTGCGGGCTTGATACACCCAGGTCATACATGATTCCGTCAATCTTTTCTATATCCAAAGCTTTCAATTCTTCTGTCAGATTTTCAAAATTACTGTGTACAAGAATCAATCGTTCATCATTTTTAAATTTTTTCTGTGCATGTTCAATCGCATAAATATCCTGATCGAACGCAATCACTTTACCGGTTGTGACTTTACTGAGGAGATATTCAGTATGACCGCCGCCGCCCAAAGTGGCATCCACATAAATTCCATCTTCCTTAACGTTGAGACCGTCCACTGTGTCTTCTAATAATACTGTGTCATGACTGAACACATCGTCACATCCTATAAATCAAAGTCTATTAAGTCTTCTGCTATATCTTCAAAGTTTTCCTCTGAGTCGGAATAGAAATCGGACCATTCTTCTGAATCCCAAATTTCAATCCGGCTGGAAACACCAATTATTGTGCAATCTTTTGAAAGCCCTGCATAAGTGCGTAAATTTTGAGGGATATTGATCCTTCCCTGCTTATCCACCTCGACGACAGTTGCGCCTGAGAAGAATAAACGCATGAATTTACGGGCATCACGTTTTGTCAGTGGCAGGTTTTTCATCTTTTCTTCAATGCGGGACCATTCTTCATGTGTGTAGCCAAAGAGACATTTATCAAGACCCCGTGTAATTACAAACTGCTCTGAAAGATCCTCGCGAAACTTGCTTGGAACGATCATTCTGCCTTTTGTATCGAGTTTATTGTTAAATTCTCCCATGAACATGGTATCCACCTGCCTCTATTTATAAATTACCACATACCACCACTTTTCACCACAAATTATACAAATAAAGTCCGAGGAATTTAAATAAAATAAAAAAAGCGGCTTTCTAAAATTAGAAAGCCGCCGGCTGAATATTGATGTTATGGAGTTTTGATGAGGACTAAATCCGTTGTGTAGGAAAGTGGAGGAAATTCCCTGAAATCCGTCATATATTGCCAAGGGTGGTACATCCGTTCATGCAGTCCGCCGTCCGGCAGTAATTTTTCCTGCAGTTCTGTAAGATCACCCAGTTCTTTTCTTCTGTGCCGCTTCACTTCTGTCTTATATCTGCGCTCCAGATAATCCAGCTGTTTCAGATGATGTTTGAAGTTCGCTTCGACAATATCCGTCATAAAATCCTGGCTGTTAATGTCGTGCAGTTCTTTATAACTGTTTTCGGCACTTTTTGTAATATCATCGATCTTTTGGATGAAGTCGGAATTGACATCGTCTTCCACCATCGTCCGTTTAAGTTCATCGACAGTATCATAAAGCTTTGGAGTGAAATCCAGTTCATGCTTTTTCATCAGCTTTTCAAGACGCGGGGATAGATATTCGAACTCGATGCGCTTTAAAATGATCGGCATATCGACATCCATCACTTCAAACACTTTATGCAGCTCGCCCCAATATTTCACTTCGGCATTGCCGCCTAAAAATATCAGTGTGTTGAACAGCATCTCCTGCATCAGCGGACGCGTCACCACATTATTGCTGAACAGCTCGGGAGACGTTTCAAGCAGGTCAAGAAGTTCTTCTTTAGTATATTTCTCATCTTCAGCTTTAAAATGCGCGCCGTCTTTTTCAAGCAGCGTCCGGACCGTCGGTGCGTTGAGGAACAGATGCACGTTGTTTTCCGTGAAGATCGTCGGTGAAATATCGAGCGCCTCCACCAGCGCTTTCTGGCCGCTCACAAATGCATCATCGATTTCCTCATGGGATTCGATCATCGTTTTGAACATCGCCTTTTCAAACTGTCTCACTTCAGGTGTGTGGCTGTTGAAGATCAAAACACCTTCATCTTTGAAGACATCGTGGACCAGCGCGTGGAACAGCTCAGTCCAGTAAGTGTGCGTATCGATGAATCCAGTCACTTTATTTTTCAAAGCTTTCAAGTCCGCACGGTCGCCGCACATTTCCATGATTTTATCCAGCGTATCCTTCATGGCCTGTTTGTCATATTCATAAAAACCGACACTCATATTGACTTTGAGATTCGGCTTATAGCTGATCTTCTTCTTTTTTCTATGCATGTCGTCATAGACGAATGTATGATTGATCTCTTCATAATCATGATCCTCTCCGGCCACCCAGAAAACAGGTACCGCATCATAATCATATTTTTCTTTCATATCCTTAGTCACGATGATGATGGACATTATTTTATGGATGATATAGCTCGGGCTCATGAACAGACCCGCCTGCTGGCCGCCGATGACTGCCCGGTTGCCGGCCGCAAGCAGTTCCAGGTTCTTCTCCTGTGCATCCGATAAGCCGTATGTCTCCATATCATTTCTTATAATCTCAGCAAGTGCTTTCGTATGATTGTGGGCGGGTCTCGCCAGCACTTGATCGATACTCTTTTCATTTAATGAGAGGTTTTGATAAAATTTAAGTACATCCTCTTCCTGCTGATTAAATTTATCAATAAACTTATCTTTAGAGAATTTCATACATTCAATTTCCATTGTCTTTCTCCTTTGTTACGGTGATTAATTAAAATTATAGATTTTTTCATTTTATAAAACAATTGAACTGTTTGTTAAATATAATATAATGGACGAAAGGAGCGATTTTAATGTCTGAGATCAAACATTTGGCAATCAATTATAAAACTGCCGAGGATTTTAAAAAGTTCGGGGAGTACGGCACCCAGGAACTGCAAATGATGGAAGAGCTTAAAGGGAATGTGATCGATGCTGATATCGATTCGCCGTTTTACGGTATATATGTCGGCGAAAATTTGGCTGCACGCATGTGTCTGTATAGAAAAGAAGATGACAACCGCCCCATCTTCGATCCGCCGCATGACTACCTCGTCATATGGAAACTGGAAGTACTGGAGAAATACCGCGGCAGGGGGTTCGGTTCCAAGCTGATCGATTATGTAAAAGAGCAGAATATGCCGATCAAGGCAATCAGCCGTCAAAACGCCCGTTCATTTTTTGAAGACCATGGTTTTGAAACTTTAAAATACGATATTGAAAGAGACCTTGCAGACAACGCACTGATCTGGTTCCCTGAAGGTTACACTCTGCAGCAATAAAAAAAGATGAGCCTAAGCTCATCTTTTTTAGTTATTTACTACTTCTTCACCTTTATAGCTTCCGCATGATTTACAAACACGGTGTGAAAGTTTCATTTCACCACAGTTTGAACATTCAACCATTCCTGGCGCTGAAAGTTTAATATGCGTACGGCGTTTATTTTTACGAGTTTTAGATGTTCTTCTTTTAGGTACTGCCATGATTAATCCTCCTTTTCTTCATCACTATCAAGTAGTGCTTGTAATTTTTCAAGTCTGGGATCTGTTTTTCCCTCACTCTCGTGAGCAAACTCATCTTCATCGATGACTTCCCAATCTTTTCCACTCCCAAGTGGTTCATCGCTTGTCGTATAAGCGGTTGGAAGGTTCACAATGATGAGTTCCCTGATAACAGGTTCTAAATCCAATGTATGAATCACAGGATGAACATTTTCATCCAGATCATCATCCTCATGGACAGTTTCATCAAAGATTTCCAATGATTCAATTTGAAGCGGGACTTGAATATCTTCAGATGTTCGACTGTCGAGCATGTTGATAATCGCATCGATATAAATCTGCGCATTGAATTGTCTGCTGCGCACAAATATTTCACCTTTAACATTGAGCGATTCAACAGATAAGATATCCTTGCGGTCTGTTAAATTCTCAAGCTCCAGGGATTCATCAAATTTGATCACTTCATCATGGAATTTTCTTAGTTGAGCCAACGTCCATTTCATACTCTTCACCTCTTATGAGCACAAAAAATATTGTACATTTTATGGGGACTTATGTCAAGTTATTTTCTTAACAGATTATTTGATACAATACAGAATAAAGGAGGCCTTTTCAATGAATATCACATCCCTCATCACTGAATATAATCCATTCCATAATGGTCATATATATCATATCAATGAAAGCCGTAAAGTTTCAGATGCCGATATCGTCATCGCCGTCATGAGCGGCAACTTCACACAGCGCGGCGAAGCCGCCATTACGAATAAATTCATCCGGGCCGCACACGCCGTCAAACACGTCGATCTTGTTGTCGAGCTCCCGCTTAAAAACAGCATCAGCTTTGCCGACGATTTCGCACTCGGCGGCGTGAGAATCGCTGAACTCCTCGGGAGCACGCACCTCGTCTTCGGCAGCGAGTCCGGCGACATAAACACCCTCAAACAGTTGTACACCGACAGCCGGGACAACGTCAACAAAGACGAACTGTCCGCACTGATTAAAAAAGGCTACAGCCACCCGCGTGCACTCGCAGAACTGCTCGGCAAGGGTGATCTCAGCGGCTCGAACAACATCCTCGGCCTGAGCTACATACGCGCCATCGAAACGCTCGGCAGCCGCATTACACCGCTCACGATCAAAAGGCAGAGCAACCAGTACAATGAGCCCGACCTGTCCGCCGGTAAATTTTCAAGCGCAACAAGCATCAGGAATAACATTATGACCGGCAGCGGAGAAGCCGTGAAAAATTTTATGCCGCCTGCACTCACAGAAGATATTATTAAAAATAAAACCGTCAGCAATGCGGACTTCTTTCAGACGCTGAAGGTGATCATCACACATAAGAGCCCCGAAGCGCT
This sequence comes from Lacicoccus kunmingensis DSM 17847, assembly GCF_059568765.1. Taxonomy (NCBI): domain Bacteria; kingdom Bacillati; phylum Bacillota; class Bacilli; order Caryophanales; family Salinicoccaceae; genus Lacicoccus; species Lacicoccus kunmingensis. The sequence continues at coordinate 26,688 of NZ_JCANUC010000001.1, read as the reverse complement.
GCGGGAAATCTATATGATGTCAGAAGGCCTGGAACACCGTCTGAAATCAAATGTCCGCGGCGCGGATACTTATGACGCCTTCATGCACCGCATAAAAACAAAACGCTACACATGGACACGCCTGAACCGTCTGATGACGTGCATCCTTTTAAACATCACTTACAGTGACATGGCCGCACATGATGTTAGAAATATCAATGCCGTGCGTGTACTCGCCATGAACCATTCCGGTCAGGAATATTTGAAGACACTGAGAGATTCAGATGTCGAAATCATTACCAACGTCAATAAAGAAAACAGCCGCCATATCAGCGATGAGATCATGGCGACAGACGTCTATAACATTGCACATCATTCAGCTCACAATGACTTCAACACCCCCGTCATCATCACTCGCTGAATTTATCCTGAAGCAGCATGGCCACATGCGGCGGTACAACATCTTCGATTTTGCCGCCGTATTTCGCCACTTCTTTGACGATGGATGATGAAATGAATGAATAATTGTTGTTTGTCATCATATAGATGGTCTCTATATCGCTGTCTAGCTTTCTGTTCATGCTCGTCAGCTGCATTTCATATTCGAAGTCACTGACCGCACGCAGACCTCTGACAATCGCTTTCGCGCCGACTTCGTGACAGAAGTCCACAAGCAGCCCGTCGAACTGCTTCACTTCCACATTATCCAGATGGTTCGTCACTTCTTCTATCATGTCCACTCTTTCCTGCGGCGTGAACAAACCTTTCTTGGAAGAGTTTCTTAGGACCGAGATGTACACCTTATCAAACACTTTGCTCGTTCTTTCAATAATATCCAAATGTCCATATGTAATCGGGTCGAAACTGCCCGGACAAACCGCTATTCTTGTCATGATGATTTCTCCTCAATATTTTTCAGTATATTTACTTTAACTGTACCATAAACGACCGCCCGTACATTGTCAAAACCGGGATTTTTAAAAGATTCACTCTTCCCCGCTTCAACAACAATCCGGCCGTCTGCATTCAGCAGACCGAGTTTTTTTATTTCCGACAGTGCAAAAGAAACGATATTCTTATCATATGGCGGATCTAAAAAAATCAGGTCGAAGGACTTCTCTCTTTTAGCCAGCGCCTTCAGCGCCCGCCTGTAGTCATTGCGGTATATTTCGACCGGCTCCTCGATACCTTCGGTATTTTTCTTCAATACACCGATCGCATCTTTTGCCCCGTCGATGAAAATACAGCTTCCGGCACCTCTGCTCAGCGCTTCGATGCCGAGTGCACCGGTCCCTGCGAATAAATCCAGCACGTCCCCTTCGAGAGGCCCCAGTATATTGAAGATGTTCTCCCTCACTTTATCCGTTGTGGGCCGTGTGTCCTTATGCGGTAAAGCGGAGATTTTCCTGCCTTTATAATAGCCACTGATTATTCTCATAAAAATCCTCTTTCCATTTTCTGTTGATTTGAGATAAGATGAATAACAGGAGTTGATCATACATGCAAAAATTCATCCGTCTCGGTGACGGCTACGGCGATATTTTCGAGCTTGAAGCCCTCATCGAATATAACCATCAACGTATAAAATCAGGCATCTACCTGCACGTTGAAGACGAACCATCCACCTTTCTACTCGTCATGGAACCCGTGCGTGGAAATTTCCAGGCACTCTATACAATCTACAGAGGCATTCCGATGACAAGCAAGCATCAGCTAAAATATAAAATCATCAATGAAAGCCTTGAAAAATACAACATTCAAAAAGTCGAGATGACCACCCGGACACCGGAAGACTTCCATGATCCTGAACAATATTTCCAATACATGATCGGCGTGCTGAGACTGAATCACCTGCTGCCGCCGATGAACTAGATCACCCTGTAATCTTTCGCCTCATGTTTCTCACGTTCATATTCCCTTTTAATATTGGGATATTGTGAGACAATGACATCAGAGACGTATTTAAGCTTATTCAGCTCTTTCATTGTTTGAGAAACATCTGATTCGTTAATATATATTAATAAGTACTTTTTATCTTTATTTACATAAATCAGATGGCCATAACGTTTTAATTGTCTAATGAATTTATTTTGTTTAAAATAAATGTAAATACCCATTCGTTTCTTTAACATGTTTGTCCCACCCATCTAATTTGTATAAGGATATCATACCATTTTAGAAACAACTTTTTAATAGCATCATACAGAATCATATTGGAGGATATTTTAAATGAGAAAATGTATCAAGAGAGTTTTAACAACAATCGGTGTTGCAGGAGGCATCGTCGGCGGACTCTGGATCGGTACGAAACTTACATCCGAAACAAAAGTCCAGCACATCAAGCCGTACTTTAAAAGACGCTCGCCTTACATCTTCGCACACCGCGGAGGCATGGCACTGGCGCCCGAACATACTAAACTGGCATTTGATAAATCCAGCGAATTCAATGTGGAAGGTTTTGAAGTCGACATCCGCCTGACGAAAGATGAAGAGATCGTTGTCATGCACGATGCATATGTCGACCGGACATCAAACGGCGCCGGCCGCGTCAGCAACATGACACTTGCGGAACTGAAAGCGCTCGACTTCGGCTATCACTTCAGAGACATCGAAGGCAACTCACCGTTCAGAGGCCACGACGATGCGAAAATCCTTACTTTGAAGGAACTGATTGAAAACTATCCGGACAAACTCGTCAATATCGATATTAAAGATAAACCGGAAACTTACGAAGGCAGCCTGATGCCGACGGTACTCTACCGACTGATTAAAGAACTCGGCGCTGAAGACCGCGTACTCGTCACGAGCTTCCACGACGCACAGATCAACAGATTCAAACTGTACTCCGGAGACGAAATCGCACTCGGGGCCGGTGAAGAACAGGTCACAAAAGCTTACTTCAGCTTCAAGACCGGATTCAAACACCTTTACCAGCCGAATGCAGATACATTCCAGATTCCGGTAAACGTCAAAGGCTACCCGCTTGATAATGAGAAATTCATCGCATTCCTGCAAAACATGAACGTCGCAGTAGGATACTGGGTCATCAACGATATGGACAAGATGGACGAACTCATTCAAAAAGGTGCCCACACAATCGTTACAGACTTTCCTGACATCAGCTACCACCTGATGAAACAGAGATACTAAATTAGATGGGACTTATCCAGCCCGGCTCAAGTTGAGCCGGGTATTTTTGTGGAGATTTTAGGCGGCGGCGGTGTTATCGTGGATGTCGCCTGCTCACTTGGCAGTGATTTCAGAGCTGAGTGAGCAGCCAGCTCATTTCATACCCGTTGAGATCACACCGAAAATTCTTATATCTAAACAGCATACGGTATGAAACGTGTAGACAGCATCTGCACAGCAGGAGAACTACTGTCATTATGGTCCCACCCCTTTCACCGTCAACCGGCTCAATCACCATCCCCTGCCGGACTTCCCGCCAAACACCAGGACGCCCTCCATCATCTTTAAGTGGATGATCGAGGGCGTCCGGTTTTTATTATAAAATTTATACTGCACAGGAACAGCTGCCGCCTGTGGCGCAGCCACCGCCTGAATCTTTGGCGAAGAATGGATTATCACTGACGATGTTGACGTGTTCGCTGACGTCTTCGCTCATATGGAAGAGCACTTCGTCGAGGAGTGCCTGGAGCTGATATTCAGCGCGTCTGAATTCCATGACAATCGGATGTAAATCTAATTTTTTCTTATATTGATTGATTTCTCTTCTCTTTGTTGTGAAGTCGGGATGATATTTGCCGAATCGGCTGACTTCTTCAAAGTCTTCCTTCATCCTTTTGAATGTGGAAATGATGTCGAGAACTTCGGGATCATTATTTATAAGATGATTATATTTACAGTAATGTTTAAATTCTTCGGTCTGAGTAATCATATGATTCATCCGGTCCAGCTGGTCCAGCAGTGTTAATTCTTGTAATGTTGTCATAAAAACACCTCTCAATTTATAGTAACAAACTTCATAATTCTTTGCGAGAGTGAAATTCTATTTGCAACTGTTAAGGTTATAGATTAAAATTGAATTAATGTTATTAATGCTAGGGAGGAAATTTCATGATTTTCGAAAACTCTGGTCTTGAGAAAGTAGTTGTGCCTCAAGATGTCTTACAAAATGTTATGAATAAAAATGGATGGGTACTTGGTGGTTCTTGGGATTACGAGCGTATGACTTTTGATTTCAAGTATGAGATTCCTGAAGGTATCTATTATCTGCGCCTGCCGGGCTACGCTGTAGACGGCGATGTGGGTGCAAACGATGCAACAATCCAGCTGATGGACCCTTATATGGGTAAACACTATTTCCCAACAGGTATTGAGTACGGCAGTGACGAACACTTCCCTGAAAGAATTGTCGAGCACGCTGTCAACAATATCCGTAAAGTGACTAAAGAGCTAAAAGTGTTGACTTAATACTTATATGTAAATAAAAACCGGCCGTGACCTCAAATGAAGGTTCACGGCCGGTTTTTTTTATATCCTGAAAATAAAACAGCACCAAAGCCCTGAATACGGCTCTGGTGCATGATTAATATCTATATCCTGTTCATTCCACCTTAATGGAAGATCGCATCAAACAGACCGGCTGTCGAGCCGCCTGGATAGATGATATAAAGCAAAGCATATACCATGATGCCCGTGATTGCTGTCAGGAACCAGATGGTCGCCGCAACCGGGCCGACTTTACGGTGTATGCCGAGTTTCCTTTTAGTCCCGGTAAACAGCTGGTATGCTCCGAGCACGCCGCCTGTTGTGGACAGGATGATATGGCTGATTAAAAACGTTACATAGAAAGGTTTCAGATTATCCGGCCCGCCGAATTGCGTGCTTCCTATAAATACTGTTTTCGATACATAGCCTATAAAGAATATCAGTGCAGCGAGTGCTGCGAGCTTCATCCATTTTTCATGCAGTTCAATCTGTCTGGCACGGATATGCTTTAAACCGATTGCCATGAATATTGCACTCAGGATGATAAAAAATGTATTGATTGTCGGCAGTATAAATTCCATATAGTTATGACTTCTCCTTATTATCTAAACTGACTTTGAAACTCTTTTCTGATTCTTGCTTCTTCAAGTGAACGGCGTGTCACTTCTTCCTCATCACGTCGCTCATCTTTGTACCAGCGGAAGAATATGAATGCGAGCATGAACCCGAAGAACACTTCCTGCATCACTTTCATGATGATTCCGCCCGCCTGCTGATCGTGGATCGGCTCTGAATCTGTAAAGTATTCAGGTCCTGAGATCATACCCTGACCGACAAGACTGTCCAGTGTTCCCGCAGGTACACACAGTTCCATTGCAGACAGCCATGCATCTCCGTCTGTGTAAGTGCTGAACATCGGCTCTGAAGCGAATATGATCAACGCACATGCCGGTGTTAAAAGCACACCGATTCCGAATATATAGAGCATCTTGAACAGTCCGCCCATATGATTCTCTTTCGGTTCAACTTTGTTGAATATCGGATAGAACATTACGAGTGCCAGTACAAATAAAAGTATGATGACTGCGTTATGCGCAACTGCACTCATTTTTAGGCTGTCCATTACAACCGGCAGGTGATACACAGAAAATGTACCATTGAAAAGTATCAATGCAATCAACGGTTTTTTCGCAATTGCAAAAATCTGTTTGACCACCGGAAGACCGACAAGATATTTCTGTAAGTATTCAGGCAGTGCAGCATAAAATAATGGTGCTGCGAGCAGGAATCCAAATGCCATCTGCAGCATGTGGAAACTGAAAAGTATGTGGCTCAGCAAATCTACAGGAGAGCCGTATAAAATATAAATTAAAACCATATTTGTTATGAATATAGCAGATTCTTTATTCGTAATCGGACGTCCGCCTTCAAATTCCCTGTACCATCTTTTAGTCACCAGAAAATATACGACGGTGACCATGACAGTGAATACCAGAAAGAAAGGGCTCCAATTAGCCATGAATCCGAATATAGATATGGACGATAAATTTTCCATTAAAAATCACCCTTTTTCATCACTTATCAACATTATAAGTTTTTTTGTCATTTTTAACAATATACCCAGGGTGCATTACATGACAATATAATGACAAAAGACCAACACATCCCGTGTTGGTCTTTATTGATTATTCGATTGGTGCACCGATCCATACGATATAGACCATGCAGACAACGAATGCGATTGCGAAATACATTCCAGTCATTATGAGCAGTTTGGCAAACTCGTGTCCATTATCTTTCATATGCATGAAATAGTAGAACTGCAGGATGACCTGAATGAATGCAAAACCGAGTACGATTGGAATCGTAAACTGTGCAGGCACATCTGACGCCGCCAGAATGAATGCCATGAATGTCAGGAATATCATCAGCCCGAATGATACGAGCTGATGGCGCATTTCTTTAGTACGCTGGTTTCTCAAGTACTCAAGCTGCGTTTTTGTCATTACTTCTTGATTCATTTCTGCCATCTTATAACACTCCTAACAGGTAAACGATAGTAAAGATGAATACCCATACAACGTCAATAAAGTGCCAGTACAATGCAAAGGTATTTACTTTTGCTGCTGTGTAGACAGATATACCGCGATTAGCGTTACGTAAAATGAGCAATGTCACCCAGATCAGGCCGACAATTACGTGGAAACCATGCGTTCCGATCAGGAAGTAGAATGCACTACCAAATGCGCTTGAACGGAATGAGTGTCCAAGACCGACATATTCCACGAACTCATAAATTTCAAGTGCAAGGAACCCTGCACCAAGAAGTGCTGTAATTCCGAGCCACAACTGCATCTTCTGGAAGTTGTTGTTTCTCATGTGATATATCGCGTACACACTTGTCAGGGACGATGTTAAAAGTAACATCGTCATGACAAATGCAAGCGGCAGGTGGAACAGCTCCGCTGCCAATAAATGATCTTCGCTAGGTACTGAGTCTTTCAGTGCCAGATATGTCGCAAAAAGCGATGCGAATAAAACAGTCTCACCAGCAAGGAATATCCAAAAACCTACAAACTTATTCTTACCTTCTGCCGTAGCAGTTTCGGGATGGACCGGCCATCTTTCGCTAGGCACATTGTATTCCATGTTAGCCATTATTTCGCACCCCTTTCTAATTCTTCAAGATCTTTCTCTATTTCTTCTTTAGTTACGTAATAACCAAGGTCGTCTTTCCATGAACGTACACCCATTGAAATGAATGTGATAGCAAGTCCAATCATAAGGACAGGCAGTGCCCAAGGTTTTACATCCAATGCGGATACTGCATCGATTGCCCAATCTTTACCATCTGCGAAGTACAGTGCACCGAATGATGCAATGAACAGGCCAAGTGCCATGATCAGCGGAATGATTGAGTTGTTCGGCATATGGAAGTCTTCAATAGATTCCGCAGGCATCATCTTGCCGTCGCCTTGTTTCTTCTCAATCCAGTATGGATCCAGTCCGCGGACCAATGGTACTTGTGCAAAGTTGTAATAAGGAACCGGTAATGGCAGTGACCACTCAAGCGTACGGCCGTCTCCCCAAGGATCCGTTCCGACTCTTTCGTTTTTCACAAGTGTCATTATAATGTTGATCAGTAATATGATTACTCCTGCGGCCATGAAGAAGGCCCCGATGGTGGATATCATGTTGGCTGCGTTATAACCCTGTCCGTCAAGGAATGTGAACACACGTCTCGGCATGCCCCACAGTCCAAGGAAGTGCTGGATCAAGAATGTGAGGTGGAAACCTAACACGAACAGCACGAATGTAATCTTACCAAGGACTTCATTCAACATCGTATTGAACATTATCGGCCAGTAGTAGTGGAGACCTGCAAGGAGACCGAATACTACACCACCAACGATAACGTAGTGGAAGTGGGCAACGATAAAGTATGAGTCATGGTATTGATAGTCAGCCGGTGCTGCTGCCTGCATAATACCTGTTACCCCACCCATTACGAATGAAGGGATAAATGCGACTGCGTAAAGCATCGGCGTCGTGAATTCTATACTGCCGCCCCAGATGGTGGCGATCCAGTTGAATATTTTAATACCTGTCGGAACTGCGATGGCCATTGTCGCTACTGCGAAAATAGCGTTTGCTGTAGGTCCAAGACCAACTGTAAACATGTGGTGCGCCCAAACCATGAATCCGAAGAAACCGATAAGGACTGTCGCGAAGACCATCGCTGAGTAACCGAACAATCTCTTACGGGCAAATACTGAGAATATCTCAGAGAATATACCGAACGCCGGAAGTATCAGTATGTACACTTCAGGGTGTCCGAAAATCCAGAATAAATGCTCCCAGATGATTGTGTTACCGCCTGCCTCTACTATGAAGAAGTTTGAACCGAACATACGGTCAAACATAAGCAGGAAGATACCGATTGTAAGCGGTGGAAAGGCGAATACGATAAGAATCGCTGCAACAAGAGTCGTCCATGTGAATAATGGCATTCTCATGTATGTCATACCAGGTGCTCTCATCGTAATGATCGTTGTTGCAAAGTTGATACCTGTCATCAATGTACCCGCTCCTGTAATCTGTAGACCAAGAGTGTAGAAGTTTACGCCGTGTCCAGGGGAGTCGATTGAAAGTGATGCGTAGCTTGTCCAGCCTGCATCCGGTGCTCCGCCCATGAACCATGAAAGGTTAAGGAAGATACCACCAAGAATAAATAACCAAACTGCCAGTGAGTTCAGGAATGGGAACGCTAAGTCACGCGCCCCGATCTGCAATGGAACTACTGCGTTCATAAATGCGAATAGTAACGGCATGGCTGCCAGGAATATCATAGTCGTACCATGCATGGTGATCATTTCGTTAAACAATCCTGCTGATAGGAAGTCGTTGTTTGGAACCGCCAGTTGTAGACGGATCAACATTGCTTCTATACCACCAAGTGCGAAGAAAAATCCACCAGCGATCAAATACAAGATAGCAATCTTCTTATGGTCGACTGTTGTCATATATTCCCAGATTACAGAACCAACACCTTGTTTCTTTGTACTTGTTTGTGCCATGTGTTAGTTCCCCTCCTCTTCATCATTTTCAGAAGACTCTTCTTCGCCTTCTGAACCTTCAGCTTCTGTAGTGTTTGACTGTCTTACTTCTTCAAGAGCCTCAACATCTCCAGAACCTTCTTCAACAGACAACTCCATCAGATAAGCTGAAACTGCTGCAATTTCCTCATCGTTCAACTCATAAGCACCTGTCATTTTATTTCCAGGTTTAAGTGATTCAGGGTCTCTGATCCACTCTTCTAAGTTTTCTTCGTTGTGCTCAAGGTAACCTGCGATCAATTCACGGTCTGCGAAGTTCGTCAGGTTAGGACCCATAGCGCCCGAACCTGTCGGAGTCGTCGCGTGACAGCCCATACATGAGTCAGCGAAGATTTCCTCTCCGGCCTGTGCATCTTCGGAAGATGCCTGAACCGGCTCTTCAACAGCTTTCATGTCTGCCAACCACTGATCGTACTCTTCAGCAGGCAATGCATGAACTTTAAAGTCCATCAGTGCGTGTGAAGGTCCGCAGAGCTCAGCACATTTACCGTAGAATAACTGGTCGCTTTCCTGTGCACTCTCTTCATCAAATATGAGATAGAAACTGTTGATACCGTCAACGTTTGTATCAAGTTTACCGCCTGCAGCCGGCACCCAGAATGAGTGCTTGACGTCTACACCCATAAGGTTGAAGTAGACTCTCTCATCAGTCGGTACTACCATCTCCTGTGAAGTGACTACCTGTTCTGTCGGGTATTCAAACTCCCACCAGTACTGGTAAGCACGAACGTTGATAACGTTCTCTTCAGGGTTGACTTCACCGTCGTCAGTCACACTCGCACTTGTATCCGCCTGTTTAAACACCAGATACACTGTAGGAACTGTTAAAATAATAAGTAAAATGATTGGGATTGAAGTCCAGATAATCTCCAAAGTGTGGTTTGTCGCCACATCCTTCGGCTCGAAATCTTCACCCTTCTTACTACGGCGGTTTTTAGCTACTGCAATAGTAAATAATACTGTAACCACTACTACAACCAAAAGCATAATAACAATTGAAAGTATCATTAAGTTAAACTGCTCCTGACCGACTTCACCAGCAGGTCTGAGAGCACTCAAATGATTCTTACCACAACCAGATAAAAAGACCATAAGGACAGTGATCAAACCAATCCATTTAGCTTTCATCCAATGATTCTTCATGTTTTAACCCCTCTTTCATCCAATAACTTTATATATTCACGAGTAAGCCGGCAATTACAATCATTACAAAGAATATAACGATGTAATTTAGTGAGAAGACAAATACCCGACCGGCATAGCGGTTATAGTCTTCAATTGGTTTAAATCGGTTCAATGATATGTACAGCCAGGCCAAATTTAATGCGGTGGCGAGCAGCACAAACCATAAGCCAAGTTCTACCATTAAAACAGGTGTGAACAAAAGAAGTGTTACCCAAAACACAATTGAGCGTCTTGTTCTTTCATTACCCTTTACAGATGGCAGCATTGGAATCGCGGCAAGCTTATATTCTTCGCTTCTTCTAATTGCTAATCCGTAAAAGTGCGGCATTTGCCAAATGAACATCACGATGAACATCGCCCATGCAATCATATGCAATCCCGGATCAATGACTGCCCAGCCGATTAACGGCGGCATCGCCCCCGGTACAGCCCCGATGATTGTATTGGAAACAAAATGACGTTTCCCAAACATCGAATAAACGACGGTATAGCCAAACGCTGCGACCAGACCGAGCGTTCCGGCAGTTGGATTAACGGAGTATAACATGATCAGCCCAACGCCCAGACAACCGAAACCGATCATTAAAATCTGTTTCCCTGTAAATGTTCCGTCAATACTTGGACGATCTTTTTTTGATTCCATAATCCTGTCTATGTCTCTGTCATAAAAATTATTCAGCGCACAAACTCCACCTATGACAAGTGCTGTCGCTACTGTCATGAGTAATAACAATGGTAAGTTCTGAAAAAATGACAAGCTGTAATACATCACAGCTACAAATCCGGCAGCAAATGCTGGAATAAGATTGGACTTTATTATCCCATCTTTTAATAACGTTTTAACTGCTTTGAATGTTATATCATTTGGATTCTGCTTTACAATCTCACTGTAAGCATCACCTTGCATCTCTACGCCTCCTTTCATAACAGAAACATTTAACTCTAATAATAAATCAGTCGCGACACAAATACTATACAATTCCACAATAAAATTGTTACATTTTATATGTTTCATCAATTGTTCATTAAATCTTCATGAACAGCATGTGTCATAAATGATAAACTGACTTATACTAATCTAGAGAGTTTCACATATTGATTTTACCATATATTTAAGAATTGTTAAGAGTAATTCTAAATAATTAATATTGCAATGACAACTTCTTTCATATATATTATGGATTCATGAGGTTAATTTCTTAAGTCTTAATAGAGGTGTGACAATTGTACAAAAACTTAAAAATTGTGGCACTCATAACCACTATAGCCATGGTCTTCGTCCAGGTGGGCGGAGCACTGGTAACCAAAACAGGTTCCGCAGATGGGTGCGGCGATTCCTGGCCATTATGTCACGGTAAAATGATACCGAGTGACTGGCCGATAGAAACGATTATCGAAATCGCTCATAGAGGTGTTTCCGGTATTGCAATCATCCTCCTTGCCATACTATGTATCATGGCATTGAGACAAATACCCGAGAAGCGCGAAACCAAGTTCCTTGTTGCTGTATCATTTGGTTTCATCATCATTCAGTCATTGATTGGTGCCGCAGCTGTAGTTGGAATATGGGAAGGCGATTTTGTACTCGCAGCACATTTTGGCATATCACTTATATGCTTCGCTGCAGTATTCCTGTTGACATTACTGGTTTTCGAAGTCGACTTGAAATTCGAGGCAACAAAATTGAAAGTCGGATCATTTTTAAGATACAATACGATCTTCGTAACAATTTACATATATTTCGTTGTTTATTCGGGCGCTTTGGTCAGACATACTGACTCATCACTCGCATGTCTAAGCTGGCCGCACTGTAAACCCGGCCACATCATGCCGACAAACTTCTACGAAGCAGTCCAGATGGGACACAGAGCACTCGCAGGACTCGCAATTATATGGATATTTCTTATCATGATTCACGCAATCAGACATTACAGCCAGTACCGCGTACTGCATTACGGATGGATCATCGCATTCATTCTTATAATGTTACAGATGATTACAGGCCTGCTCAGCGTATTCACAATGGTGAACATCTTCATCGCACTGATGCACGCACTGTTCATCACATTACTTTTCGGATTGCTGTGTTACTTCATCATGTTACTGTCGAGAACAAAATGATATAAAACATTTTAAATCCAGTCCAGCGGCTGTAAGCTTGCCAGGCTGGATTTTTTGATTTTATTTTGCAAGGCCCGTTTGGATGAGGTTGTATTTCGCGCTGATGGAACGTTTTTATGCGACAGGTGTTTAGATAGAGGTAGTTTTCTCGCTATCTTTACATTTTACGGGTCATTTCTGTTTAGTTAGAAGGAATTTTACTGCTATTGGAACAGCGGAAATTTATGACTTTTATAAAAATAAAGCCCTCCCCGCTCATATGGAACGGATGATCATCTCAAGTGAGCAGGCGGCCACCCCGCACTGCCGCTCGCCCCCTTCAAATACAAACACAAAAAAAACAGCTGGACCTTCAACAGGTCCAGCTGCCTTGCTATATTAATCCCTCTCAATTACTCCTGCTTTTCTTTCACCCAGTTGATGATACCTCCGGCAAGCAGTATATCTTTATGGCGGTCGTTCAGGCCGTGCGTGACTTCGACTGTCTGTCCGGTGCCTTTTATTTCCACCTCGAATGTGTCGTCACTTCGTATATTGTCGTGTATATTTCTGAACTCGAGTACAGCGCCGTTCTCGATCAATTCGTACTCGTCATCATTGACGAATGTGAGTGGCAGTATGCCGAAGTTGATCAGGTTTTGGCGGTGGATACGTGCATAGTCTTTCACCAGCACGACTCTGAGCCCTAAATATCTTGGTGCAAGTGCGGCGTGTTCCCTGCTAGAGCCCTGCCCATAGTTATTACCGCCGACGACCATATGGCCGCCTTTCTCTTTCAACTCTTTCGCGTCGTCGGTATATGTTTCGTCGACTCTTTCAAATGTAAACTCACTGATTTCATGGATGTTACTGCGGAACGGCAGCACTCTCGAACCGCCGGCAAGTATTTCATCCGTAGAAAGATTGTCGCCGACTTTAAGCAGTACCGGCAAATCGAAGCTGTCCTGAATCGCATCGAAGTCCGGTATCTCTGTAATATTCGGACCTTTATCGAGTTCGATTCCGCTGTTATCTTCAGGCGGTGCCTCCATCAGGAAATGGTCGACCTTCGGCGCAGGGTCCGGAATTTCAGGATAATCCATATCCAGCGTTCTCGGATCCGTAATTTTACCTGCGAGGGCCGAAGCCGCTGCCGTTTCCGGGCTGCATAGGAATACGGAATCCTCGACCGTACCCGAACGTCCCGGGAAGTTCCTCGGCGTCGTCCTCAAACTGTTGTGGCCCGTCGCCGGTGCCTGGCCCATTCCGATACAGCCGTTACACCCTGCCTGATGCAGGCGCGCCCCGGCCGACAGAAAATTGGCAATATGGCCGTTTTCCACGAGCTGCTGCAGCATCTGTCTTGACGTCGGGTTGATATCGAACGATGTACCCGGTGCAATGACACTGCCCTTCACAATTTCACTCGCAATCGCAAAATCATGATACCCCGGGTTTGCTGATGAACCGATGTATGACTGGTAAATCGGATCGCCTGCCACTTCGCTGACCGGTACCACATTATCCGGACTCGTCGGCTTGGCAATCAGCGGCTCCAGCTCCGACAGATTGATCTGTTCATATTCATCATACTCAGCACCCTCGTCTGCCTTCAGTTCATACCACTCGTCTTCGCGCTCCTGAGATTCAAGAAACTTCTTCACCGCTTCATCCGAAGGAAATACCGTTGCCGTCGCACCGAGTTCCGCACCCATATTCGCAATAACGTGGCGATCCATCGCCGACAGGTCGTCAAGTCCATCGCCGTAATACTCGATGATTTTTCCGACACCGCCTTTGACACTGTGACGGCGCAGCATTTCCAAAATCACATCTTTTGCACTGACCCAATCCGGCAGCTTACCTGTAAGTTCAACGCCCATCACTTTAGGCATCGTGACATAATACGGCTGGCCGGTCATGGCAAGCGTCACATCAATTCCGCCGGCACCCATGGCAAGCATGCCCATCGCACCGTTCGCACACGTATGGCTGTCCGATCCGAGCAGCGTCTTACCGGGCTTTGCAAATTCCTGCATATGGACCGGGTGGCTCACCCCGTTCCCCGGCTGGCTGTAATGAACGCCGAATTTATTTGAAGCACTGCGTAAAAAGTTATGGTCATCCGGGTTACGGTAATCATCCTGAATCAGATTGTGGTCCACATACTGTGCGGAAACTTCCGTACTGACCTTATCAATCTTCATCGCTTCAAGCTCCAGCATCACCAACGTACCTGTCGCATCCTGCGTCAACGTCTGATCGATATTCAGGCCAATCGTTTCGCCGGTCTTCATTTCACCGGAAACCAAATGGTCCTTAATTAACTTCTGAGCAACATTCAGTTGCATCTTAACCCCTCCTCTGGTTATTTCTTCCTTATCAGTCATATTCACTTAACTGGAGATGTTAAACTTACAAACTGAAATCAGTACTTTATTTCAATAAAAAAACACCAGCCACTCATGTGACTGGTGCCTCCATTTATATTAGTCCTTCTTTTCAACAAGGGCCATCAGGTCATTCGATTCGACGCTATCGCCTTCATCAACGAATACTTCCGTAACCGTTCCGGCAAATGGCGCCTTGACGGAGTTTTCCATCTTCATCGCTTCAGTGATGATGATGATGTCTCCTTTTTCAAAGGAATCTCCGGCTTTGAATTTCATCGAGCTGACCGTACCCGGCATCTGTGCACCGATGTGGCCGATATTTTTAGGATCCGCTTTTTGAAGTCTTGCAACTTTCGACTCCACACTTTCATCCTTGATTTTAACTTTACGCGGGAAACCGTTCAGTTCGAAGTACATCCAGCGGTAGCCGTCCTCATGGACGTGACCGATGGACAGCAGGTTGACGATTAACGTCTTACCTTTATCGATGACGATTTCAAGCTCTTCATTTTTACGCATACCGAACAGGAATGTCGGTGTATCGAGTCTGTCCACGTTACCGAAGCTCTCATTCGTCGTAACGAAGTTTTTGTAAACTTTCGGATACAGTGCGTAGCTCAGTATATCCTGATCCGTCACTTCAGTTTCCTGGAATTCTGCAATCTCTTCACGGAGCGCATCAAAATCGATCGGCTCCATCATTTCACCCGCACGCTCTTTAAGCGGCTCAGTGCCTTTCAGCACAAGTTTCTGCAGATCTTCATTGAAGCCTGTCACCGGAATACCGATTTCACCTTTGAAAAAGCTCACGACGGAATCAGGGAAGTCCAGATGTGCACCGCGCTTGAACAGTGAATCCTCATCCAATTCATTTTGTACCATGAACAGGGCCATGTCACCGACAACTTTCGATGACGGTGTGACTTTGACGATATCACCGAACAACATATTCACTTTCTGGTACATCTTCTTCACTTCGCCGTATCTTTCGCCCAGACCCATGCTTCTTGCCTGGGACAGAAGGTTTGAATACTGTCCGCCCGGCATTTCGTGCTGGTAGATTTCAGTATGCGGGCTCTTGATATCACTTTCGAAGTCCACATAGTACTTACGCACATCTTCCCAGTACTGGCTGAGTCTTTCCAGACCTTCAACATCCGCGCGGATATTTCTGTCTGTACCGTCTAACGCGTAGGACAGACTGTTCGCGCTCGGCTGTGAAGTGAGTCCGCTCAGCGCACCAAGTGCAGTATCGACCACATCGACACCCGCTTCAATCGCTTTTGCATATGTGAATACGCCGTTACCGCTCGTATCATGCGTATGCAGGTGAATCGGGATATCCACCGTCTGTTTCAGTTCACCGATCAGCTCATAAGCCGCTTTCGGTTTCAACAGGCCGGCCATGTCTTTGATCGCAAGAATATGAACGCCCTCTGCTTCAAGTTCTTTCGCCATGTTTTTGTAGTAGTCCAGAGTATAGACATTTGAACGTTCCGGATTCAGGATGTCGCCTGTGTAACAGATCGCACCTTCTGCAACTTTGCCTGTTTTAAGTACCGCCTGGATTGCAGGCTTCATCGCTTCCAGCCAGTTCAGCGAGTCGAAAATTCTGAATACATCGATACCGCTTTTCGCACTTTCGGCAACAAACTTCTCGACAAGGTTATCCGGATAGTTTTTGTAGCCGACTGCGTTGGATGCACGCAGCAGCATCTGGAACAGTACGTTGGGAATATCTTTTCTCAGTGTCGCAAGACGGCTCCACGGATCTTCCTTCAGGAAGTTGTACGCCACATCAAACGTCGCGCCGCCCCACATCTCAAGACTGAATGCGTCTTTCAGATCATGCGCAGTATATGGCGCAATCTTCTTCATATCATATGTACGGACACGCGTCGTCAGTAACGACTGGTGTGCGTCACGCATCGTTGTATCTGTAATGAGGGTCTCGTCCTGCGCTTTCAGCCACTTGGCGAGACCGTCCGGTCCGCGTTCATCAAGAATCTGCTTTGTACCGTCAACAATTTCAGGTGTATAATTCGGAATTCTCGGCGGATCGAATTGGGGCTTCTCTCTTTTTTCGACACCAGGGAATCCGTTCACTGTAATTGTAGAGATATATTCAAGCGTCTTCGTACCTCTGTCCTTCGGCTTTTCAAACTCGAATAATGAAGGCGTCGTATCGATGAACTTCGTCGAGTAGTCCCCTTCAAGGAAGTCTTTATCTTCAACTACGTTCAGAAGGAACTGAAGGTTCGTCTTGATACCTCGGATACGCATCTCTTTCAGACTTCGCGCCATCTTTTCATTCGCATCTTTATAAGTCAGTCCGTGAGTGGACAGCTTTACAAGCAGTGAATCATAGTAAGGTGAAATTTCAGCACCCTGGAATCCGTCGCCGGCATCCAATCTGACACCGAAACCGCCGCTTGAACGGTAAGCCATGATTTCACCCGTATCCGGCATGAAGTCATTCAGCGGATCTTCAGTTGTAATACGGCACTGTACCGCAAAGCCCATCAGCGGAATATCCTTTTGCTGAGGCATGCCGATTTCTTCACCAAACAGGTCCTTGCCGTCTGCCACCTGAATTTGTGTCTTGACGATATCCACACCTGTAACCATTTCTGTAATCGTATGCTCAACCTGAACACGCGGGTTGACCTCTATGAAATAAAACTCGCCGTCCGCCACTAAAAATTCAACTGTACCTGCGTTGACGTAGCCGATCTGTTCAGACATATCTTTTGCCGCTTCACAGATTTTTTCACGGAGTGCATCCGTCAGTCCGACTGAAGGTGCCACTTCCACAAGTTTCTGGTGGCGTCTTTGCACTGAACAATCTCTTTCATACAGGTGCACGATGTTACCGTGTGTATCACCGATCACCTGGACTTCAATATGTTTTGCTTTATCAATATATTTTTCAAGATAGATTTCCGCGTTACCGAATGATTTCAACGCCTCACTCTTCGCACGGTCATAACTGTCTCTCAAGTTATCTTCTTCATTGACGACGCGCATACCTTTACCGCCGCCGCCGGAAATGGCCTTGATGATGATCGGGTAACCATTTTCCTCAATGAATGCCTCAACTTCGCTGAAATCCCGGACTGCATCTTTACTGCCCGGAATGATCGGCAGACCTGTTGAGATTGCCGTTTCACGTGCACGGACTTTATCACCGAACATTTCAAGGTGACGCACTTCAGGTCCGATGAAAATGATGCCTTCCTCGGCACAGCGTGTTGCGAATTCTTTATTTTCACTTAAGAAGCCGTAACCCGGATGAATGGCATCCACTCCGGCGTTCTTTGCCACTTTTATGATTGCTTCTATATTAAGATAGCTTTCAGTCGGCGATAAATCCGGATCGACCAGATAAGCTTCGTCCGCCTTATAACGGTGCAATGCACCTTTATCCTCATTACTGTAAATTGCGACAGTCGTTATATTGAGTTCTGTTGCAGCCCTAAAAATACGAGTCGCAATTTCACCCCTGTTCGCAACGAGTAATTTATGTATCTTGTTCATAAGAAATTCCTCCCAAAAGCATAATGAACTTATTATATAATAAAAATTATAAAATTCACACTATTAATTGAGAATAAAAACCGGTAATTTTAAATCACCGGTTAATGCAGCCCTTCTTTTTCTTTTTTTACGTGTTTTGCAGCGATGATGAGAAGCCCTACTGCTATTGAAACCGACAGGAATGAAGAACCCCCGTAACTGAGTAGCGGGAGCGGCACACCTGTCAGTGGAATTATTTTTGAAATGCCGCCGATGTTGACGAACAGCTGCAATGTAATATACAGTGCCACACCGACACAGACGAGGCTGTAAAACTTATCTTTTGATACTGCTGCATATTTCAATGCTTTGAATATTAAAATCATGAACAGCAGGATGACGAAAAATACACCGACGAGGCCGAGCTCTTCAGCGAGGACCGCAAACACGAAGTCCGTATGCGGCTCAGGCAGATAACCGAGCTTCATCACACCGTCGCCGAGTCCCGTACCGGTCAAGCCCCCGTGTGAGATGGCAATCAGTGAATTCGTCAGCTGATAACCCGCACCCATCGGATCCACAAACGGATTGATGAACGTTTCGATACGGGCGATCTGGTAATCAGATAAAACCTGGCCCTGGAACAAGTAGGAGATCAATATAAGAACTCCGGTAGCTACAGTAATCACAAGCCCGGTTTTCATGATGAATTTAAGCGGCACACCGGAATATATGAATATACCCATGATAATGGCTGCAACCACCATCCATGTACCGAAATCGGTGAGCAGTACAAGACCCGAACACGCCCCGATGAACGTCAGCGGATAAATGTAATCCTGAAGCTCCATTTTGGAAAGTGATATTTTCTTATCATATATATATGCCATATAGATGATGACAAGCACTTTGAAAAATTCCTGCGCCTGCAGGCTGAGCGGGCCGAACTGGATTCTGTTTCTCTGTCCGTTGACCACATCACCGAAAAACAATGTGTAGAGTAAAAGCAGCATGATGATAACAATTGCGGTAAGCTGGAGTTTTTTATCTTTGAAAATTTCACCGGACATGAAGTAGCTCATAAAGAAGACGATGGAAAAGCCAAGAATGATGAACATCCCCTGCCTTATGTAAAAGTGTTCCGGCGAAGAAAAATTGTCGTTATTTGCCGCCATGACCATGCTCGAACTGTAAACCATCACGAGTCCGATCAGACTGAGCAGTACATATATGATGATGATCGTGAAGTCTACATACTTGGAATAAGCTTTGACGTATTTGAAAAAATCTTTAACGTATTGCACATTGTTCCCTCATTTAAAAAAGTCTAAAGATTAAATTTCTTTAGACTCAAGTTTTTCTTCCTGCATATATAAATCATGGACTTTGGAAACTTCTTTTTCCAGGCGTTCCAACAGCTCACGTCCATCGTCTGCATCAACAAGCCCAAGACGTACGGCGAAATTCACTTCTTTTGAAAGTCCGAACATTTGGGTATCTAAAACTTCCTCGTAGACCGGGCATTGGGGCATCGTCAAATTGTCCATCTGAACTTTAATCAGCTGTACAATACGATCAGCGTCTGCTTCAAGCTGTTCATATGCCTGATGGCGCAATTCTTCTTTCATGGACACACTTACCCCCTCTTTTAACTATAATAAAAATTTTATATCACCGACGTTAAAAATGCAAGGAATCAAAAGACTAGAAATTCATTAATGACGTATTATATCAAACTATCTTTTGATATAATGAACAGTATAAGGAGCGATTTTATATGGTTATACAGATTCTGGGAGATATCAAGTTTCAAATTACATTAGATCCTTCAACATGGATTTTTGATGATCGTAAAATTACTTTGGAAGATGCGCTTGAAGCTTCACATGATGACGAAGGCATCTCATTTTCCGACAATACGGAATGGAACCGCCAGATTATTGAAGGCAGCAGCAAACCGCCAACTTTGAAGTCAGAAAAGAAATATAAAAATTCACAGCTGCTGGAAGAGACATTCATCATCAAGCTGGATACTTTTCTCGAATATACTGAGCCGGAACGCGGCGAAGATGCGATGATTACATATACACATGACGAAGGCACGACGATCCTTCCGTATAATGAACGCAGCAGACACTACGCACAGTTCAGTAAAGACGGTAAGAGAATGTATGATGACAACATGATCGATCTGGTCATCATTTCAGATAATAATATTGAAACCAGACTGCAGCATGTCACTGGTATCTCCATAAATTAAAAATCACGCCGGGAATTTCCCGGCGTGATTTGTTTATATCAGCTCTGTTTTTGTTTTGGCGGTATATTGCCCGCCTGGCGTTCTCTGTGCAATCTGAATCTGTACAGTCCAAGTACTATCGCTGCAACAATCAGACTTTCTGCAACCGGCAGAAATGCACCGAAGAAAGTTAAAACCAAAGCGCCGAAGAACATTGCGATATAAACGACAACATTTTGCCAGAGTTTGATCTTACGGGCAAACCCGAGCACATAAACAAGTATGCATAAGGCGAATATTGTGACAAACAGCAGCCACATTCCAGTCTCCGGATTCGTATCCAGGCCGTAAAGTCTGCCGAAAAAAGTCAAGCGCTCATTGACATTAACTGAGGCACTCGATAATACAGCTGGGAGAAACACTTATACTCACTCCGATTCAAGTCTTATCTTTTCTTTCTTCTGTGCACGTTCTCTTGCACCTTTATCCAGAATACTCTTTCTCAATCTTACAGTTTCCGGCGTCACTTCTACAAGTTCATCATCGTTAATAAACTCCAGTGCCTCTTCAAGCGTCAGGGTGCGGGGTTTTTTCATCGTAGCAGTCTGCTCTTTCGTTGCCGAACGGATATTGTTTGCCGCCTTCACTTTTGTAATATTGACCGTCAGGTCGTTATCACGTGAGTTTTCACCGACAATCATACCTTCGTAAACATCAGTACCCGGCTCCATGAAGTTCGTACCGCGGCCTTCAAGCTGCAGTATCGCATAAGTGGATGCCGTACCTTTATCCATCGATACAAGCACACCATTACGTCTGCCGCCGATCTGACCTTTGATGAGCGGACGGTATTCTTCGAATGTATGGTTCAATATACCATAACCGCTTGTCATGGACATAAATTCAGTTCTGTAGCCGATAAGGCCTCTTGCTGGTACTAAAAACGTAATACGCGTCTGGCCGTTGCCGGTGTTCACCATATCCAG
The DNA here is from genome assembly GCF_059568765.1 of Lacicoccus kunmingensis DSM 17847. Classification (NCBI taxonomy): domain Bacteria; kingdom Bacillati; phylum Bacillota; class Bacilli; order Caryophanales; family Salinicoccaceae; genus Lacicoccus; species Lacicoccus kunmingensis. The sequence goes on along the minus strand of NZ_JCANUC010000001.1, from coordinate 5,222 downwards.
CATTTCGCCTTTACGTGCACCAAGTGATTCGATGACGCCGCCTGTATTATCTTCAGGCACATCAATCTGAACACGTTCAAACGGTTCACATTTTACGCCGTCAATTTCTTTGACGATAACGATTGGTTTCGACACCTGGAGTTCGAATCCTTCACGTCTCATGTTTTCAATCAGTATAGATAAATGAAGTTCGCCGCGGCCTGAAACGATCCATGCATCCGGCTGGTCGGTCGGCTCCACTTTCAGTGACACATCCGTTTCAAGCTGCTGATCCAGACGCTCCTGAATCTGGCGTGCAGTGACGTATTTACCTTCACGGCCTGCGAACGGTGAGTTGTTTACAGAAAACGTCATCTGAAGTGTCGGCTCATCAATTCTGAGTACCGGCATCGCTTCCTGATGGTCTCTTGGTGTCACCGTCTCGCCGACGTTGATATCTTCAAGGCCGGAAAGCGCGATTAGGTCGCCCGCCTTCGCGTGCTCGATTTCCAGACGGTTCAGACCGAAGAAACCGAACATCTTGGTTACTCTGAAGTCTTTCACCGTACCGTCGTTTTTAATCAGTGAAACCTGCTGGCCGACTTTTATTTCCCCGCGGAACACACGGCCGACACCGATACGTCCGACGTAGTCGTTATAGTCAAGCAGTGCAACCTGGAACTGCAGCGGTTCATCACTGTTGTCGACTGGTGCAGGAACATATTCCAAAATACTGTCGTAGATGGACTGCATGTTTTCTTCCTGCTTCTCCGGTTCAGGCTCAAGGCTCGCTGTACCGTTGATCGCTGAAGCATAAGCAACAGGAAATTCAAGCTGCTCATCATTCGCATCAAGTTCGATGAACAGTTCAAGCACTTCATCGATAACCGCTTCAGGTCGTGCTGAATCCTTATCGATTTTATTCACCACGACTAGCGGCTTCAAATCCTGTTCGAGTGCTTTTTTCAAGACGAAACGCGTCTGCGGCATCGTACCTTCGTATGCATCCACAACAAGGATGACGCCGTCCACCATTTTCATGATACGCTCCACTTCGCCGCCGAAGTCTGCGTGTCCGGGCGTATCGAGGATGTTTATTCTATGATCTTTATAGTCAATCGCGGTGTTTTTCGCTAAAATTGTAATACCGCGTTCTCTTTCAATATCATTTGAGTCCATCGCACGATCTTCTACATGCTCATTCTCACGAAATATACCAGACTGTTTCAATAATTGGTCTACTAATGTCGTTTTTCCATGGTCAACGTGTGCGATAATTGCAATATTACGGATATCTTCTCTTAAATTCATCAAGACTTTCCCTTCGTGTTTAGAATCTTTTCTTTCCTTAACTGTACCATTATATCACAGTACGATTCTGATTCATACAATAGTAATTCTATTAAAAAACAGACTTTTGTGCTATACTCAGTTGAATAATGAACTTTAAAGGAGTACATGGCAATGGAGAAACCTAAATCAAAACTTATCTTTCTGGTACTGGCTGTACTTGCCGTTTCCATGATGGTCGCTTTCTCAGTCTTTGCCGCTGAAGCGATGTGGATATTTGCAGCCATCACTGTCCTGATCTTTATCGGTATTTTCGGCGTCGGTTTCACACTCAAGAAAAAGTACCGTGAAAACGGCTGGTTATAAAAACTACAAATTTCGTATTTCTGCATCTTTTTTACTGCAGAAACTGAATTTCCGCTGAACAGAAATCTAATTTCTGTTCTTTTTTTATGTCCAAAATCAAATTGTTGCGTTTTGACGACAATTTGATTGTTATGCACAATAAAAACAGTACTGCAAAGGGGGATAAAAACATGCGTGAAAAGAATGAAAAACTGAAAATTTATGAGTTTTTGTACAACCGCTTACCGTTCACCGAAGATGAAACGAAGGAGTATCAGGCCCTGTGCCGCTCCGAAGCCCTTGAAGAAGAGTTCGAACAATATTTACAGGACATCAACATGAAAAACATCGATATTTACTGGCACTCGGAAGTCTTTGTCGACGGCGAGCGTGAATTCGTCCATGTCCTTCTCATTACGGACTACTGCTATTACATATTCATCCTTCATGAATTGGAAGGCAGCCATTACGTCAACCCGTTCAATATATTGTGCTCAGACAGCCATGAAGCCGTGCTGGATTTAAACCGCAGTGATAAGCTGTATCAGATGTTCAAAGCCCAGCTGATCGATGAAGGCGAGTTCCAGCGCCCGATCATCGTCAAATATGTCATGATGAATGACCGCTTCACAATGAAGTCGCGTAAGAGCGACCTGTTTCTGTCTAAAGAAAACCTGCCCTACTATTTAAAAGCCATCGAACATTCAGCCGTCATTAAAAATAAAAACACGCCCATGCCCGGCTGATCTGTTTCAGCCGAATACGTACAGTTTCAATATGAACATGTTCACTCCGGGCGTGCGGTGTGCCGCATGTACATCACACGACCTGACCCTGTTCAACAGCAACATCATCCAGTGCAACGTCTGCCACACCATCGACAGCCTGCATGCACTGGTGGGCGGGTATTTCTTCTGTCTTGAAAAGCTTGAGCGGTGTCGTGAATACCGCCGGAGTGACATCCAGCTGCATATCGGTTTTCATTTAAATAATTATGCTTACAGAAAAATCACGGAACACTTCTTTGAAAAAGTGTCGGCGAGGAAGTACAGGTTTACAGGTGGTGGAAGATCTTATGGTTCTTGATGAACAGCTCGTCTTTTCTGAAGTACGCTGTGATTTCATCGTGGATTGTGCTGTTGGCGGCGAGGATGCTGTTTGTATCGAGTAGTCTGAGGTCGTCGCCGAGCAGTGTCGTCGTGATGCCCCCGACTTCATGCAGAATGATGGCGCCGCCCGCAAAATCCCATGGGTGCAGCCTGTAGAACAGTGCCGCACTGCTGGTGCCGCGTGCAACGTTGACAAATTCAAGCGCAGCCGAGCCGAGTGAGCGTGTGCTGCGTGCATTTCTCACGACTTCGATGAACGGGGTGTTGATGCCGTCACGTATTACCCAGTTCGTGTTGGTCGAAATGAGTGATGACTCGAGATGCGACTGTTCAATGTCCGGCAGCAGCTGATCGTTCTTGTAGGCCCCGTGCTCGAAAGCGGCGTGATAGAGGTCGCCTTTCATAACGTCCAGTATAAGCCCGGCATATGGCTTGCCGTCAATATAGATGCCAATGGAAATCGCAAAGTTTTCCATCTGATGGACAAAGTTGAGTGTACCGTCGATCGGATCGACGATCCAGAGGACGCCGTCTGCATCGGTGATGTCACGGCCATGGCCCTCCTCACCCACAATTCTGTGGTCGGGATAGCGTTCTTCAATTCTGTTATTTAAAAAGACCTCAGTTTCTTTATCTACATCCGTGACGAGGTCATTCGGATTTTGTTTACTGTCGATGCTGAATTCTTCTGTCATGCGCTGGCGGATGAACTTGCCGGCTTCCTGTATGGTTTCTTGTGCGAATTTATAGATTTCCATAAAATACACCTCAAAAGTTTGATTGGTTTCATTTATTATTTTATCATAGTTCACAAGCATATTATTAGAAAGGAATCATTATATGACTAAATACCGCTTTACAAATAAAGATTTCGACACTTTTAAAATTGACGGGCTCGATGCGCGCATGGAGGGCATCAAAGAAGGCCCCCGCGTCAAGCTGTATAACCTTGGCGATCACTTCGCAGGATTCCTTACGGACCTGACGGGAGACGAACAGTTTCCACACGTTGCGATGCACGCCCGCCGTAAGGTGAATCCGCCGGATGATACTTGGGTTGCGTTCTCGACGAACAAACGCGGCTACAAAATGATGCCCCATTTCCAGATCGGCCTGTGGGGCGACCACGCCTTCTGCATGTACGGTGTCATCTATGAGTCACCGGACAAACAGAATGTCGCTAAGAAATGGCTGGATGATTTAGACCTGTTCAGGGAGATGCCTCAGAATTACTCCATTTCTTTAGATCACATGAAGCCGTCCAAGCCAGAACTGTCCGGGCTGTCCGATGAAGATCTGGAAGCAGGACTCGTCCGTCTCCGCTATGTGAAAAAAGGCGAGTTTTTAGTCGGGAAAGTTTACCGTCCGGGCGATGAAGCACTGAAGTCCGATGAGGCTTTCATCGAAGACCTTGAAAAAGTCATGATCGAACTCATGAAATTCTACTGATGCGGTCGAAGAATGTTAAGCTGCTGCATCTTGACATTTTAAACCGGCGAACACTCCTGTCAGATGAAGACAGTAAAGATTTGAATGAATACCGGCGGGCCATGCGGGCGAGCTGCAGTTTGAAGGCATTCAACATGCGGCTCGATCTCACCTGCAATCTGGTTTTTATTCACCCCGAACAGACGATTTGCAATTTACCGGATCACCCGAACATCTACACCCGTACCAATCTGAATAAACGTCTCCGGCATCTGCTGAAGCCGAACCGGTATAGATTACACCCGCTTCGTCGAGATGCTTGACACGAGGCGCATATTCAGGTCCGCCTATGACAGCGACGCCAATGTCAGTTTTGCCGCGCCCGCCGGCGGTGTGTTCTGTGCGGATTGTGATAACAGCCGGGTGAACCGGGATAAGTTCGTTTATGATGGGTGCGGGGTCGGGATGACAAGTCCTGAAGTCGTTCAGCAGCTGATTGGCGAGTTGCGTGTTCTCAACTCAACTTGGAGGCTATCATCCAGTAAGATTGAAAAATATAGTGGAAATACTTTTAGCAGTGCCACTGTACGTCGATATGGGAATAAAGATCTAATTGAATACTGATATTCAGAGCTTGCCTGCTCATTCGTTGAAAGTCTTTCTTACGAGTGAGCAGGTTTCTTCTTGAGCTGCTCACTTAGCTTCATTTCTCAGGCCAACTGAGCAGGTCCACGCTTAAAAGTATCAAAAAACGCCACGCCAAAAAACGCACCCAGACTTCCCGGGCGCGCCTCTCAATACTGGCTCTATAATAAATACGGTTGATGACTGAAATGTCATGGACCGTATTTTTATGTAAAAGGGTATAAAAATGGCGCAAATGTTCTTTATAATGAAGTCACCACAACTCACAGAAAGGAAACATTTACGCCTATGAAGCATTTTATACTATCTTTACTCCAAATGAAAGAGGATAATATCGATTTTACGAATACATCAGTGAAAGAAATCAAGCACAAGGGGATTAAGTCTCTGTTCATTACCGCCAAGCTGACGTACGATCCGACCCAT